>JAIMAR010000020.1 GCA_023511855.1 Bryobacteraceae bacterium
CCCTAGAGTTCGGCGGCAGCGGCAGATGTGTATCAGAGCCAGCCACCGCGATATCGGTCTCCGTCTCCCGCTCGTCCCAACCAGCCAGGGAATGATCCTCGAGCACGAGTTCCGAGGAAGCGCTCAAGGCGGCGCGATAGACCGAAGCCGTCTGTTCGATGATGCTCAGATAAGGGAGCACCACCACGATCCTGCGTTGGCCGTGGCGTTCCAGGTGTTCTAGGGCAAATCTGAGCATTGCCAACGTCTTCCCGGATCCGGTGGGCGCCGTAAGAGTGAATATCCCCGGGGACCACTCTGCGGCTTGCACGCAGGCCGACAGGAGATCCTCCCTCATCGCCTTCACGGCGCTAGTTGCTGGTGATCGGGCCCGTATCGTTTCGAGGTGCCAGGCCAAACGAGCCCGTAGGTTAGCCACATTTAGCGGCGCGGCGTTCATTCGCAGCCGGCTCTTCTCCGGGTTGAAATGCGCCTCTGTGGCAACAAAGTCGGCGTCTACGAGCGCTGAGAACAGCATTCGTACGTCCAGCATGTCGGCCACGGCCTCCACGGTTGGTGGCCCCCCTTTAATGGTGTCTGGCAGGGAGATTTTATCTTCGCGCAAACGCTCCAAGAGAACCTCGAGACGCGCTTCGGACGGGCTCGGTGCTTCTGGTGGGCGCGGCAGTGCTGTGGACGGTGGTTCGGGAATACAAACAGGAGCGAGTCTGAAAATGGCGGATTCAAAACGTGTCATAAAAAACCCAATTCTACCGGGGTTCAATCCAGACCCCTCCATCGTGCGTGTGGGGGACGACTACTACATTGCGACGTCCACCTTCGAATGGTACCCGGGCGTCCAGATCCACCACTCGCGGGACCTGGTTCACTGGCGCCTGGCGGTCCGTCCCCTCAACCGCGCCAGCCAGCTCAACCTGCTCGGGGACCCGGATTCGTGCGGCGTCTGGGCGCCGTGCCTAAGTTATGCCGACGGTCTGTTCTGGCTTGTGTATACGGACGTAAAGCGCTACGGGCGCACGACTCAAGCGGGTGTCACGGGTGGCTCGCTACGGGATTTTCATAACTATCTTGTCACTAGCCCCACGATCGACGGTGAGTGGTCGGATCCGGTCTACCTCAACAGCAGCGGTTTTGACCCGTCGTTGTTTCATGACGACGATGGCCGGAAGTACCTGGTGAACATGCTGTGGGATCACCGGCCGGGCCGCAACCGCTTCGCGGGGATCGTATTGCAGGAGTACTGTCCTACAAAGAAGAAACTGATTGGACCGGTTCACTTGGTCTTTCAAGGCACATCGATTGGATTTACCGAAGGGCCGCATTTGTACAAGCGCGGCGGGTACTACTATCTGCTTGTGGCCGAGGGCGGAACCGGTTGGGGGCATGCGGTGACCATGGCCCGGTCCCGGAAACTCACCGGACCTTACGAGCTGCACCCCGATGTCTACATTCTGACCTCGCGGCATCGTCCCGACGTGGAGCTCCAACGGGCCGGACATGCGGACCTCGTGGAGACACAGCAGGGGGAAGTGTACATGGTTCATCTCTGCGGACGGCCGCTGCGCAACCGGGGCCGCTGCACGCTGGGGCGCGAAACCGCGATCCAGAGGATGGTCTGGTCGGAGGACGGATGGCTGCGCACCGCCGATGGCGCCGGAATTCCGTACACGGAGACGCCCGCGCCCGCGCTGGCCCCGCACATCTTTCCGAGCCGGCCGCCCCGCGAGGATTTCGACAGCCCGGAGTTGCCGCCGGACTTCCAATGGCTCCGGTCTCCCTGGCCGGAAGAGCTGTTCAGCCTGAGCGCTCGGCCTGGCTACCTGCGCCTGTACGGGCGGGAGACCATTGGCAGCCTGTTCCGGCAAGCCTTGGTGGCGCGGCGCTGGCAATCTCACTGCTTCAGCGCGGCCACCAAGATGGAATTCGAGCCGGACAACTTCCAACAGATGGCCGGACTGGTCTGTTACTACAACAGCGGCAAGTTTCATTACCTTTATGTCTCGCGTGACAAAGAATTGGGTAAGCACATCCGGGTGATGTCTTGTCTGCCGGATCAGCTTCAGTCGGACGCTTTCAGCCCGCCCGAGCTGATTCCGGACGGCGTTCCGGTGGAACTGAGGGTGGAGGTGGACTTCGAACGCCTGTATTTCGCTTACCGCCTTCCCGGAAGCGACTGGCGCCGAATGCCCGGCCCGCTCGATGCCAGCATCCTGTCGGATGAAGCTGCCGCTCCCGGGACTCCGAACTTCACGGGCGCCTTTGTCGGGGTTTGCTGCCAGGACATGTCCGGAGCCCGCTGCCCGGCCGATTTCGACTATTTCGAATACGTGGAGCGTGACTACCGGATCGACCCGTTCAGCGAGGACTCAGCCGCGGCGGAGGGCTGAGGAGGGGCGCGAGCGCCGAGTGAATGGAAGCTGGAGGAGACAGCCGCCCGTTTGCGGAGGCCGAACCCTCACGCTGGCAGCCGGCGTGAGCTGCCATGCGCCTGAACCGGACACGGACCTCCGTATTGCGGTCTGGTGGTGAGGGACGTGGGCCCGGGTGTATTCTGGTTGCTTCGGAGTGTTTGGAGCCGGGGCCCGGCGAAAGGCGCTGGGACTCCGGCGGTTTTTTTGAACTTGGAAGGAGGACTGTCCATGAAGTTTTTGGCTACGGCATTGAGTTTGGCGCTGGCGCTTTCGCTCGGCGCGGGGCCGGCGGCGGCGCAGGAGACAAAGCAGTTAAGGGAGCCGGACGTGATCTATGTTCCCACGCCGCAGGAAGTAGTGGACGCCATGCTGAAGCTGGCCAACGTCCACAAGGGCGATGTGGTGTACGACCTGGGATGCGGCGATGGCCGCATTGTCGTGACTGCCGCCAAGCGTTACGGGGTGCGGGGCGTGGGCATCGACATCAACCCGGAGCGGATTCAGGAGGCGAAGCAGAACGCCAAGGAGAACGGGGTCACCAATCTGGTGACCTTCCGCAATGAGGATCTCTTCGAGGCGGACATCAAGGAAGCCAGCGTGGTGACGCTGTACCTGCTGACTTCGCTGAACATCAAGCTTCGTCCGAAGCTGCTGCGGGAGCTGAAGCCGGGGACCCGGATCGTTTCGCACAGCTTCGACATGGGCGAGTGGAAGCCGGACAAGACCGAGCAGGTCAACGGGCGGACGATCTACCTGTGGGTGGTTCCGGCCAATCCACCGAAATTTGACTAGGTCCGAAACAGGGGAGATGGAAGAGCCGCCGGCGCGCGGCAGGCCAGAGATGCGGCGCGCAGGCGGCTTTTGTATGTTTTGGGCGCTTACGCTTCGGTGGCCGTGATCGGGAGAGTTTACACGGGTTTCGCCGTGGTTCTCCGTATAATGAAAAAGGACATCGGCGTGCGGAAAGGTTAAAGATAATCGCAGCCGGATTTCTTTTTGGAGGGTAACCATGGCGACACGATCTTCGCGGCGCGACTTTTTGGCAGCCGGGCTGTTGATGCCTGCGGCCGGCCTTGCCTCTGTCCCACAACCAACAACCAGCGCCTCAGGCGCATTGCAGGCCGGCGGCCTGAGCTATGGCGTGCTGGGCCGGACCGGGCTCAAGGTGACCCGGGTGGCCTTTGGGTGCATGATCACCTCAGACCCCTCGGTCATTGAGCGGGCGGCCGACATGGGGATCAACTACTTCGACACGGCTCGCAGCTACCAACAGGGCAACAATGAACGGATGGTTGGGGCGGCGCTGAAAGGACGGCGCAAAAACCTGGTGATTTCCACCAAGACCGGTGCGGGAACGAAGCAGCAGGCCCTGGAGCATCTGGATACCAGTCTGAAGGAGCTGGGCACGGACTACGTGGACATCTGGCACCTGCACGGCAAGAGCAGCATCGAGCAGATCACGGACGAGCTGGTGGACGCGCAGCAGACGGCAAAGAAGGCGGGCAAGATCCGCTTCGCCGGCGTCAGCACGCATAGCAACCAGGCGACGTTGATTCCGGCGCTGGTGCAGAAGGGATTCCACGACGTGATTCTGGTGGCGGTCAACTATACGATGGGCGCGGACCTTCTCCAGGCCATTGAGGCCGCGCACAAGGCGGGTGTGGGCATCATCGCCATGAAGGTGATGGCGGCGGCGCGGGGCCGGGGAGGCGCGGCGCAGCCTCCGCGGAAACCCGGCTCGATGCTGGCGGCGTTGAAGTGGGTGCTGAACACGCCGGGCATCGACACGGCCATCCCCAGCATGACCGACATGGATCAACTGGAGGAGAACTTCCGGGCCATGTCGCAGCCGTTCACGGAGAAGGACAAGGAGATCTTGGCGGCCCGTTTCCAGGAGATCCGCTACGACTACTGCCGCGGGTGCAATCAGTGCGCGGGGACGTGCGTCAAGGGCCTGCCCGTGCCGGACATGCTCCGTTACCTCATGTACGCGGAGGGATACGGGCAGTTCTGGCTGGGGCGCGAGCACTTCCAGCAGTTGCCGCGCGAGGTGGCGGCGGTGCGCTGCTCCGATTGCAGCAACTGCACGGTACGCTGTCCGCGCGGCGTGCGTGTGTTTGAAAACATCAGCCGTGCGCAGGAGGTGTTCGCTTGAGCAGCACGTCCCGCCGCAGTTTTCTGGGGGCCGGCCTGGCGGGGCCGGCCCTGGCTTCAGTTCGTCCAGGGGGGCGGGCGCTTCCGCAGGCCCGCGGGGCGGCTCAGGAATACAAGCTCACCTACGGCACGCTCGGAAAGACCGGTTTGCGCGTGACGCGGATGGCTTTTGGCTGCATGACCACCTCCGACCCGAGCGTGATTGAGCGCGCCGCCGACATGGGGATCAACTTCTTCGACACGGCGCGCGTCTACCAGGGCGGCAACAACGAGCGGATGGTGGGGGCCGCGCTGCGCAAGTATCGCGACAAGGTTTACATCGCCAGCAAGACCAAAGCGGAAGACCGGAGGACGGCGCTGGCGGACCTGGAGACCAGCCTGCGCGAGCTTCAGACGGATCATCTGGATGTGTGGTACCTGCACAGCCGCAGTTCGCCTTCGATGGTGAACGAGGAGGTGCTGGAAGCGCAGCGCATCGCCAAGCGTGACGGCAAGATCCGTTTCGCCGGCGTCAGCTTCCACGACGGTCACCGCGAAATGATCCCGGCCATGATGAAGCTGAACCACTTCGACGTGTTCCTGATCAGCTACAACTTCACCATGGACGCTTGGATTGAGCCGCTGATCGAGCAGGCCCGCAAGGCCAATATCGGCATGGTGGCTATGAAGGGTCTGGCGGGAGGGGTGCGGCCGACGGTGAGCGTGTACAAGGTGCCCGCCGACCGGCTAAATCGGCTGAACCGGACGGGCGCGGCTGTAGCCGCCATCAAGTGGGTTCTGAAGAATCCTTACATCGACACCATCATTCCGAGCATCGTCGACAACGACCAACTGGAGGAGAACCTCCGGGCGATGGCCGCGCCGTTCACCGAGGCCGACGCCAGGCTGCTGGCGGCGCGGCTGGAGGAGATCCGGCCGTATTACTGCCGGATGTGCGGAAGCTGCAAGGGCGCCTGTCCGAAGGGGATGCCGGTGTCCGATGTGCTGCGCTTCCTGATGTACGCTGAAGGTTACGGCCAGTTCGGACTGGGCCGGGAGAATTACCAGTCGCTGCCCGCCGAGCTCAGGAGCATCCGCTGCGCGGAGTGCGGCTCCTGCGCCGTGCGCTGCCCCAACGGGGTGCGGGTGGCCGAGCGGCTGATGCGTGCACAGGAGGTTTTCGGATGATGCGGATTCTTTGGGCGGTTTTTTTGCTGGCGGCAGCGGCGGTGCTGTTGCCGGCCCAGATGCCCTCTTGCAGTCTGGTGCCGGGGTGGCAGCAGGAGGGCGAGGCGCGAACCTTCGATGCGGACAACCTGTTTGAGTACATGGACGGCAACGCGGAGGGCTACGTCATCTACGACTTTGTGCGAATGCACGGCGTGACCTGTAAGAAGGACGGGGTGACGCTGGTGTTCGACGTCTCGGAGATGGCGGGCGGGGAATTTGCCTACGGCATCTTTGTGGCGAACCGGGACCCGAACCGGCCGGTGGAGAAGATCGGCACGGCGGGCCAAATTATGCCGCGCCGCGGGGTGTTCTGCAAGGACAAGTATTACGTCGAGATCGCGGCCAATCCCGAGGGGGATCACACGGAGATCCTGCGGCAGTTCTTACGCGCCATGGAGACCCGCATCCCGGGCGAAGCCAAGCTGCCGGACCTGCTGACCTGGTTTCCGCGCGAGGGGCTGGATGAGGCGACGCTGCGGCTTGTGCCGCAGAGCGTGCTCGGCCTGAGCCTGCTGAAGCGGGGATATGTGGGACAGTATCCTCACGGCCGCATGTTCATTGTGACGGAGGCCTCGCCGGAGTCAGCGGCCGAAGTGTTGAAGAAGGCCAACGCGCGGATGGGCGAGACGGCCAAGCCGGTGGCCGTGGGGGACGAAGGGTTCCAGGCCACGGATAAATATCTGGGCCGGCTGTGTTTCTTCCGCAAGGGAAGATACGTAGCCGGCATTGCGGGCGTGCCGGAATCGGACGACCCGGTAGCGCGGGCCAAGGCGCTGGCGTCACGGATCCCTTAGGCGGCTGGTGTAGGACGCGAACGGCTCACCACTGAGCGGCTCATAAGCGGGGGGCGGACACATCGGTCCGCACCTACAGAGACACGGTTGCGTTAGAAAGTGGGCGTTGGGTAAAGGGCGCCCGGGCCGGCGGGAAGACCTGGCCGGAGACCTGGAGGCCTGCCCCACATCAGAATGCCTGCCATACAAAGAGAGGCAGGACCACAACAGGACTCGGCCGAAGGCAAGAATGCCTGCCCCAGGTGCAAATGTCTGGCCTACGGGGCTGCGCGGAGTGCGTCTATAGCCGACCGGAACCGTAACGCGCGTAAGTGTGGCGCGTGACAGGGGTCAGAAGTGCTGAACGGGTGGCGGAGAGAGGGGGATTCGAACCCCCGATAGAGTTTCCCCTATACACGCTTTCCAAGCGTGCGCCTTCAACCACTCGGCCATCTCTCCGGGGTTGCGAAAAGGACGCAACGACTGCTTCCAACAGCCAGTTTAACATGGGCGCAGCGGCGAACTCTTCGTGGCACGAGCCGCGCGCTGCCGCATCAGGCCCGGCAGCCCACTTGCAGAGGCGGCGTGTCCTGGTGCTTGTACATGATGAAGTACTCGCGGTGGCCGAGCGCCTCCGGACGGCTGGGCTCACCCGAGGCCACGCGTGCGACCAGCGACTCCAACTCGCGGGCGGCCTCGTCCAGGGTCAGCTCGCCGCTCAGGACGCGTCCAGCGTTGAAGTCCATGTCGTCCTTCATGCGCTCGTAAGTCTGAGTGTTGCCCGTGATCTTGATGACGGGGGCCAAAGGCGCGCCGGTCACCGAGCCTCGCCCGGTAATAAAGAGGAGGATCTGCGCCCCGGCGGAGATCAGGTCCATGAGGCCTTCGGTGTCGTTGGGGTTGGTGTAGCCGAAGCCCATGAAGTGCTCGTCCGGGACGGTGTCCATGAGCCAAAGGCCGGGCCGCGGCGGTCGCTGGGCGACGCGGATCACGCCCTGAATGGGACGGGAACCGCCTTTGGCGAAGGCGCCCATGGACTTCTCCTCGATGGTGGTGAGACCTCCGGCGAAGTTGCCCGGGGCGATAGAGTACTGGCGCACGGCGCGGCAGTAGCGCTCCGCCTTGTCGTAGGCGGCGCCGATCTGGAGGGCGGCTTCGGGCGTGGCGGCGCGGGCGATCATGATGTCCCGCAGGCCGATCATCTCGACCGTCTCTTCAAAAACGGCCGTGCCGCCGACGTCCACCAGGCGGTCGATGAAGCGGCCCACGACCGGATTACCGGCCAAGCCGGAGGTACCGTCCGAGCCGCCGCATTCAGCGCCGACGACCAGATCCTTTAGGCGCATGGGCGCGCGGGGCGTTTCAACGCGGATGCGTTCCCGAAGCTGCCGGACGATGCGCTTGCCGGCTTCGATGGAAGGGGCCGTGCCCCCCTGCTCCTGGATGTAGAACCATTCGGCCGGGCGGCCGGACTCGCGGACCCGCTCGGCGATGCGGGCGGGCTGAGTGTACTCGCAACCCAAGCCGACGGCGAGCACGGCGCCCACGTTGGGGTGGCGCGCCAGAGCCAGCATCAAACGGATGGCGTAAGCGTTGTCATAGCAGCCGGGGAAGCCGATGACATGAGCGTCCGGCTCGCCGCGCGCGATTTCCAGCGCCACGTGCGAGGCGCACTCGACGGTGTAGAGGACCAGAACCACGTTGCGGACGCCGAGCCGCCCGTCCGCTCTCAAGTAACCTTCCCAAACCGGTTCACTCATAGGGCATATCCGTAACCGCGCCGCTTTCGACATCCAGCGTGGAGGAGCGCTCGTCGAGAGCGCTGCGGCAGTTGTGCAAGTGGACCCATTCGCCGGGCTGGATCGGGCGGGTAGCGATGCCGATCTGGACGCCATACTTGATCACGGCGCTGCCTTCAGCGATGGGGCGAACGGCGATCTTGTGCGCCATGGCGACGGGGTGGGGCAGCGTGATGACCAGCGGGGGCTCCGCGCCGGAAACCGTGACCGGTCCGGCGAGGGCGTCGTCGAGCAAGGTCGCAACGTTATCCGCAGGGTGAACTTGAAAGGCCCGTGCCATCCTGGCAGACCATTCTATCAGGCCGGCCAGGGGGCAGCCACGGCATCGCTGGCTGCGGCGACCTTCTCCCAGAGCTTCCGGTTGCGAATGCAGCCGGGGTCGGAGGCGCGGAGATCTCCGGTATAGGCGAGCGCGCGGGCGCGGCAGCCGCCGCAGTAGGTGCGGTCTTTGCAGACGGCGCAGTGGCCGGTGCGGTCGGCCCGGTCTGAGAGAACCGCGAACAGTTCGCAGTCCCAGATTTGGCGGAAGGGGGTCGTCTTCAGGCTGCCGACGCGCAGGTTGGGCATGTAGACACAAGGGGTGACGTCGCCGTTGGGCTGGATGGAGCAGTAGCAGCGGCCGGCGCCGCAGCCCCCGATGTAGCGCGAAAGGACCATGGTCTTGCTGCCTGCCCCGCTGCCCGCGTGTCCGGTGGCGAAGATGCCCTCGGGCGGGGCGTAGGCGACGCAGGCGCGGCCGAACTGGGGCGCGGTCGAGATGATATTGCTGCGGCCTTCCTGGAGGTGGGCGACGAGCTTTCGGAGCAGCCATTCGCGCTGTTCGGGCGTCAGGTCGTCCTGGGCCACGTTGGTGGCGCGGCCGACGGGGATGAAATTGAAATGGGAGAAGGTCTTACAGCCGAGCGAAATGGCCAACTCGATGACCTCGTCGACGCGGGTGTAGTTATGGCGGGTGAAGAAGGTGGCCAGTCCGGCGCGCATGCCGGCTTCCACCACGTTACGGATGCCCTGCACGGAGCGGTTCCAAGCGCCCGGCACGCCGCGGAAAGAGTCATGCTGGCGGGGATCGGGGCTATCGATGCTGACCTCGACGTATTTGACCCCGGCTTCGGCAAGGCGTCGGGCCACTTCAGGGGTGAGCAGCGTGCCGTTCGTGGCGATGATGGTATAGATCTTACCCTTTCTGGCGCGCTCCAGCACGGGGAAGAGGTCTTTGGAGCTGAGGGGCTCGCCTCCGGCGAAGGCGAGGAAGGGAACGCCGGCGGCACTGAGCTGGTCGATCACATCCAGCTTCTGTTCGAGCGTCAACTCGTCGGCCAGCGCGCGGGCGGTGGCGTTCTGATAGCAATGCTGACAGCGGAGGTTGCACAACTGGGTGAAATTCCACACCACCATGAGGGGCGCGTCGAACCGCTGGGGGGCATGGAGGCCATAGCGGGCAATGCTGCGCCCGGTCAAAGCCAGGGCGCGCACTGTGGGCTGGTGGTGGAAGAGCTTCCGTAAAAGGAGATCCCGGTCCAAACCTGCTTTTCTGATGGCCAGATCGGCGACTAAGTGGGGCAGCAACCACCACCACCGTTGGTAGGTGGATAAGTCAGGGTTGTGGTAAGTCCTGCTGAAGCGTTCCAGCCAGCTATCGTTCTGCGGTCCGGGGTCGCAGAGTAGGCCCAAGGTCTTTCGGACCAGTGAGTTAGAGAGGATGTCTTCGAGAGGGTGACGAACCGAGTTGCCGCTACGGGGTTTCCCTGGCCCGTGCGGAGAACCGGAGCAAGGGGTACCGGAGTTCATGGCGCCTCTAACCTCGTTGAAGTTGAACAAACCCGCTAGTGCAATTGACGCACCAATCCGGACTTACGGTTTCATTCAAGAGGCGCGGGCGCTGCCGCTGTGATGGGCGAGGAAATCGGCGTCGACGGGGCGGCGGCCACGGAAGCCATCTTCCACCTCGTGCCAATATTGAATCGATTCTTCGCCGAGCTTCCAGCACAGGTAGACTTCGCGGCCCTGGTAGAGGGTAGGGAAGTCCAGCAGGCCGATATCCAGGTCTTTGATCAAGCAGCCGTGTTTTTGGATCAGGTGAACGGTTTCCTGGAGGCGCCGCGCGAGGGTGTCCCGGCGGAGACGAAGGCGAACGGCCTCGGCCTGGTTGACGACGGCGCCGCCGGAGAGGAAGACCTTCCGGGCTTCTTCCTGGATTCGGCTTTCCAGGGCGCTGAGTTCGGCGCGCTCGGTGATGGCTTGCCGGAGGGGTTCGGAAAGCTGCTCCAGCAGATCCTCAGCTTCCCAAATGGTGAAGTACTTGGACACGGTGCTCTCCTGGGAATCAGGGGGAGTAGCGCCTGGCGACGTAGTCGTTGAGGATGGCGATGAACTCGGGGACGATTTGGTCGCCGCGCAGGGTGGTGAACAAGCGCCCGTCGACGTAGACGGGGGCTTTAGGTTCCTCAAAAGTTCCAGGCAGGGAGATGCCGATATCGGAATGTTTGGACTCGCCGGGGCCGTTGACAACGCAGCCCATGACGGCGACCTTGAGGTCCTCGACGCCAGGGTGGGTCTGCTTCCAGACGGGCATTTGGGCGGCGAGGTACTCCTGGATTCGCTGGGCCATCTGCTGGAAGAAGGTGCTGGTGGTGCGGCCGCACCCGGGGCAGGCGGTGACCTGCGGGAAGAAGCTGCGCAGACCCAGGGACTGGAGGATCTGCTGACAGACGCGGACTTCCTCGGTGCGGTCGCCGCCAGGGGCGGGGGTCAGCGAGACGCGGATGGTGTCGCCGATGCCTTCCTGGAGGAGGATGGACAGGGCCGCGGTGGAAGCGACGATGCCCTTGAGGCCGAGGCCGGCTTCGGTGAGGCCGAGATGCAAGGGGTAGTCGCAAGCTGCGGCCAGGCGGCGGTAGACGGTGATGAGGTCCTGCACGCCGCTGACCTTGGCGCTGAGGATGATGCGATCGTGGGGCAGGCCGTAGCGCTCGGCGGCTTGGGCGGATTCCAGGGCGCTGGCGACGAGGGCCTCGTGCATGACCTCGGCGGCGGAACGGGGCTGGGGCCTGGCCGCGTTCTGGTCCATGAGGCGTGCCAGGAGGTTCTGATCGAGCGACCCCCAGTTGACGCCGATACGGACGGGCTTGCCGTACTCGATGGCGGCCTCGATCATGGTGCGGAAGTTGTCGTCGCGGCGCTTGCCAATGTCGACGTTGCCGGGATTGATGCGGTACTTGGCGAGGGCGCGGGCGCAATCGGGGAACTGACGCAGCAGGAGGTGGCCGTTATAGTGGAAGTCGCCGACGATGGGGGTGCGCAGGCCTTGCTTGTCCAGGGCTTCGACGATTTGGGGCACGGCCCGGGCGGCAGCTTCGTTGTTGACGGTGACACGCACCAGCTCAGAGCCGGCGCGGGCCAGGGCGGCGGCTTGCGCGGCGGTGGCGGCGACATCGGCAGTGTCGGTGTTGGTCATGGATTGGACCACGATCGGATGGCCGCTGCCGATCTTGACGCCGGCGACATCGGTAACAACGGTTTTACGGCGTGGTGCGGGCCCCATATGTTTTGATCATAACAAGGAGGCGGGGCAGAACCGGGAAGAACGGGCTGTGGCGCACGGCAAGACCGGGCTTTGCGGAGATGAGGGGGCGAGTCAGCGTGTGGCGATCAGACGCAACCACGCAAGGGCTCCGATCAGGCAAGTGGCAAAGGTATAGAGGACCAGCCCGCCGGCAAGGCCCCAGCGTAACCTCCGGGGAACGGCGCCGCCAAGGCGCTGATAAGCGGCCAAAAACAGCAAGGCTAGCGCCGCTGCCGTCATGCCGAGAACGGCGAGCGGGCCGGTGGGGTTCGTACGCCAGCCTGCGACGGGATCGCCGTGCAAGGTGAGTACGACGGCGCGCGTCCAGCCACAGGAGGGGCAAGGCACGCCGTAGCGGCTCTTCCAGGCACAGGTCTCGGGGATGGGGTGGTTCAGGAAGTAGACCCGGTCCCGGCCGGTTGTGAGGAGCAATGCGGCCAAGAGCAGTTGGACGATGAGGGCAGCGGCAGTGGTGGCTGCGGGCACGCCGCGAGGCGAAGGGAGAGTGGTCATCGGGCGCTTCACCGGTTGTAGACGACATACGAGCCGACAGCCTTGTCATGCAAGGTCTGACGGGTTGAGTCCCACAAGGGCCACAGCAGGTCCAGAAGGCCCACCAGCGGGATCATGTTGAGGCCCACTTGGGCGAGCAGCCGGAGGGCGGCGCTGCCCATCGTGAGTTTCTGGCCCCGCGCATCGATGACTTTGATCTTCATGACGCCTTGGCCGATGCTGTAGCCCCGCGAGGCGACCAGGTAGACGCGGTTGTAGATGCCGACGGCGAGGCTGGCCAAGGGAAACAGCAGGAGCATCATGCAACAGGCGCCGCCGGCCAGCGCCTCGCCCTCTTGGCCGCCGAGAGCGGCGCCGACTCCGGCCAGCATCGTGCCGAACAATAGGTACAGGATCAGCGCGGCCCCGCCGACGAGGATGCTGTCGACGAGATAGCCTACCACTCGCGTGCTCCAGACCGCGTATTCGAACCCCGCGGGCTGCGGAGCAGCATACTGCGGTGAGCCATAGGGATACTGCGGCTGAGCGGATGGCAGGTGAGGCTGGCCCATCCCCGGATAAGATGCTTGAGACGGCGGAGAATGCGGTGCACCCTGCGGAGGTTGCGGGGTCGGAAAGGGCGAACGGGACAGGGGCTGGGATGGCGGCGGGGTTGGAGGAGTTATCGGCGCCCCACAGTTATCACAAAAGCGTGCATCCGCTGCGAGAGTGTTACCACATTGTGTGCAGAACATGGCGGGTCTCCATCGGGTGAAATCTGCGCCAGTCTATCAAAGGGATGGAGGAAGAGCAATAACACGAGCGGGGAGAAGGCGCTCATGACCTGGGAGGATACAGCGGGGACGGACAAGGGTGGGAAGGCGGCCAGCGCTGCGAGGTGCTTCGGGCGCAGGCGGGGGAAGGACCGAGGGGGCGGGAGTTACAATCTAGTTTGAGAGAACTGCGGGCGAGCAGGGTCGAAGCGAACAGACACACGCAGGGAGCGAGGCGCAAGCCTGGAAGCTCACGCCCTTGTGCGGGGCACGCGAATCCGTAGCAAAGAGGTGATTTTGTGCATGAAGCGTCGATCGTGGAAAGCTTGGTCGAGCTGGTGCAGCAGAACTTAGAACCCGGACAGCGGGCGCGGCGGATAGAGGTCCGGGTGGGGCTGCTGACGGGGGTCAGCCCGGATGCGATGCAGTTTTACTTCGAGATGATGCGCGAAGATACGCTCGGCGCGCAGGCGGAGCTGGACATCCGACTGGAGCCGCTGCGGGCGGAATGCCGAAACTGCCAGGCGGTGCACGAGTTCAGCGAGATCGCCTGGCTGTGCCCGGTTTGTGGGGCTCGGGGGCTGGATTTCCAGAACGGGGATGAGTTGCATCTGTGCAACATCGAGGTGGAGGATGGCCAAGATCGTAACTCTTGAGCAGCGGATTCTGAAAAAGAACAGCGAAGTCGCGGCGGAAAACCGGCGGTGTTTCGACGAGCATGGAGCCTTTGTGGTGAGTCTGGCCAGCAGTCCGGGCTCGGGCAAGACAAGCCTCTTGGAGGTGGCGTTGGGCCGGTTGAGGCAAGAAGTGGCCGTGGGCGTGATTGAAGGCGACGTGCAAACGGACAACGACGCGCGCCGGATCGAGGCGCTCGGGCTGCCGGCGGTTCAGGTGGTGACCAACGGGACCTGCCACTTGGACGCGCAGATGGTCCAGGGCGCGCTCGAGCACGTGCCGTTTGGGCAGGTCGAGCTGCTGTTCATCGAGAACGTGGGCAACCTGGTGTGTCCGGCTAGCTACGATCTGGGCGAGCACCTGCGCGTTGTTGTGGCGAGCGTGACGGAAGGAGAGGACAAGCCGCTGAAGTACCCAGCGATGTTCCGGCGTTCCGACGCCCTGGTCCTAAACAAGATCGATCTGCTTCCGTATCTGCGTTACGACATGAATGCAGCCCGGGCCATGGCGCTCCAGGTGAATCCCACGCTGAAGATCTTCGAGACTTCGTGCGTTACAGGCGAGGGAGTAGGAGAGTTCTGCGAGTGGATCCTGGAGCAGATGGCGCGCAATCACGCCGCGTGAGCTAGCCGGGCTTCTCCTCCAAGCGGAGTCCATTTTCCTGCTCCCGATATTGGAGCTGGTACAGCTTCCAGTAGATGCCCCGCATGGCGAGCAGCTCCTGATGGGTGCCGGATTCGCGAAGGCGGCCCTTGTGCATGACCAGAATGCGGTCGGCGCGCTGGATGGTCGATAGGCGGTGGGCAATCAGGATCGAAGTGCGGCCCTCGACCATGCGGGCGACGGCGTCGCGGATTCTGAACTCGGTCTCGGTGTCGACGCTGGAGGTGGCCTCGTCAAGAATCAGAAAGCGGGGGTTGTGGGCCAAAGCGCGGGCGAAGCTAATGAGCTGCTTCTGTCCGGTCGAAAGGCTGCTGCCGCGCTCGCGCACCGGCTGGCTGAAGCCTTCCGGAAGGGCACGGATAAAATCCAGCAGGTTGACCTGCTCGGCGGCGGCTTCCATTTCCTCCAGGGTGATGTGCGCGGTGCCGAGCCGGATGTTGTCTTCGATGGTTCCGGAAAACAGGTAAGGATCCTGGAAGACGAAGCCGAAGTTCCGGCGCAATTCTCTGGGGTCCATTTCGCGTAGGTCGACGCCCCCGATGCGGATGGCGCCTTTCTGGACGTCATAGAAGCGCAACAGCAGATGCATGAGGGTGGTCTTACCGGCTCCCGTGTGCCCTACCACCGCGACGGTCTCGCCGGGTTGCACTTGGAAGCTGACGTCCCGCAGGACCCATTCTTCGTCTTTGTAAGCGAACCAGACGTGATCGAACTCGATGGCCGCCGGCCCGTCCGGGAAAGGCTTGGGCTGGGGCGGGGGCTGAACCGTAGCGGGCGTGTCAAGCAGCTTGAAGATGCGCTCGGCGGCGGCCATGGCGCTTTGCAGGATGTTGTACTTTTCGCTCAGATCTTGAATCGGCCGGAAGAAACGCATCCCGTATTGGAAGAAGGCGACCATGATGCCCAGGGTCAGGGCGCCCTTGTGCACCTGGAAGCCGGAGTAAACCAGCAGCAACGCCAGCGCGAGCAGGCCCAGGAACTCGACCGCGGGATAAAACCAGCCGTAGGCGACGATGGCGTCCTTGTAAGCCAGCATGTGGTCCCGGTTGATCTCCTCAAACTCTTGCTGGCTCTTCTGCTCCCGGTTGAACAGTTGGAGGACGGCCATGCCGGCGATGTGTTCTTGCAGGTAGGCGTTGATGCGGGCGACGGCCAGGCGAATGCGGCGGTAGCTGTCCTTGACCTTGTTGCGGAACACGTAGGTGACCAGGATGACCAAGGGGGTGACGCACAACATCACCAGGGTCAGCCCGAAGCTGAGCTTGAACATGGCCGCGAGCACGAACAGCAGCAGGAGAAGGTCGCCCACAATGGTGACCAGTCCGCTCGAGAAGAGTTCATTGAGGACGTCGGCGTCGGTGGTGACGCGGGTGACCAGGCGCCCGACGGGGTTGCGGTCAAAGTAGGCGACGTCGAGGGTTTGCAGATGGGCCAGGGTCTGGCGGCGGATGTCGAACATGGCGCGCTGTCCGGTCCATTGCATGGCGTACTGTTGGAAGAAACCCGTGACGAGGATGCCCGCGATCACCAGGAAGTACAGGACCGAGATCTGAGCGAGGCCGGTGATGGGATCGGAGGACAGGTAGGGATGCAAGGGAGTGGACCCGGCCAGCGGATTGGGAGCCAGGTAACGGTCGATAGCGAGTTTGGTGAGCAAGGGGCCTGCGATTTCCAGAGCCGATGAGGCCAACAGCAGCACAAGAGAGGCGGCGACGACGCGCCGGTAGGGCTTGAGGTAAGTAATGAGACGGCGCATCAAACGCGCGTCGTAGGCTTTACCGAGGACCTCCTCTTCCACTAGGAACCAGTGTACTCTAAGCCGCGGCCGCCCCCGGACGGCGGCTGCTAAAGTAGAAGGTTCATGGATGGCGTATTGGTAGTGGATAAGCCGGAAGGCTGGACTTCGCACGACGCGGTGAACAAGGTCCGGAAGATCATCGGGACCCGGCGGGTAGGCCACTTGGGGACGCTGGACCCGATGGCCACCGGGGTTTTGCCGTTGGTTGTGGGGCGGGCCACGCGGCTGTCGCAGTTCTTGATGAAAGGAGACAAGGTTTACGATGCGGTGGTGCGCTTCGGCTATTCCACCGACACCTATGACCGGGATGGGACGCCCACCTCGCCGGTGACTACGCCCGCAATCGAGTTGCCGCAGCTTGAGGCTGCGTTGCGAGGGATGCTTGGAACGGTCGAGCAGGTTCCGCCGCCGATCTCCGCCAAGAAGGTCGCGGGCACGCCCGCCTACAAACTGGCGCGGAAGAACCAGCCGGTGGAGCTCAAGCCGGTTACCGTGACGATCCATTCGCTGGAGCTGGTTTCTCTGGAGGGCACGGATGCGCACCTCATTGTCCGCTGCTCGGCGGGCACCTACATGAGGAGCATTGCGCATGATTTGGGGCAGGCGCTCGGCTGCGGCGCTTTTCTTTACCGGCTGCGGCGCATTGCCAGCGGCGATTTCACGCTGCAACAGGCGCGCACCTTGGAGGAACTGGAGCGGCTGCAAGCCGAAGGGAAGCTCGCCGAGGCCCTAGTGCCGGCCGCCGAGCTGCTTCCTGCGTTTCCGAGCGAGACGGTGGATGCGCTGACGGCCAGTCAGATCCGGCAGGGGAGGGATTTCCGGGTTTCGCCGTTTCGGGTGCGAGCTGGAACGCGTTACGTAAAGGCGGTGACGCAGCAAGGCGATCTGATCGCGATCGGCGAGATGAAATTGCCGAACGTCTACCACCCGTTCCTTGTGCTGTAACACGCGGGGTGAGATGGCTCTTGACACCGTCTGGCATGTTTTTAGAATGGGGATTGCCGTAATCTGCGGCCGGGGCCGTTCGGAAGGCGTCCCGGCGCGAAGCAGCAGAGGCTCCAGCCAAGCGATATGACGCAAAAGAGTGGAAAGGGCGCGCCGCAGCCATTACCGCGGGAAAGCCGGTCTACGGCGGCGGAGGCCGCCGGAGCGCCTGACGCGGCCCGCCAGACGGAGCTTTTCGAACAGGCCGTGCTATTCTTTGGCCGGGGGGATTTTGCCGGCGCCTGGCCTTTATTCGAGCAGGCGGCCAAGGGGCCGCTTGCGCATGTGGCGGCAGCCGCGCGGAGCCGCGCCCGGATCTGCGAATGGAAGTGCTCGGAGAAGCCCGCGGATCCCCAGTCGGCTGAGGAGCACTACCATTTCGGATTGGCGTTTCTGAATCAGCGGCGGCACCTGGAAGCGGAACAGCATTTTCAGCGCGCGCTGGAAATGGCGCCGGAAAGCGACCATGTGTGGTACGTGCTGGCCTTAAGCCAGGGCTGGCGAGGCGACATCGAATCCAGCGCGGCCAGCCTGCGCCGGGCGGTTGAACTGAATCCTGGCAACCGGATTCAGGCGCGCAAGGATCCGGATTATCAAGACTTGCTGCGGTATCCGGCGATTGCCGAGATCTTGTATCCGGAGAGGGGAAGAAAGGTCTGAACCAGCCACCGCTACCAGCAGGGCGTTCGAAAGCAAGCGCGCCGCTGAAAATCGTCGCCGTGGGCGGCGGGACGGGTTTGGCGGCGCTGCTGCGAGGGTTGCGCTCGTATGCCGTGGCTGGGGAGCCGGGGCAGGCTGCGACAGTGGCGGTGACCGCAGTGGTGACAGTTACCGACGACGGCGGCAGCTCAGGACGTCTGCGGCGGGAGTTTGATGTGCTGCCACCCGGAGACATCCGAAATTGCCTGGTGGCGCTTTCGGAAGACGAAGCCCTGATGGCGCGTCTGTTTCAATACCGGTTCTCCGCGGGGCGGGGCCTGAAGGGGCACAGCTTCGGAAACCTTTTTCTGACGGCTCTGACCAATATCACCGGCGATTTTGCTCAGGCAGTGCGGGTGAGCTCAGAAGTGCTGGCCATCGCCGGAAGGATCTTCCCTTCTACCGCGGCCAATGTGAGCCTCGGAGCGGAGCTGGAAGACGGGACCCGCGTGCTGGGAGAGACCAAGATCAGCAAGAGCCGGGTTCCGATCCGGCGGGTGTTTTTAGTTCCGGACGAAGCGCCGCCGCTCGTGGAGACACTGGAGGCCATCGCCGCCGCAGACCTGATCACGCTGGGGCCCGGCTCTCTCTACACCAGCGTCATTCCGAACCTGCTGGTAAAGGGGGTGACCGATGCGATCCTTCGCTCGCCGGCGACGAAGGCGTACGTGGTGAATCTGATGTGGCAGCCGGGCGAGACCATCGGGTACACAGCCGCCGACCACGTGGAGGCCATCCGGCGGCATTCGGCGCCCGGGGTTGTGGATACGGTGATCGTCAACACGGGCCGTTTCGAGCCCGCGCTGCTGCGCCGGTATGCCCGCCAAAGGGCGCGGCCGGTGGAGGCGGATTTCACCCGTTTGCGGCAGATGGGGTTGCGGATTGTGGCTGGGGATTTTCTGGAACAGGCCGAAAAGATCCGCCACTGTCCGCAGGCGCTGGCCCAAGCGGTGGTGGAGCTGGCGGGGAGAGCCAGACGGCTGCGGCGCCAGCGGCTGGCAGCCCGGTAGAGCGACGTTACGCCAAGGGCGCCAGGGAGGTACAATCCAAGCATGAGTTCCCAGGCATTTACACGAAGATACTTTTTCTACGGGGCATTGCTGGCAGGGGCCGTCCCGGTGGGCGGTTTTGGCAGCGTGCCTTCTTTGGCCCGTTTGGGCTACAAATCACCGAATGAAAAACTGAACATCGCAGCGATCGGCGCCGGCGGCCGGGGCGCGGATGACATTCGGGGCTGCATGTCGGAGAACATCGTTGCGCTGGCGGATCCGGACGCGCGCAACGCGGCGGCGACCTTCAAACAATTCGAGAAGGCATCCAAGTATTCGGACTTTCGGCGGATGTTCGACAAAGAGCATCGCAATATCGATGCAGTCATCGTGGCTACCCCGGATCATACCCACGCGTGCGCGTGCTTGTGGGCCATGCAGCTCGGCAAGCACGTGTACTGCGAGAAGCCGCTGACGCGCACGGTCTACGAAGCGCGTAAGCTGACCGAAGCCGCCGAGCGGTACAAGGTCGCCACGCAGATGGGCAACCAGGGCTACTCCAACGAAGGTGCGCGGCTGGCGGCCGAGATCATCTGGTCGGGTGAGATTGGGGAGGTGAGGGAAGTTCATGCGTGGACGAACCGCCCCATCTGGCCGCAGGGATTCGATAAAATCCCGCCTCCGGAGCCGGTTCCCGACACCTTGGATTGGGACGTGTGGCTCGGACCGGCGCAGTACCGGCCGTACACCTCGGGCGGCGAGGCCTACGCCAAACAGCAATACGGTTTCTACCTGCCGTTCAACTGGCGCGGTTTCTTCGATTTTGGCTCGGGCGCTTTGGGCGATATGGCTTGTCATATCCTGGGGGCCGTCAATATGGCGCTGCTGTTGACCGCGCCGACCAGCGTCGAGGTTCTGGAGCAGGACGGCAAGAACCCGATCAGCTTCCCCAAGTCGTCCAAGACCCGGTTTGAGTTTCCGGCCAGACGGAACATGCCGCCGGTGACGCTCTACTGGTACGATGCGCGGCGGGATGCGCCCATGCGGCCGGAGGGACTCCCGGAGGACGAGATCCTGATCGGGCCGGGGCTGGAGCGGCTGGTAGGCCAGCCGGCGGGCCGGGGAGGGGCTGCAACAGCGCCGACGGCGCAACCGGCGCCGGGCCGCGGCCAGCAGCGGATGCCCGCCCAAAACAACGGCGCCGTGTTCATCGGCACCAAAGGAATCCTCACCACCGACACCTATGGCGCCAGCGTGCGGCTGTTGCCGTCGTCTCGGATGGAGGGCTACCGGTTGCCACCACAGTTGCTCACCCGCTCGCCCGGCCACTACCGCGACTGGATCCGGGCCTGCAAAGGCGGCGAGCCGGCCTGCTCGAACTTCAGCGTAGCCGGACCCTTTACGGAGTGGATCGTTCTCGGCTGCGTGGCGCTGCACTTCGAAGGGAAGCTCGAGTGGGACGCCGCGCGGATGCGCGTGACCAACATCAAGGAAGCCAACCAGTACATCAAGCCCAAGTTCCGCAAGGGCTGGGGGATCTAACCGCGGTTGGTCTACGCTGCGGGCTGCGGCGGGGCGGCAAAGCTGCTCCGCCGCCCAAAAAAGCGTATCGCGGGGGACTGCTCAGGCCACATTGCGGAACCAGAGGAACATCCGCAGGAAGGAGAGCCCGGTGATCAGCAGGGCCGCGTAGGCCGCCGTGCGCCAGACCTTCTCGGTGAAGTTCTCCACGATCGAGGGCAGGCCGGCGAGATAGCCGACCGCGAACCCGGCGGCCAGTCCGCCGATATGAGCGGCGTTGTCGATGCCGGGCAGCAGTCCGATCAGCAGGCCGTAGATCGCCCAGCGGATGTAAAGGCCGCGGATCGCGTAGCCGAGCGAAGACTTGTGCCGGACGCCGATGGCGATCATCGCGCCAATCAAGCCGAACAGTCCCGCCGAAGCGCCGATGGACAGGCTGTTGGACCAGAAGGTGCTGGCGAGGAATCCGCAGACGGTGGAGACGAAGTAAATGACAATCAGGCGCCGCGCGCCATAAATCTGCTCCACCTGTGCGCCGACGTCGAACAGGACCCAGGAGTTCATCAGGATGTGAAACAAACCGCCGTGGAGAAAGCCTGCCGTCACCAAGCGCCACCACTGCCCGTAGTTGAGGATGGCGGCGCGAACCTTTCCTCCGAAGGCGATCAGAGTCTGACCGTCGATGTCCACCCAGCCGCCCGCGCCGGATCTCGCGCTGTAGATGGCCGTGGCCGCGTAAAGCCCGAAGTTGATCAGCAGGATCATGGAGGTGACGAAATGCGCCTGCGGGATCAAACCGCCGAGGATCGGGCCGGGATCGCGCCGCTCAACGGCTCTGGGGCCCACGGGAGTGTTGCAGTAGGGGCAGATTTTGTCGCTGGTGGTGATGAAGGCCCGGCAGTGCGGGCACATGCGCCGCTTTTCCACTAGTCTTCCATTGTACGAATTCCGCTGGTTGGTCGTGGGTTGCATGTGTTATCCTGCGTCGTTCAACTCATGACCGCAGTCATACTGGCCGGTGGAAAAGGTACGCGCATGGCGGGGGCAGGTGTGGAAATCCCCAAGCCGCTCGCGATGGCAGGAGATGCGCCTCTGGTGGTACATCTGATCCGGTACTTGAGGGCGGGAGGCGTGGGCCGTATCCTTATGGCCACCGGCCATCGAGCCGGTTTGATTCAGGAGTACTTTGACGCACATCCCGAGCCTGACCTGGTGCTGGTGGACACCGGGGAGGAAACACAGACCGGCGGGCGGCTGAAGCGGCTCCAGCCTTTGTTGGTTTCGGAGGAAAGCTTCCTGGCGGTCTACGCGGACACGTTCGCCGACATAGACCTGAACAGTTTATTGGAGTTTCACGCCCAGCACGGCAAGCTGGCGACGCTGGCAGCCGTGCCGCACACGGCCCGCTACGGGCACGTCGGTTTGAACGGGCAAAAGGTTCAGGAGTTCCGCGAGAAGCCGCGCCATTGGGTCAGCGGCGGGTTTTTTGTGCTGCGGCCGCAAGCGTTAGAGTATGTAGAGGGCGACGAAACGGTGTGGGAGCGTGAGCCCCTACAGCGGCTGGCTCAAGATGGAGAGCTTATGGCGTACCTTCACGAAGGATTTTGGATCGCCGTCGACACTCCGGAGGAGCTGGCTCAATTGGACCTGCTGTGCCGCCAAGGGCGGCTGCCCTGGAAGGAGCGCTAGGAGTTGCGAGTTCTAGTTACGGGTTCGGATGGCTACATTGGCGCTGTGCTTGCGCCGGCGCTTCAGGCGGCCGGCCACGAGGTTACTGGAATCGACGCGGGCTTTCACTCGGCTTGCCAGTTTGCTGCCGTGCCTTCCAGCCCGGTCCAAACGTTTTGGAAAGACACAAGAGACATCGAACCTGAGGACCTGGAAGGCTTCCAGGCGGTAGTGCATCTGGCGGAGCTTTCCAATGACCCGCTCGGTGAGATCGACCCTGCGCTCACCGAGGCGATCAACTTGCGGGCAACGGCGCGGCTGGCGCAACTGGCGCGGCGCACGGGCGTGCGGCGGTTTCTGTACTTTTCCTCGTGCAGCGTCTACGGCAAGGCGTCCGACGAGCTTTGCACGGAAAGCAGCCCGGCCCACCCTCAAACCGCCTACGCGCGCGCCAAGTGCCTGAGCGAAGGAGCCATCTTGAGCCTGGCCGGGCCGGACTTCTGCCCCGTGGTTCTGCGCAACGCAACAGTCTTCGGCCCCTCGCCGCGCATGCGCCTGGATCTGGTTCTGAACAATCTGGCCGCGCTGGCCTTCCTGGAGGGGGAGATTCGCATGGTGAGCGACGGATCGCCGTGGCGTCCCTTGATTCACATCCGGGATCTGTGCCGCGCCGCCCAACTGGCGCTGGAAGCCCCCGATGAAATCGTCCGGGGAGAAGTTTTCAATTGCGGGGATACTTCGGCCAACTACCGCATCCGGGAGATTGCGGTCTGCGTTCAAGAGGCCTTTCCCTCTTGCCGGGTCGTCCCGGGAGCGCCGAATCCCGACCAGCGCAGCTACCGGGTGAGCTTCGAGAAGATCCGCTCCCGGCTGGGCTTTCAGGCGCGCTACACGGCTAGTGAGGGCGCGGCCGAGTTGCGAGAAATCTTCGAACGTCTTCCCCTGCAACCCATCCACCTGCGGGACAGCCTCTTTTTCCGGTGCCGCCGGATCCGCCAGTTGATCGCCGAGGGACGGCTGGATGAACAGCTACGCTGGACGGCGCGGGACGCGGCGGAGTGGCAGCCCGCCGGAGCCAGTGCCGCCTCCCCGGACCAGCGCTGAGATGGAACGACTGCTGATCGCGATTCCCAGCTACAATGCAAAGCCGTTTCTGAAGGCGACCGCCGGCCGTATTCCTTGGGGCGCATTTCCTACGGACATCGCGCCGGAGGTGTTTTTCATCGACAACGCGAGCCAGGACGGAACCCAGGATGAGATTTGCCACATCCGTCAGGAACTGGAAGCGGCCGGGATCCCGACTCAAGCCCTTCTGCGGAGCCGAAACCAGGGCTACGGGGGGAGTATGAAGGCTGCTTTGGACGCGGCCGTGGAAGGCGGAGCGGACTACCTGGCGATTCTGCATGCTGACGGCCAGTACGCGCCGGAGCTGCTGCCGTCGATGCTCGAACAATTGCGCGCCCGCCCGGGGGTTGCGCTTCACTTCGGCAGCCGGCTCACGGGAAGACCGCTGGCCGGAGGGATGCCTCTGTACAAGTACGCCGCCAATCACGCCTTGAGCTGTCTCCAGAATCTGCTGCTGGGCGCGCGCCTGAGTGAGTATCATTCGGGTTACCGGTTGTACCGCGTGGCTCTAATGGCGGGCCTGCCCTACCGTAACCTCAGCGACGGGTTTGTGTTCGACAATCAGATCATCTGGTTAATTCTCGACCGCGGGCTCGGCGTATCTGAGAGCACGATCCCCACCCACTATGGGGCGGAGAAGTCCCACGTGCCCCGGATTGCAACTCCGCTGGCCATCCTGGGCCATCTGGGCCTTTATTTGCTGCACCGGTGGGGGATTCGAAGATCGCACTTGTATGCCGGACAGGAGTCGACATGAGATTCATTCCCATGGAGGTGGATGGCGCCTGGATTATCGAACCGGAGCGGTTGGAAGATGAGCGGGGGTGGTTTGCACGCGCGTTTTGTTCGGCCGAGTTTGAGGCTCGCGGACTGGAGACGCGCTGGGTCCAGGCCAATATGAGCCTCAGCCGCAGCGCCTATACCCTTCGCGGCCTGCATTACCAGATGCCGCCGCACGAGGAGGCGAAGCTGGTGCGCTGCCTGCGGGGGCGGCTCTGGGACGTGGTGGCCGATCTGCGGCCAGGCTCCCCCACCTTCGGCCGGTGGGCCGCCGCGGAGCTGACGCCGGCCAACCTGCGATGGGTTTACATCCCCAAGGGCTGCGCGCACGGATTCCTGACGCTGGAAGAGAACAGCGAGGCGTTCTACCTGGTTTCGTGCGCGTACGCGCCGCAGGCGGAGGCCGGGGTGCGATGGGACGACCCGCTGTTTTCGATCCGCTGGCCGGCGGAGCCTCGCGTATTGTCCGCGAAAGACCTTAGCTGGCCGAGGTTCCAGAGCGCATGATCCTCATCGACAAACGGTTGGAGGAGCTGGAACGCGCGGGCACGCCGGTGCGGGTGGCTATGATCGGGGCTGGTTTTATGGCCCGGGGCATCGCGCTACAATTCGCCACCGCCGTGCGAGGCATGCGGCTGAGCTGTATCGTGTGCCGGAACCTCGAGAAGGGCTTGGCCGCGCTCGAGGCCGCGGGATTCAAAGACTCGCGCGCCGTGCGGTCGGAGCGCGAGCTGGAACAGGCGATTGCGGACGGAGTCCCTGCCGTGACCCAGGATTACCGCATTGCGGTGGACTGCCCGCGGATTCACGCGGTGCTGGAGGTGACCGGCAGCGTGGACTACGGTGCTCAGGTGATCTGGAGGACCATCGAGCGGCGCAAGCACGCGGTGCTGATGAACCCCGAACTGGACGGCGTGGTGGGGCCGTTGCTATTTGAGGCCGCAACGCGGGCCGGAGTGGTTTACACCAACGTCGAAGGAGATCAGCCCGGGGTAATTCTGAACCTGTACCGGTTCGTGAAGGGCATCGGCGCAACGCCGGTTCTCTGCGGGAACATCAAGGGGCTGCACGACCCCTACCGCAATCCCACCACGCAGGCCGGGTTTGCCGCGCGGTGGGGGCAGAACGTGCGCATGGTCACGTCGTTTGCCGACGGAACCAAGATCAGCTTCGAGCAGGCGATCGTGGCCAACGCCACGGGGTTTCAAGTGGCCCGGCGCGGCATGCTCGGGCCTACGGTCGAACCGGGCACGCACGTCTCGCAGGCGCCCCAATGGTACCCGCAGGAGGTGTTGAACGCCGCGCCCGGATTCGTGGACTACGTAGTGGGGGCCGAGCCTTCTCCGGGAGTCTTCGTGATCGCCCGGCAGGAGCACCCCGTCCAGCGTCACTATCTCAAGCTTTACAAACTGGGCGACGGGCCTTTCTACACCTTCTACACACCGTATCACCTGTGCCACATGGAGGTTCCCAACACCATCGCCCGGGCGGCTCTGTTTCACGACGCCGCCATCGCGCCGCTTTACGGGCCTTGCGTGGATGTTGTTGCGGCGGCCAAGACGGACCTGCCCGCAGGCACGGTTCTGGACGGGTTGGGCGGCTACACGTTCTACGGGTTGGCCGAGAACTACGGCGCGGCTCGGCGAGAGAACCTGCTGCCGGCCGGACTGGGGGAAGGCTGCCGGCTCAAGCGGGAGTTGGCCCGGGATGAACTCTTGCGCTACGAGGACGTTGAGTTGCCGGAGGACTCTTTCGCGGTGCGGTTGCGGTTCCAGATGGAGGCCGCTTTTAGGGAAGCTCCGCGTAAAGCTGAAAGTGTAGACCCTCGGTGATCCGCTGCGCTCGCGGATGTTGTTTGGCGACCCAGGCGGGCAGTCCCGTGCCGGTGCACAGCCAGGCTGTGGCCGGGTGGTTCGGGACGGGTTCTTCGGCGGGCCGGTATGTGGTGTGCGGGAAGGTTGTAGTGTCCTCGCTCAGCCGGCTAATCCAAATCCGCTTCGGGAAGTCCACCCGCACGGTGCTGATGTTGGGGCCCTCGTTGTATGTGCGGAAGACCTCAATCGGACTCGATCGTGGGATCTTCTCCAGACCAGCCGCCAGCCGCTCCTGGTTGCGTTCCACATGGCGCAGGATGCCCGGGGTTGAGCGCAGCGCCAGGTAGAAGATATCGGGCAGATCCTTCCGCATCCAGCGCTCATAGGGCAGATTCTGGACGGCGGCCGTCATCAGAAGGCCCGCCGCCACGGCAGCTGTCCAGGAGCGAACCTCCAGCCAAGAGAGCGCCTTGGTCAGAAGCAGGGCCAGCGGAGGGATGAGCAACAGGACATAGCCCGGCTTGTTGCTGTGGAGGAGAAACACGGCCGTCATTCCGGGCAACAGCCAAGCGGCAAACAACAGCCAGTCGTGGCTGGGGAGCACGGATGCGAGTCGCCGCAGGCGCGGAGGGCGGCGCAGGAAAGCGAAGGCCGTCACCAACCCTAGTAGACCAAAGACGATGAAGAACCCATTCTCGCGGATCGTGAAGTAGTGCAATTGGGGCGAGCCGCCGAAGAAGAGGGAGGTGGTGCGGATCGCCCACAGGTAGTTTTCTCTAGACAGCGACCGGAACTGTGTCCAACCACCGGCTGATTCCGCCACCTGTCAGGCCGCTAGCGAACAAGTCCGCGGCATACGTGGTTTGGGCGACGGCGTGGAGCCGCACCAGCGGGGAAAAGGCCAACAGAATCAGAGCGGCCAGGCCCGCCTTTGGTCCGCACATCTCGCGGGCCAGCTTCCAAAAGATCAGCAGGCCGGCGGTCATGAACAGCAGGGACAGTACGACCATCCCCGTTTGAGGCGTGCCCGTCAGGCGGCTCATGCCGCGCAGCATCAGGACATAGAGAGGAAATCCGGGGGGCTGCGGCTGGTGCTCAGCGACGTCGAAACGCTCCCAGGCGCGGGCAAAGTTTCCGGCGTCGTAATCGAAAGTGTAGTGTAGGTGGAGGTACGGAACCTCCAGCGCCAACCAAAGCGCCAACGCGGCCAGCCCCAGCCGGAGCATTCCCTTATTCTAGGTCAGCCGTATCCGAAATAGCACAATGGCCGCCGCTCGGACAGCCAGCTCGGACCCAGCGGCCTGCTTCAACGGCGTCTCGCGTAGTAATGATTGGGCGCGCCGGGCGTGGGAGCGCCATTGGCGACCGGTTCGCCGCTTTCATGCGCCTTGGTCAAATGGCCCATGATGGTGATGCCCGATCCGGAGACCGGCACGCCCGCTTCATGCGGCCGGCTCAGAGGAGCGGCAACCGTGACCGAGGCCCCGGCGGGCTGACCGCCTCTGCCGCCGCCGAAGCCCCCTCGGCCCGGGCCTGTACCGGCGATAACCACCGCTGTCTCCAAGTTCCTGCCGGTGTCAATGGTAATCGTTTGGCCGGGCGTAAACGCTACGGGGCCGGCGAGGGGGATCACGGTCGCGCCGGCCGGAATGGCGCTTCGCAGCGTCGAAGCGCCTTGCGTGCCCACCGACGCGATGATAGCGGTTTCCTGGTTGGCGCCCGCACCAATGCGGATCATCTGGCCGGGGGCGAAGTCCGCCACGCTGCCGACCTTGATGTTATTGACACCCGCGGCCGCCGGCGCCGCCAGAGTGGTAACGGTCTGCAAATGGAAATCGTTGCAGTTGCTGTCGGTATCCGTGCCGTCCGGAAATCGTCCCGCGCTGCGGTTAGGCGCACCCGCGGGCTGAGCTTGAGCGCCGGGAAAACCTCCGCGTCCGGGCGGGCCGGGCGAAGCGACGCTGCAACCATTCGCTCCGGCTCCGGAAAGGGCCTGGTAACCCTCAGCGGCCCAGGGGTCGACAATGAGCCCGTAGTTGAGGCTGTCCACGACCAGACCGGCCGCATCGCGCAACACCATGTTGCCCGCGCTAGGGGCGAGGGCCGGTCCTCCGAACCACTGGTTGGGGGCCGGAGGGCCTTGGTAACCTGCGGTCGTGACCGCCGGATCGCGCACGACTGCGTTGATGTCGTGGTCCTTGGCCAGGGGTTGATCCAGTGTGATGCCCGTGCCGAGCGCCTGAACGGGCTCGTTGCTCGAGTGCGGAAAGGCCGTTGCCGGCTCGAAACTAATTCCCGTTCCCCGGACGCTGAAGGGCATGTTCGAAGAGTGGTGGAACTTCAGCGGCTCGGCCAGATCGAGGCCCGTACCGGGATCCTCCCCCGGCCGCAGAGGGCCGTTGAAGGTGCTGCGGACCGATGCGGTTCCAACACGCGTGACGGTGACGGTCTCGATGCCGTGTCCAGGGCTGTCGATGTCCAACCGGATCTTATCGCCGACTGAAATGTTGGCCACCGAGGACACCTTGATGTTGGTGTCCCCGGGTTTGGCATCCATGGACAGCCACGCTTGCGTGCCGGGCTTGCCTACGGCAGTGACCGTGGCGACCTCGTACTTCTCGACGGTATTCGCGACGGCCGGGTAAGTCGCGCCGTAGCCGAGGGCGATCTTCTGACCCACCTCGAACCCCGCCACGCTCGTCACCGGGACATTAGTCGAGCCGGGAGGAAGGGTGATCACCGGGCCGTCCGGAAGGGGCTGCCACAGCGTGGTAGGAGGACTGGCGGCCGTCCCCACTTTCACGATCTTGCGAGTTTCCCGGTTGGCGCCGGTGTCAATCTCGATCGTGTCGCCGGCCTTCATGCCCTCCACGCTCCGGACGTAGATCGTGGCATCACCCGCGCGGGCAGGAGCGGCCAGGCCGGAGTTGGACAGGCCAAGCAGGTAGAAGCCGCCCGGCGGCAACTTGGTCCCGGCGGGGATTTTCACCGAGGAGAAGATCGGCTGCTGGGTTGGGTGGTGGGTCAGCGTCCAGTTGGAGATGTCCACAGCGCTCGAGCCGGCGTTGTGGAGCTCAATGAAAGAGTCCGTCATGTTGGAACCGGCGCCAATGCGGAATTCGTTGATCCGCACCGGGCCGGCGTTCCTTACTTTCTCGGCCGCCGTCTCGGTGCGGGTCACGCCGTTCGCCGTCCAGGAGGCCTTGGCGACCAAGTCGCCGTTGAAGGGCCTTGGCCCCGAGGTGATCCTAAAGGTGGCGCTTACGCTGGCGCCGGGTGCGATCGCTCCGGAAAACGACTTCGTCGCTCCCGTGCCGCCGGAGACCACTGAGGTCCACCCTGCCGGGACGGAGATGCTCAGTTGCAGGTCCTTGACCGGCGCTCCGGTCGTATTGCGAAACGTCACCGTGGTCTCCTGCGAGGACAGCGGGGTGAACGTCTGGAGCCTCGGAGGCATGGCCACGGCCGAGGCCGGCGCGATGCTCAGGCGCGGCAGGTCATACTTGGCGGCCACTACGTTGGCCTGCACCTTCTGTTGGGTGGCCTCCGAGGGGAAGCCGATGGTCATCGCGCCTTCATAGAACGTTCCCTGAGAGCCGACGCTGTTGTCGCCGCCGTTGCCGAGCAGAATGGCTCCTTGCTTGCGCATAGGATCATAACTGCTTCTTTCGTTCTTGATGCGAGGCCCGTCGAACATGATGAACAGCGAGCCCTTCTGCGCGTCACCCCCCATGGACCGCCAATGGTGCGGTTCGCCGTCCGCTGTGGCGGTCACGAACCTCCAGGT
>JAIMAR010000197.1 GCA_023511855.1 Bryobacteraceae bacterium
ACCACTCCCTCTGGGGCCAACTCCCGCCAAATCAGCTCGCTGTCCACGGACCGAGCCCTGCCTTACGGAATCACTGCAAAAGACTCTTGACAGATTTGTTTAGAGGCCATATTATCTTAATCGTTAAAGGGGGTTTTTTCGCCAACGAAAATGAGGACGGACGCCAATGGGGTGGCGCTCGGTAATCAGCCGCTGGGCGGGAAGCCGCGCTTGCCATCGGCCGACAGGCGCGGCTCTGCGGACCTCTCCGTCCTGTTCTGCATTTGCCCAGTCAAAACCTCCGTGCTGGCGTCCGCCAACTACTTGGAAACACTCGGCTTCTGGTGCGCCGAGCGCAACCAGGCCGGAGGCGGGCATGGGCGTTCGGCCGAATCTGCGGACATTTATATCCGGCCTTATATGGCTCGCGGCCTGGGGGTCAGGCCGCCAACAGTCCACTCCCAATCACAGGAGAGATCCACAATGAATCAGACTAGAGACAGGTCTCCATCGAGGAGACTGCTATCCGTCGCAGTTCTCGCCGCGCTCGTGGCGGTGAGCGTACTTCCCTGCGCGGCACAACTGGACCGCGGCACCTTGACTGGCGTCGTCACCGACCCGACCGGTGCGGCGGTAGTCGGGGCCAAGGTGCAGGCCGTCCATCAACTGACCAACATGACTTTTGAGACCGAGACCAGCATGACGGGCAACTACACCCTGCCCGGATTGGAGCTGGGTCGGTACCGGGTTGCTGTGGAAGCGAGGGGTTTCAAGCGGGCTGTCTTTGAGAACATTGAAATCAACGCGGGCGCCACGGTGCGGTTGGACGCCGGGCTTCAACTTGGGGCTGTGACCGAGACCGTCGAGGTGAGCGCGCAGGCGGCCGCGATTCAGACGGACTCCACACGCGTATCCACCAACATCACGACGAAGCTGGTGGAAGACCTGCCGCTAGTCGTGGCCGGGCAGATTCGCAGCGTGTTTAACCTGGCGCTGGTGGCCCCGGAAGTGAAGACGGACTACAACTACCGGCTGGGTGGCGGCCAGGGCTCCGCTTGGGAAATGGCCATGGACGGCACCTCGACGACCAGCGCGTCGGTACAATATCAGACCGAACGAACGCCGCTCAGCACCGTGCCGGTGGATGCCATTGCCGAATTCACCGTCGAGACCAGCGGGATGAAAGCGGAGTTTGGCCGCTCGATGGGGGTCATTTCCTTCGCGACGCGCAGCGGCACCAACGAGTTCCACGGCAACGTGTTCGATTTCCTGCGCAACAATGCCTTCGACGCGCGCGGGTTCTTCGCCCAGAGCGCCCCTGTGCTGAAGCAAAACGACTTCGGCGCGACCCTCGGCGGACCTGTGATCCTCCCGAAGCTCTACGACGGAAAGAACAAGACCTTCTTCTTCGCCAGCTACGAAGGGTTTCGCAACCGTGCCGGCAGCTCTCCGTGGTACGGAACGGTACCGCTGGTGGAGATGTACGAAGGGGACTTCAGCAACTACAGAAAGGCCGGCGTGGGGATGATGCAACTCTATGACCCGGACAGCACCGTCCTGCTGCCGGATGGAAAGACCTACTCGCGGACGCCCTTCAGTGGAAACCAGATCCCCAAGAGCCGCTTTAGCAAGGTGGCGAGCAACTATATCGCCTTGCGCCCCAAGGAGATGGTTCCCAACGTCCCAGGCGCAGGAATCACCAACAACTACTTCCGCGACCGCGGGATGCGGCTCACTCCGTGGGACAAGTACAGCGTGCGGATGGATCACCAGCCGAACGTCGGCAACCGGTTGAGCTTCCTCTGGATGGATGGCAAGATGGAGGAGACCTTCGGTGAAGAAGGAGCGCCTGGGTTGCCCAAGCCTTTCAACGGGACGAATACATGGACCCGCAAGAACCGCTCCGGACGCTTTTCCTGGGATTACACCATCAGCCCGCGCGTGTTCAACAGCTTCCGGGTCGCGATCATGCGCGAAGCCGGCGACGTGACCGCGCTGACTTGCCTGGATCCGAACGCGAAGTGGGGAGAGAAACTGGGGCTGAAAAATACCCCGGGACCGGACCGCTGCTTGCCCGGCTACGGGATTGCTGGCATTACCGGCTGGGGCGGCAACGCGTGGGGCTATGATCGCGGCAAAAACCGCATCATCACCAACGACGTGATTATCGTCACCGGCCAGCATTCCTTGAAGGCAGGGTTTTTCTGGAACAAAGACGAATGGTGGGGCGGCGGTCAGCACCGGCCTAACGGCAGCTTCAACTTCAACATCGCTCCGACCGCGTTTCCGGGGGATGGGTCCGGCAATACCGGCAGCGGATTCGCCTCATTCCTCCTGGGGAAGGCTTGGCAGTGGGGACTGGAGACGCCCCGGGCCGTCATTCAGACCTACCACTACTACGGCGGCTATTTGCAGGATGACTGGCGGTTAACTCCGAAGCTCACCATGAACCTAGGAGTCCGTTGGGAGTACACAGGCCCGCTGAAGGGAGGCGCGGTGCTGGGTCTCAAGGACTGGACGGACTTCAGCAGCTATGGCAAGCCGGCCGGGTTCATGAATTTCCACCCGACGATGCCCAACCCGATGCTGGGAGGACGTCCGGGCACCATCATTTACACCGGAAAGTGCGACGACTGGTGCACGGGTTCCGACTACATCTTCAAAACCTACAAGGACGCCATCGCCCCCCGCGTGGGGTTGGCGTATCAGATCCGGAACGGCTTGGTCCTCCGGGCTTACGGAGGAGTGATGTATGGCGCGATCAAGACCACCGGCGGAAGCACCCACTTCCAGGGCCTGATCCTGAACGCCACCTACGACAACTCCTCGCTGCCGGCGTACACCTACTTCAACATCGACGACGGGTTGCCTCCGTGGACCCCTCCACCGTTCCGCAGCCCGATCACCGATCTCGGCGGGGTGACCTACTACTGGCAGGAGCAGGATGCCGGCCGTCCGCCTCAGTACTATAGCTGGAACTTCGACATCCAGAAGCAGCTTCCGGGCAACATGGTTGCTTCGGCCAGCTACAGCGGCACGCGCGGAGTCCATCTTTCCTCGGCGATTCTCAACATCAATCAGATGGATCCCAAGTACTTCAAGCAGTATGGGCGCGACCTGTTGAATGCCAGCATCACCTCTCCGGCCGCGATCGCCGCGGGCATCCCCATCCCCTATTCCGGGTTCAAGGGAACCGTGGCCCAGGCGCTGAAACCGTACCCGCAGTGGAGCGACGTTCAGACCAGCGGCGGCCAGCCGTCTTCCATCGGAGAGCGCGCTGGCAACTCGACTTACCACGCCATGGTGCTCAAGCTCGACAAGCGCTACTCCTCAGGCCTGACCGTGCTGGCCAGCTACGTGCTTTCAAAGATGTTCTCCGATGCGGATGCGGCCTATATCGGCGTCAGCCAGCGCGCCATGGACCATTACAACCGGCGGCTGGAGAAGTCCCTGAGTTGGAGCGACCAGACTCACTCCACCCGCTTTGCCTTCAGCTACGAGCTTCCGTTCGGCAAAGGCCGTCACTGGAGCTTTGGCGGCCCGCTGGATTATGCCCTCGGCGGCTGGGGAATCTCCGGGATGCTCGAGTACGCCTCGGGCGGGCCAAGGAGCGTCAGCCCAGGGCTCACTTCCGTCCCCGGCGGCGCGGGCAACCGGGTGTTCATCAACTCCTACACGAACTGGCGCGCGCCGATCAAGGGGGAGAAGTTCGATCCCTTCGTGGACGTTTGGTGGAACAAGGCGGCCTTCGGAGTGGATGCCACGGGCCGTCAAATGACCAATACGGAGCTGCTGTATGCCGGATTCGGCAACGCCAGCCGCAACAATCCCAAGGAACGGGCTCCGTGGAACATGTACGAGAATGTGTCCCTCGCGAAGAAGTTCGACTTCACGGAGCGCATCAACGTGATGTTCCGCGCCGAAGCGTTCAATCTGCTGAACCGCGTCCGCTGGGGTGGGCCCGACTCCTCGGTGACCTCGGCCAGCTTCGGCCAAGTGCGGAGCCAGGCCAATGATCCGCGGCGCATGCAGCTGGCGCTCCGAATCAACTTCTAGCCGCATCCTGCAAGACCTTGCGGGGGCCGGGCGCTGGGGACGGATCAATCCCCCGGCCGCCCGGCCCTTTTTCTGCCAAGGGGCCGGGGTGCCGGCACAGGAGACCCCCATGGGGACATTTCTAAAGAGGTTTGACACACCCGCCCGGACGGGGTTGACAGCCACGGCGGCAGGCTGGTAAAGTTTCAATTTCGTTAGCGGAATACCCGCGTCCGCACTGCCTTTGCCTGGAGGGAGGAGGCCGCGCCGTCAGCGCGTGGTCAGGCAGGCTGGCGCCAGCAAGGATGGAGCCATGAAGGAGCCTTACTTCGTCGTCGTCCTGGCGCACTCAATCCACGGGCGGATTCGCCGCATTCAAATTCCACAGCAGGTGCTTTACGGGGTTCTCCTGCTGGCGGTTCTGGGCGCTTTCACTCTGTTGGGGGTCGTCACCAGCTACGCCCGGATGGTTTGGAAGGTCGCCAACTACAATGAGGTCCGGCGCGAGGCCGAACTGGCGCGCCAGCGGTACAGCAATCTTCAGAAAGAATTCAAGCAAACCACCCAGCAGTTGGCCGCGCTCCAGCTTTTCGCCACCGAGGTATCCAACGCTTACGGGATCAAGCGCAAGATCGAAGGGCCTCCGGATATCGCCGGTGAAGGCAGCCTGGTGCCCACTTTCCAGGAGAGCCTGGAGGAGTACAACTTCCTCAAGACGGCCAACATCTCCAAGTTCAACCGTGTTTTCCCGCGCACCTGGCAGATGAACGTCGTGCCCGACCTCTGGCCGGTGGACGGGCGCCTCATGGGATCTTTTGGCCGCCGCAGCGACCCATTCTCAGGCGAGCAGGCGTTCCACGCAGGAGTGGATATCTCGGCGCCGGTCGGCACCCCTGTGCGCGCCACGGCGGATGGGATTGTCGTGCACGCCGCCTGGAGCGGCGGCTACGGAAGGCTGGTGGTCATCGACCATGGCCGCGGCGTTCAGACTTACTACGCACACCTGTCCCGGATCGACGTGATCGCGGGACAGGAGATCCGCCGGGGTGAAATCATAGGCGGGCTGGGTTCGTCTGGCCGCGCTACCGCGCCGCATCTGCACTATGAGGTTCGCCTGGGCGGCAGCCCGGTGAATCCTTACAAGTTCCTGGCGCGCTCGGTAATCGCCCGCTCAACCGCCAAGGACTTCCCCTTCTAGCGGAAGGCTGCCATTGAGCAGCTCGCCGATCCGGGCCGCCGGCGTGCGCAAGCCGACGTAGAAGGGGCCAAACTCCGCGTACAGGGCGCTGGCTTCGTCGAAGCGCATCTCGTAGATGAGGCTCTTAAAGGCCACCGGGTCGTCCGAAAAGAGGTCTACCCCCCATTCCCAGTCGTCCAAGCCAATCGACCCGGTGACGATTTGCTTGACTTGGCTGGCATACTTGCGGCCGATCTCCCCGTGATCCCGCATCATCCTTCGGCGCTCCCCCATGGGCAGCCGGTACCAGTTGGCCGAGTCCTCCCGCTTGCGGTTCATCGGATAAAAGCAAATGTAGCGGCCGGGCGGAATTGGCGGATACAAGCGTGGCGCCATGGCCTTGCGCTGATGAGCGAGCGTCTCGGCGGTTTCCTTTTCCCACTCGGGGCTGCCGGGCGGCACGCCCCGGGCCAACAGGCTGGAGAATAACCGTACGCTGGAATCGTACAGCCCCAGTTCCACAACGGACAAGTACGAAGCCGAGGCCTCCAGGTAATCCGTGAGCCTCAGCTTCGCTACTTGCAGTTCGGCCCGCTTCAGGGCCGCGAAGTCCTTCCGGAAATGGACCACCATCAGGTCGCCTTTATGTCCATACAAGGAATAAAGAGCGCTCCCATTCTCGCCCTGCCGCTCCATCTCCTCCAGCACAGCCGCTGCCTCGTCCACCGCCTGCCGACGCGATTCTTCAGGCGCCTGGCGCCAGTAGGCGCGGCGGAGGCGGAACATCTGATGCAGCACCGCCGACCCTTCCAAGGTCAAAGGCACGGCCGGCAGCTCGGCCGCAGAGGTCAAGGTCTCAACCCGCTCGTCGTTCATGAAGCTCTGTTTGCACCCCTCCCTCCTAATCTATCGCGGCCGCCTGCGGGGCGCGGGATGGCCTTCCTTCCGCCCCAAGCCCGGACAGCCGGACGACGGGGTCAGAATCGCGCCGTCAGGCCAACCCGGGCCGAACGGGGGCGTCCGGGCGAGATGTTGGTGTTGTTATGAGCGTTCATGTAATAGGTCCGGCCGGTGAGGTTGTCCACGTTGACCTGAAGCCTCAGCGCCTCGCTGAGGGAGAAGAACGCGGCAGCATCGGCCGTGGCGTAGCCGGGCAGCGTGACCGCATTGTCCACGGCCGCAAACATCGCCGAGCGGGCCACTACCCCCAGCGCCAGCCCCAAGCGCGGATGAAGCTGGTAGTGGTTCCAGAGCGAAAGCGTGTGACGGGGCGCTTGCGCCGCCTTCAGGCCGGCGCGGGCGGCGGCGGTATCGGTGCGGATGTAGACGTCCTGCCAGCCGTAGCCGCCGGCGACGCTCCAACCGCGGCCGATCACGCCGTTCCAGCCCAGCTCGAAACCGTTGCTGCGCTGGCTTCCGGTTTGCAGAATCCGGCCCGGATCGTTCGGATCCACGGCCCGCGTATTGGTGCGGTCCAGGCGGTACAGGGCGCTGGTCAGTGTCAACCCGCGCGCCAGGTCCCACTTCAAGCCCACCTCGTAGTTGGTGAACTTCTCCGGCTTCATCTGCTGCGTCACCGAGGTCAACGCCGCAAATTGGTCGCCCGAGCTGGGTAAATAAGCGACGCTGAAGCTGCCATATATGGAAACCGGATCTCGCGGTTTCCACACCAGCCCCGCTCGAGGGGAGACCAGGCGGTCCGTCCGGCTGAGCACCTCCCCATTGCGCTGATTGTGATGGCGCAAATCGAAGCTCTCCAGCCGGAGCCCCAGCACGGCGCGCAGGCGCCGGGTCAACTCCACCTGATCCTGCAAATAGCCCGAGACCGCCCGGTTCGAGACGCGATTGTTGGCGTCGGTGGCGCTTTGCCGGAAACCCAGCGGATCCGTGACCAGCGGCTGCGAATACGGTACGAGCACCGTGGTCGAGGAGCCGTTGAAATAGCCCGTGTTGCGTAGATTGAAGGTTCGCTGGCGTCCGGCCTCAAAACCGGCTAGCAGCGAATGCCGCACGCGGCCGGTTTGCACGGACGTCACAAGGTCGGTCTGGTTAAAAACGTTTCTCCGGTGGGTGGAGCTGTTGTAGGCGGAAATGGAGACAAACCGCCGGTCTGCCATCACCGCTCCCGGAACGAAGTTCTGATAGCCGCGGTCATAATCGCCGGCCAGCGTCCGGTTTCGCACGAGGAGCTGCCCGAGCTGCCACTCCAGCAGGGCCGATCCAAGGTGGACCCTTGCACCCGCGTGGCTGTCCGCCGGGTTGCCGTAGAGATGAACGGGTA
>JAIMAR010000198.1 GCA_023511855.1 Bryobacteraceae bacterium
GCTCCTCCCCGTAGTCGAGCAGTACATCCCTCCGGTAGCAGGTATTGTGCCCCGGCAAATGTTGCACCGGCCGGGACTGCACTGGATCGAGCCACTCCCCGTACTCGATAACCACGTTGGCCCAGCTCAACAAGGATTCCGGATTGCCGTTGACAATGGCCGGCCCCACTGCCGCGCGATGCTCCCGGTGAGCTTCAAGCAACGCCGCAGCCCACCCCGGCTCCGGCAGACTATGGTCTTCGGTCATCACCACCAGCGGGGCGGAGGCGGCACGCACGCCGGCCGCACGCGCGCGCCATCGACTCTATTCGGTCGACCTCCACAAGACGCACGCCCGCAAAGCTGCCGGCATCCTCCTCCGGAAGCCCCGGCGGGCAACCGCGCGGAAACACCAACACTAGTTCCATCGACCGGGCCTCTGCTTGGGCCCGCAGCGAGGACACCAGCTTGCCGATCGAAGTATAGCCGTCGCCGCAAACGACAATAACAGACATCTGCACGCCGCTCATGGACCGGTTACCGAGTCGAACTTCCATCATAGTGCACCCGACCGGGCAGGATTCTCCTCGGCGGCCGGCCCCGCCGGCATCCAGGCTTGCAAACCCATGCTAGACTGGGCGTTCGAGCAGTGAGTTACAAGAACCTCATCCGGCTGCGCAGGTTCTCTCAGGTCTTCTTCCTCCTCCTGTTTCTGTACTCAGCTACGTGGTTCCTGCGCGCCGACCCCCTTGCCGCCCTGCTCAACGCCCTCTCCACGCGGTCCCTCTATCAAGGCCTGCTCTGGAGTCTGGTCATCCTGCTGCCCACCATCTTTCTGGGCCGCGTCTTCTGCGGCTGGGCCTGCCCGCTGGGAACGTTGAACCACTGGGTCAGCTCCTGGAAATCCGAGGCCAAGCGCGGCCCGGCCCGCATCGCCTCCAACCGCTACCGCAACTGGCACAAGACCAAAGACTACTTACTGGCCGCCTCACTGGCTCTGGCGCTGTTCGGCTCCGCCATCGGCGGCTGGCTCGATCCGCTGTCCCTGTTGCTTCGCAGCGTGGCGCTCTCGTTGTCTCCAGCTCTGGACTACGGCGGCAATGCCCTGCTGGCCGCTCTCTACGCCAGTCCCCTCGGTTGGGTCCGGACCACAGGGGACGTCCTGAACTTTATCCTGCGCCGCACCCTCATGCACCCTGCGCCGGTCCTCTACCAGCAGGGCACGCTGTTGGGCCTAATCTTGCTAATCGTCTTGGCGCTCAATCTCCGCGTCACCCGCTTCTGGTGCCGTGCCCTGTGTCCGCTGGGCGCGCTGCTCGGATGGCTTTCGCGCTGGTCCATTCTAGGCTTGGAGAAACTCCCCAGCCGCTGCGACGACTGCCAGCGCTGCCTCCTCAACTGCCAGGGCGGCGACGACCCGATCCCCGGCGCGCGCTGGCGCAAAACCGAATGCCACCTCTGCCTCAACTGCATCGCCGACTGCCCCGAAAGCGGCCTCCGTTTTGCCTGGTTCCCCGAGCGCACCCAAACCCTGGAAGGTCCGGACCTCGCGCGCCGCAAAGTCTTCACAAGTGTGGCAGCCGGCGCTGCTTTGGTTCCGCTGATGCGCGCCGTGCCCGCGGCAGCCAAGCCCTCGGACCGTCTGGTGCGGCCGCCCGGCGCTCTCGATGAGAAGCATTTCTTGGAGCGCTGCATCCGCTGCGGCAACTGCATGAAGGTCTGCCCGAACCAGGCCCTCCACCCGGCCTTTGCCCAAGCTGGGCTGGAGGGCCTTTGGACCACAGTGCTGGTAGCGCGCATCGGCTATTGCGAGCCGAGCTGCGTCGAGTGCGGCCGCGCCTGTCCCACTGGGGCCATCTGGGAGTTCACCGAGCAGCAGAAGGGTTGGAATTCCGGTCCCTCCGCGCAGCCCATCCGAATCGGAACCGCTTTCTACGACCACGGCCGCTGCCTCCCCTGGGCCATGGCCACCGAGTGCATCGTCTGCGAGGAATGGTGTCCCACCTCGCCCAAAGCAATCTACCTCATCCCCGCCGAGGTCACGGATTCCGAAGGCCGCGCCAAGACGATCCGCCAACCCTACGTCGACCCCAGCCGCTGCGTGGGCTGCGGCGCCTGTGAATACGCCTGTCCGGTCCGCGACCGGCCCGCCATCTACGTCACCAGCATCGGCGAGAGCCGTTCCCGCACCAACCAGTTCCTGCTGGAGACTGCCGTGACTCCGGAAGCGGGCGAAACCCTGTTCCCGGTCTCCGGAGAAGCCGAGGGCTGGGAGCGCGGCCCGCGCATCCGGATCTTTGCCGCTGAAGATCTTTATAAGCACATCAACGGCGCGGCGGAACGCTTCCTCCAAGCGGGCGTCGTGCGAGTCCTGGTGGCCGACTATCGCTACCGTGGATCGGCGGAGGCCTCCGTCGAACTCTACCGGATGCGAAGCTCCCCCGCCGCCCGTCAGATCTTCGAAACCGAACCTCCGGCCGGCAGCCGTCCGCTCCAGGCGGGCGAGGCAGGCCGTCTCTACCCCGGCAGCGCGGTCCTCCGCCGCGGCCCCTGGTTCGTGCGCATCACGGCGTTCGGCGATTGCCCCGCCGAAGCGCTGGCCGCGCTGGCCCAGGCGGTGGACCGCAAGTTGAAGTGACCACGGCTTGCGCGCACCGCCACCCGTGGCGTTCGCCCGCCCGCGGCCCTTTCCCGCCTCCTGGCACAGACTGTGATTACTCCCGGAAGGGAACATCCGCGCCGGCCGCCGCCGGAGCGTCCGGGCCCGTTCCTGGCCTCCAAAGACGGGCGATGGTGATATCCTGCTCCACCTTGCTGGTCAGGGCGTGAACGTCCACCCAGCCCACCCGGTTGTACAGCCGCGGCTGCTCGTATTGCGCCGTGTAGGCGGCGGCGTAACGCTTCCAATGAACCAGCGCCGACCGCAAGTGCTGAACGGCCGCCTCGCGGTTGCTCGGCGCCCCCGTCTTGTCAAACAGCGCCAGCTCCGCCGCCCCGCGAATCTTCTCGGCGTAATAGTTGCCCAAGTGCGCCATGGCCGTCAAATCGCCGAGGGTTTCGCGCGCCTCCTTCGATAGCCCTTGCGCGCTGCGCAACCGCGGCGTCAAGCGGAGCACCTCCGCGGCGTAGCCGGCCAGTGCGTCGGCCACCTCCAGCGGTCCTTCGCCCTTCCAGGTTTCCCCAGCCAGCTTCTTCGACCGCCACTCCAAAATACTCGCTAGCCCGCTGCCCGGCATGGTCTGAGCCTCGATGAAATCCTGCACCGTATAGAACCCGCGGTGCCGCGGATGGCTCAGGCAGGCTTCTGGGAACCACCGCAGATCGATGTCGCCCCAATGAAAACTGGTGATCTTCGGAAAGATTCGCGACGCTGCTTTCCAGGCTTGAAACAGTACGCCGGCGTCCAACTCGGGAAAGCGCTGCGCCAGGGTGCCCTGGAACAAACTGTCCGGCAGCTCTGGATCATAACTCAGGCGCCCCCAAATCATGAACCCGTACCAGCGTTTCCTGATAATGGTCTGGCGCGGCGTGTCGGGTTCCTTGCTTAAGAACTCCCGGCCCCAAATCGTCCCATCCGGCCCCATATAGTATCCGGCTATCTTATCCGGTCCCGGGATATTCCCCAAATAGGCTCGCGCATAATCCGGGTCACCCCAGCGAAAACTGTAATAGTCGTCGTCGCGCACCGTCAGCCAGGTGCGCAGTTTCGGAGACAAAAACGGCAGCGCCGGCGCCAGATACGGCGGATTGGGAATGGAATACATGTGAGCAATTGAGTATTTGAAGCTCAGGTCGAACGGCCCCGGGTAATCCTTCCATTCCTGCAAAATCTCATTGTGGTTGGTCATGTGATAGCGGTGAATCATGCGCACTTCCCGCCATGGTTGGATCCTCTTGGCGTCCACCACGCCCAGCCCGTACGTCTTCCAGAGGAACTTCTCCTTGGAAAACTCCCCTTCTAAGTCACGCAGGTTTTCCCCGGCGGTGATGCCGAATCCGGCCAGCAGCGGGTAAGTAAGCACCATTTCCCGGACGCTCGCCCGCAGATATGCGATCGTAATGGGATTCGTTTGGTCCGTCGTAATTCCATGCTTGCCTTCGGCCCCGAATGTGAACAGGTTCCAGGTAAACCAGTACACCTGAATGCCCCGGTCCGCCGCGTACTGCATGACATCGCGCCAAAACTGGATTTTCTGTTCAATCGTCAACTTCCGTACCACTTCCACATCCCGGAGCAGCTCCGGCCGCAGCATGTCGCTGCCCGAGTGGCTGTAGGTGTCGTCCATGGGCACGCGCGTCCGCCACACATCGTCGAGCGCTACTTCCGGAAACTCCGGAACCTTCACCAGCGAGGGGAACGGGTGCAGGCTCCACAGCGACAGCACATTGAAGCGGTGTCGCGCCATGTCGTCCAGAAACTCCCGCCAGAAGTCGAAGCTCCACATCTCCGGAATGTTATTCTGCGCCTGATGGCTGTTGTCGGAGTAACTGGGCGTGCGCAGATCCAGCGGGATGTTGAACTTGATTCCCCGCTGCGCGATCTTGGGCGAATGCCTGCTGTCGTGTGTCTCCAGGATGGTCCCGAGCCGTATCGCTTCAGCCAGATCCAGGCCGCCGTACATCGCCCCCACGTTGTCGGCGCCCAACACCGCCAATGTGAGGCCTCCCGCGCGCTCCGCCCGGCGTATGGCGTAGGACTGCGGGGTCTGGATGTCCAGCGGAGCGACGCCCAAGGCGGCGGCCGCTTGCCGCGAACTGTCGGGCCCCGCCGCAATCACAATGCGCACAGCCCCGGACGGCTGGATGATCGCGCTGAGCGGTTCCTCCGAAAGCGTGCAGCCGCGGGAGACACAGGCTTGCCGGATTTCTGAGGCGGCGAAACGCACTTGCGGGATGCTTGCGTCATAAACCAGCCTCCACGGTTGAGGCTGCGCCGCCAGGACCGGCGCCAAGAAGACCAGTAACAGTATCCGGTGCATTACTTTCCTCCATGCTCGTATGCTTTGCCCTGCGCCGAAGCCCGCGCGGTCATTCAAAGTAGACGTTATCCTTTTCCAGCGTCCGGCGCAGCAGCGAGTAAGGCAGTTCGCGCGTGCCGCAGTTTCGCGCGGCGCACAACGCTGCGGCGGTTCCGGCCGCCTGCCCCTGACCCATGCAGCTCACCGTGTTACGCGTCGACATGTGTGCATCGTGGTTGGACGTAATCATCATGCCCGCCACCAGGAGATTCTCGATGCCGGCGGGAAGCAGGGCGCGGTAGGGAATACCATAGGTTCCGCCGCCGCCGACCTTCAGCCGTGGCGCCGAGTCGTGAAACCCGTAGACGAACACATCGTCGTCGAAATGCCGCGCCTGGAGAATGTCGTCCAGCGTAATATCGTAGTCGCAAACGATCAGCCGGCCTCGGCGGATGTTGAGCGAGGGACTGGTCCTGGCGATGAACGCACGCTCGCAACCCGGCACGTGCCGCCTCAGAAGTTCGATGGCCTTGAACTGGCGCTTGCGAAGCTCAAGTTCGGCCTCCGCCACCGCGTCCCGGCTTGTAGGACTCACCGGCATCTTCAAATTCAGCTTCAGGAACATCAGGTATTGGTCCTGGGTCGTCGTGGTGATCATCGACAGCCCGATCTGTCTCGCCCCGGCGTTAAACTCCTCCGACAGCGTGACCGACTCGCCGCCAAAGCGTACGATCTGGTCGTCTTTCCCGCTGCGCCGCCCGCGCGCCAACTGGGTCAACGTGTTTCGCGACTTGAGGAATTCGCACATCCTCTCGATGTCCACATTGGCGACCCCGATGCTGTTGGCCACCGAGTAGTCGTTGGGTTCGGTGAACTTGGCCCCGGCATGCGCCGCCAGATCCCCATAGCCGGTGCAATCCACAAACGCCTTGGCGTAAATCGCCTCCCGCCCGGAGCGGCTTTCGGTAATCATGCCGGCGATCCGGCCACCCTCGCGGATCGCGCCCGCGACAAATGTGTTCACCCACACCGTTACGCCGGCCTCATGCAGCATCTCCATGGTCACCAGCTTGTACAGTTCCGTGTCGATGGCCGTGCAAACCGAGTCGTAGTCATAGTGCGACAGCATCTCCGCATGCCCGGTGCAGCCGCCGATGCGCATCAGCCGCTCGACGATCTCCTGCGGAATGCCCTTCACAACCTGCCGCTTGGGAACCCCCGGGAACGCCTTCCATAGGTTGAAGAAACTGTGCAGCGCGGTCCCACCCTCCACGACAGTCCCGCCCGTGTAGCCCTTGTTTTCAATCAACACCGTCTTGGCGCCCTGCCGGGCTGCGGCAATGGCGGCCACCACGCCCGCCGTCCCTCCTCCGGCGACGGCCACATCGAACCTACGCACCGGCAGGCGCCGGGCTGCCTCCTGATAGTAGTCCGCCGTCGGCTGCCCCGCCCGGGCGGCAACGGCCCCCAACCCGAGAGCGAAGCCCCGCCTCGAAATGGCATAGTCACGGCTCCTCGATTTCATTGCGATTCACCTCCTGATTCGCAAACGTTGCGGCGTCTTCCACACCCCAATCCTTCGTCCCGGTCCCCCGGATGCGGCTCATCTCTGCCTGCGCGGCCAAGCGCCGGCTCCGCCACCGCATTTCCCCCCGCAGCATCTCCGCCTCCGGGGACCACCCCGCAGTCTATCGCGAGCAGGCCTCTCGGGTTTAGAATAAGGAGCGCACAAGTGTTGAACAATCCTACCCTTTTTCAACCGAAGGATGAACACCGGCAAGCAGCCGGCTGCCGCTTGGTACTCCATCTGCCCGAACACGAGACGGGCGGAGTCAGCGTTGAGCCCTTCCGGATCCTAGACCGGGTGGATTCCTCCAAGCGCTTTCAACTCCCCCTGGACCCATCATTCCCTCTCGCCGTGAACCTTTATGAGTTTCCCCCCGTCCCAAGCGCGGTGCCCATGACCTGGCATGAACGCCTGGAGATTTTCTGCCCGCTCGGCGGCCCGGGAGCGTTCCGCATCGGCGAACACCTGGAGCGATTCGACGCCGGCGACATCCTGCTGATCGACAATCTCCGGTTGCACGGGGTCGAGTGTTTTGAAGGCGATTGCCGGCACGCTTTGGTCGTCGTGTTCTACCCGGACCTGATCGCCGCACCCGGGGCCCTGCCTTGCGACCTGCTTTTGCTGCGTCCGTTCCGCCACTTCAGCGACGGCTGCCTGCGGCTCCCCCGCGCAAGCCCGCACTCGCACCAAGCCTGGGATTGCTTGAACCGGCTGGTGCTGGCTCAGAGCAAGGACCCGGACGAACCGTCCCGCCAGGCCCGCCAGAAACTCATTCTCTCTGAGCTTCTGCTGATCCTCGAAGAAGCTTTCCGCAGCCGCCTCAACCAGATCGCAGACTATGAACGCCGCCGCAACCATCTGCGCCGCCTACAAC
>JAIMAR010000199.1 GCA_023511855.1 Bryobacteraceae bacterium
GCCCTCGGCTGGGTGGGCGGAATGCCGGTTGCGGGCCGGGGCCTGAGCCTCCGCAGCCACCACCGGTCCGGGCGTTTCTCCGACTTCCCCTTTCATGACGAACCTCCCTCGTGCGATTTCACCCTCGCAGTGTTCGGCAAAGGTGCCTTTGTCACACGCCGGCTCCTCCACTTAGACGGTCACAATTTTCCAGCACGTTAGCCGGCTCCTGCTGCGCATGGTTTTGCGAACGGAACCGCCGCAAAGCCCCGTGCAGCGTGCCCAGGGGTATCTTGAGCAGGCGTGCGATCTCGCGGTAGCTGTAGCCTTGCGCTCGTAACTCGAGGGCCTTGATCCGATCGAACAGGCGCGGCTGCCGCCCGATAGGCCGCCCGGAACGAGTGCCGTGGCGACGGGCAAATTCAAGCCCGGCGCGCGTGCGCTCGGCAATCAGGGGCGACTCGAGCTCCGCCATGGCCGCGATGATCGTGAACGTGGCCTTGCCGAGAGGAGTTGAGGTGTCGACCGCCTCGCGCAGCGACACGAAATCGATGCCCAGCTCGCGGAACTCGTCCAAGGCCAGCACCAAGTGCCGCACCGAGCGCGCGAAGCGATCGAACGACGTAACCGCGACCACGTCAAAGGCGCCCCGGCGGGCCTCGGCCATGAGCTGGTCGAGCCCTGGCCGCTGATCCCGGCGCCCGCTGGCCCGGTCCGAGTAAACGCCGATGACCTGCCAGCCCCGCTGCTCGCACAACCGGCGGAGGCGCTCCTCCTGGATCTCCGGGCGCTGGGCGTAGTCCTCCCCGCCGGCGGTTTTCTTGGCCGTGGAGGCACGCAAGTAGAGAGCCGTCCGGCGCGGCCGCTGACTACTCTCTGCCATGGCATTCCCGGCGACGGCTGTGTATGTCCTTGGGGCATACGATACGGTACTATATAGTACACGCTGAGCCTAGCCTGCATTCATCTTATCACGGGCCACTCGCTATGTCAAGATACTTCGCTTGCTTTGACTTATAGATAAAATGGCAACTTTTGGCCCGCGCCCGGACTCCGGCAGCGCGGGGGCGCTTAAAGGCGCCAGGCCCGCTTGACGCGTCCTGGCCCGAGTTATCTGGAGGTATTGAATAGGATTTATAGGTATGATAAAGGCGTGAACACCGCCGGAACATTCACCGCCCGATTCAAAGCCTAAGCGACTGGGTTTTCAGCACTTGTGAATGTGTGAAAGTCGTGAATACCACCCCCGGGCGCTGGGGCGGGAGCTCTGTATAAGAGGGCGGAGGTATTCACCACATTCACATCTTCACCGCGGTGTCGCGGCCATGGTCAGGTTCGGATTTGTCGCGAATCAACCGGTATCGCGCTGCCCTCTTGTAGGTGCCCGCTGGCTCGATGCGGTACGAGCCGAACTGCTGGCCCGCCAGCGCTGCTAGTAGCTTGCCCAAGCCGATGGCCCGAGCGCGCCCTTTAAGCCCAGCTGCCAGCAGGCCGTCGGCTAGCGCCACCAGCTTGGCAACCCCGACCGGCTCGCTACCATACTCGGAGTACCAACGAACTAGAAACTCCGTCGGCACGGGCTCGCAGACATGCTCCGTCCGCTGATCCCGGTTAGCCAGAAATCCCTCTACGCCAGCAACTGCCAGAATGCCACGCATCACCGCGGCCCAGCTTTCAAAGCTGGCAAACTGAAGATTCCCTCGCGGCTGCCCTGCTCTTAACCAGGCTTGCACCAGGGTGAGCAGCGCGCCCACGATTTCGCATCGTCGCTCGATGACCGCAGCTCGCAAGTCCGGGATCTTGAAGTCACGACGCAGCTCCGGCTGCGGACCTGCGTCCAAATGGATCCAGACTGCGCGGCGTCGCAGCTCCTCAGAGATTATAGGACGATTGCCCACTGCTACCCATATGCATCGCACCGGGACCGTCCTCACAGAGGAACTTCCCACCACTCGATCTCGTAGTCCGTCGCCGGTGATGGCGAGTGCTAACGTCGCGCTGGACAACACCGCAATGTTGTCCAAAAAGACATAATCCGGATGCCCACAAAGCGCCGCGAACAATACTCTTCGCCATTCTCCTTCGTCGGGCGGCGCTGCCTGCGCTGCGGGCCAGCGACCGAGCGCGGGGTAGAGCAAGACTTCCGCTAACAGCGTGCCGCCTGTGCCTGGCGCAGGTTTTGAGATCAAGTGCAGCGGTGTGGGACCGACGATGAGTTCTCTCACGAGCGGAAGGAGCAACAAGGCCAGCGCATGCGCGCGGTCGGCTTCACCTAGCCGATTCAGCTTGGGGAGTGGAGGCCTAGGGTCGGCAAGCAAATCCTGAACCAGCTCCATGGGCGGAGCCACCGCGCGGCGCTCGCGGTACCAAGCTGCAGCATTTGCCAGCTCATGCCGCAACCGATCCCGAGTGAGCTCTTCGGCGCGAACGCCGCCGTCGCCATCCTGAACCACTCGCACCAGGCGCTCGCCACAGCGGAACAGGTACGGCGGGTCATTCACCGCGCTCAGGGCGGCCCATGCTTGCTCGCGCAGCCGCAGCAAGTCCAGCTCGTCCACCTCGATTTTCGGCTTTGTGCCCGCGCCCGTCCTCGGGCTTGCGTTACCGGCTGACTCGAAGTCACGCGTATTCAGCCATGCTGACATGGCCCGCGGCCTCCTCCGCGCACCCGAGCCTGCCGGCCCGCTCTTGACCGACGCCCAGGCCTCCGCTGTGGACTGCCAGAAGCTATGCTACGATGAGAGTGAAGGTTCGACCACATACCCTCTTCTTTGAGCTCTCCCCTGCCTGGCGGGGAGGCTTTTTTAGTTGTTGGCATCTTGGGCTACTCCCGGCCGCAGCAGCTCCGGCCCGACGAAGTAACGGACCGAGCGGCCGAACTTGCGCCAGACGGGTGCCCCCGGCAGGCGCCGGCCGGTCTTGCGCTCGCGGCTGCGGGCGTTCGCCAGACCCTGTTCGGTCAAGCCGAACATTCGAGCAAACTCGCGTGGCGTAACCCAGATCCCTTCGCACTCGAACTTCATACCTTCACTGTAACCCCAGTGGGACTAAAATAATTCCACTTAAAAAATTCTCTTTTTAGTAAAAGTGGGACAGGATCGTTTAGCCCAACCTCCGCAGTTCGGGCGACTGCGCAACTTTTTTGCGTGGGTTTGAAGGCCATCAGGCTAGGAGAAAGAGAGAGCGCCCCTTTGTTTGCATCACGCCGCGCCGCCGAACTGTCGGCAAGCTTGGGAAGCGCTGATGTAGTGACGACCAACCCCCTTGAATCTGAGCCGCAGATCCGTAGTATGTGGCTATGTACTTGCGGCGCTGCTACCGAAACAAGGACAGCCAGCGGCGCGCGTATTGGGCCCTGGTAGAGAGCTATCGCACCGCGCGGGGGCCGCGGCAGCGAGTGGTGGCCTGGCTGGGGGTGATGGATGAGCGGGGCCGGCTGGGAATGAAATGCTGTGCCGCGCCCGCGACCACGTCGCAGCGCCACCTATTGGAAGAGACCGAGCCTTGCTGGGTGGAAGTCGACGTCACGCGAGTGCATGTTGAGCGGAGCCGGAAATTTGGCGGCCCTTGGCTGGGGCTGGAATTGCTGCGCCGGCTGGGACTGGATCGCTTTCTGCAAGAGACCTTGCCCGAGGGGCGGGAGCAGATTCCTTGGCCGTTGATGGTCACGGTGCTGGTGTTGGGGCGGTTGTGCGACGCCTCCAGCGAGCTGCACCTGGCGGAGCAGTTCTATGAGTCCAGCGCCCTAGCGGATCTGTTAGGTGTGCCGGCCGAGAAGGTCAACGAGGACCGCCTGTACCGGGCGCTGGAGGCGCTCCTGCCGCACAAGCCGGCCCTGGAGAAACACCGGAAGCAGAAGTGGGGAGAGCTGTTCGCACTGGACTACGACCTGCTGCTGTATGACGTAACCAGCACGTACTTTGAAGGTCCGGCGGAGCAGAACCCGCAAGCCCAGCGGGGCTATTCGCGCGACCATCGGCCGGACTGCAAACAGGTCAACATCGCCCTGGTGGTGAGCCGCTGGGGGATGCCGCTGGGCTACGAGATCTTCGCCGGCCATCGCAACGATGCGACCACGCTGGAGGAGATGGTCGAGCACATCGAGGGGCTTTACGGCCGGGCCAGCCGGATCTGGGTGATGGATCGCGGGATGGCCGGCGAAGACAACGTGAAGTTCCTACGGGAAGGCGGACGGCGCTACCTCGTCGGGATGGCGAAGAACTCGCTGCGGAAACTCGAGCGGGAGTTGCTGGCCGAAGACTGGCGCCCCGTGCACGAGGTACTGGAGGTACGGCTCACGCCGGCGCCAGGCGGCGAGGAGGTTTTCCTTCTGTGCCGGAGCGCCCAGCGGCGAGCCAAAGAGCAGGCCATGCACCAGCGCTTCGAGAAGCGGATCGAGGAAGGTCTCCGGAAGATCCAAGCCAGTTGCCAGAACAAGAAACCCAAGCCGGTGACCGTCGCGGCGCGGGTGGGCCGGCTGTGGGAGCGGAACAGGCGGGCGGCCGCGCTGTTCGAGGTGCAGGTGGACGCGGACGCCAGCGGTTTCGCTCGCCTGCGGTGGTCCCAGCGGGAAGCTTGGCGCCAGTGGGCCCGGTTGAGTGAGGGCTGCTACGTGCTGCGCAGCAACGTGACGGATTGGAGTCCGGAAGATCTGTGGCGGGCCTACATCCAGTTGACCGAGGCCGAGGCGGCGTTTCGCATTCACAAGTCTGACCTGGCGATCCGCCCGGTGTGGCATCAGAAACAACACCGGGTGCAGGCGCACATCTTGGTTTGCTTCTTGGCCTACGTGCTCTGGAAGACCTTGGCCGCAAGCTGCCGCCAAGCCGGATTGGGCGACGAGCCGCGGCAGGTTTTCCAAACCCTGTCCGAGATCGCACTGGTGGATGTGGTGCTGCCGACCCGATCCGGAACGGTGATCCGCAAGCGCTGCATCAGCCAGCCCACCGAGCACCAGCGGATCCTGCTGCAAAGGCTTGGCCTGAAACTGCCTACCGCGTTGGAAACGGCGGCGATGTAGTGGAAACTCGGCCCTGTGCTAGTTGAACACAAAGACTTTATTCTTCAAACTGCAGAAGTTGGGTTAGCTTGTGGAAAGGCGAAGACTACTGTGAGTTTACGCGGCTTTGCTGCCGCAGCTTCCGCAGTCCAAGGCTTGCCGGCCTTGAACGCTTCAATGGCTTCGTTCACCTTCGTTATGTCGTGACTCGGCGGTCGACCGCGACCGCGCTTCGGAGCAGCCTGGCCCTCCTGCGCCGCCTCGGCCGCTGCCCCTGCCTTGTTGAGCCTTCGCTGAAGAAGCTCCTCTAACATGCGCAGGCCCTTCGCTGACCGCCCCATGTTGAGGCGCAAGGGCCGTTGGGCCTCTTGAACGAAGATCGAGTTCTCGATCTGCCTTACCAACTCATCGCCCGGCGGGAGTATCCGCACGACGTCCAACAGATCCTGCGCCAGCGCTCGCGCCCCCCCGTTCAATTTCATTCCAAGGCCCCATCAGCCGGCGGATCTTCGCTTCTATTTTCTGGGAGGCTCTTCGAGAACGGTCGCGCTCCGCGGGCTCGGTGTCAGAACTCAGTACCTTTGCATCTAACTTTTGGCGCTGCTGAGCGAGTTGGTTGATCTGATTGGCCTTGGCTGCGCATTCCTCGCAGGACAACCGGACGTCTCTGACCCTCTTGAGCACTGGGCTGTGGGGAACTCGAGATCGCTGAGTTCGTCATCAGGCATCACCGTCCCACCCCAGAATCCGAGCATAGCGCTCGGCCATCTGGTTCACCAGCGGGCGCAGCGATTCGACCACCAGCGGCGCCGTGATATAGCCGCGCGAGACGTCACCAGCGAGCGAGTGACCCATCAGCAGGCGCGCCTGATCGGGCGTGGCGCCTAGCTCGGTGAGCACCGTCCGAAACGTGTGCCGCAGGTGGTGCGCACTGGCCACGCCGCGCTTTTCATCTCTCACGTTCACCAAGTGCCGGCGCGGATCGCGGGGCGAAGGAAACACCCACTCCGAGGGCGGCACCTCGGGATTCTGCCGATAGTCTTCGAGCCAGGCAATCAGCCGATCGGCCGCCGGCACCAAGTACGGCCGATCCCCCTTGGTCACCCGAAAGCGAATGGTCTTCCGATGGAAGTCGATGTCCTCCCAGGCCAGCGCCTCGATGCTCGCCCGCCGCGCCCCCGTCAGCAGGCACACCAGGTGCGTTTGATCGCACTCAGCTGCCGCACTGCGTCCCACCACGCCCGCAGCTCCTCATCCGAGAGCGCCCAGTCGCGCGGCTTGAGCGGCGCCAGCGTCACCGCCACCGTCGGGCACTCGGGAAGCTCGGGATCCACCTTGCGGGCGTAGCGATAGACCGCCGACAGCATGCGGATCACCTGCGAGGCGGTGGCCAGGCCGTGCCGCTTGACGAGCTGGTGATAGAGTGCTCGCACCCCCGCCCGGTCCTGGCCGATCTGCTCCAGCGCTCGCCCCTTCCAGGCGCCCAGGTAGCGGTCTGCATTGTACCGGTAAATGGCGCGCGTCTTGGGCGCCAGCGGGCGCTGCTCCAGGTACTCGGCCAGCGCTTGCTCCAGCGTCTTCTTGCCGCTGGCCGGCGCCGGCCGGAGCTGGTGCCATAGCTTGAGCGCTTCGGCGCGCGCGGCTTTGAGCGGCATCGCTCCGAGGGTGCGCTTGACCAGCACACCGCGCACGCGCCGCTGCAGCAGGTAGGATTTCGACGCCGCCCGGCAGCGCACGTACAGGCCCGGCACGCCTTGCACGCGCCAGGTGCCGCTGTTGAGCGGAAGGGCGTCGATGGCCTGCTGGTTAGCGGGTACGAGCTTGCGCGCGGCGGCGGGGGATACGGGAGGTACCACCGGCCGGGGTTCGATGGTCACGACCTTCTGTCTCATTGCCAGAACTTTTAAGCAGAGGGTCCTGGTTCGAGTCCAGCCGGCTCACCAATTGCCTCCGCCCTCCCCGGCGGCGCACTGCCGGCGCGTGATAGGATAGCCGATCGGCTATGGGCTGGTCGCTGCGGATCGCGCGTGTGGCGGGAACTGAGATCCGGATCCACGTCACTTTTCTGTTGTTTTTGGCGTGGATCGGGCTGGCCTACTATCAGCAGTACGGCCCGGCGGCCGCGGCCGAAGGCGTGCTGTTTATAACCTCGTTGTTTGCTTGCGTGGCGCTGCACGAGCTGGGGCACGCCATGGCCGCACGAGCCTACGGCATCCCCACGCCGGATATCACGTTGCTGCCGATCGGCGGCGTGGCGCGGCTGCAACGGATGCCGGACAAGCCGCTCCAGGAGATCGTCGTGGCGCTGGCAGGGCCGGCGGTGAACGTCGTTATCG
>JAIMAR010000200.1 GCA_023511855.1 Bryobacteraceae bacterium
AAGCCGCTGGTTCAACCCTGCCGCGATGAACCAGCGGGCGGCGGCGCTGGGGTCCCAGTCGAGGCAGGCTGATTGCTCCCTTAGGTCGAAAACGACGCCGCGGGCGCTGGGGATCTGGCCCGCCGCACGGCGCAACTCAGCAAGGAACTCGCCGTCGCCGGAGGAGGCCGGAAAAGAACGGAGCGTGATGACGAGTACTCCATCCGAATTCAATTCCGCACGCGGGCGGTGCGATGCGTCTGGCGCCGGCTTGGGCTGCGCGACTCGCGTGGCGGGATCCTGAAGAGCCGCCAACATGGCCGAAACTGCATCTGCGTATTCTTCGCGCGAACGGGCGCTAGCGGCGTGCGGGAGCGCGGTCAAAAGCGCCTGGTCCCAGTCGATCTCGGGCCGGGCCAGCGCGGGGTGGAAGTATTTGGCCGCAGCCCAGAGCTTGCCCAGCGCAGCGAGGCGTTCGGTGCGGAGATCGGCCGCCGGCGCCCCACCGGCGGGCCCCAGCAAAGACACGGTGAGCGCAACCCAGGCGGCCAGACGCCTCAAGGAATTCCTCCCTCTGCTATTTTTGCAGTTCCTCGACGATCTCTGCGGCGACCCTGCGGGCTTCCTCGACTGCGTCCAGGGGGAAGCTAATCGCGCCCACGCGGGGGTGGCCGCCCCCGCCGTAACGTTCGCAAATCGTCGCCAGATTGTGGGTGAGGGGTTTCGGCGCCCACGGGTTCGAACCCACGGAGATCTTGGTCCGGAAGCTCGACTTGCTGACCGAGACGGTGTACGTCGACTCGGGGAACAGGTAATAGGGGATGAATTTGTTGTAGCCGTCCAGGTCGCAATTCGTCACGTCGAAGTAGACGACATTGCCGTGGATCGTGGCCCGGGAGCGGATGATCTCGATGGAAGCCAGATGGCGTTCGTACAAGGGCGCGTAAGCCTCCCGCACCTCTGGCTGCTCCATGATCTGGTCCAGGGTGAGGCGCTGCATCCAGCGGATCACTTTCTCCACGAACCCCGGCGTCTTGACATTCTCCACCACCAGCGTGAGCTTCATGGCGGACGCGCCCAGCTCAACCGCGGTGCGGGCGTCAGGATACATTGCGCCGTCGATGATCTCGGCCCAGCTCACCAGTTCGGCAAGGTCTGGCTCCTCATACCCGAACTTCTCGCGGGCGACGGTGGCGATGTAATTCGTGCAGGAGTGGAAGTTCGGATCGAACATCTTCCGGCCGCTGGTGTCACGCCGGAAATGTTCCTCATCTTCCGGCTGCAAAAAGGCGCTCTGGTGATGGTCGAACCACCAGGTCAGTTTTGGGTGCGGGGAGTATTTGAAGTCTACGATTGCGTTGACGTCGCCGTCGAACATCCAGTCCTCGAACAGGTCGGAAGCCTTGTGAGCGAGGCCGGTGTAGCAGAACTCGGCGCCCGGATAAAAGGTGTCGCCCACGAACCGGCTGAAGAAGGCGGCTGCGGCGGCCCCATCAAAACAGTGGTCGTGGTATAGGACTCGGACACGCATGCTTGAAATGGACAACCGTGGAAAACTATCCAGATTGCCTCAAATGCCAGCCCCATTGCAAGCGCGGGAAGCTTGGTTGTGTCAAACCTCTTTAGAAATGTCCCCATTCTTACCTCGATAGAAATGTCCCCTTAGGGGGATGACGCGGGCGCGCGAAGGGCCACGCCTGGGGCGGCTCGGCTGGCCGAGGCGTAGCCGTTGCGTCACCAGTTCGAAACCGATAGACTGTAATCGAGCCAGCAGATTGAGACAACGGGCTCACTATTTTTGTATCCAGGGGAAGGGCCACATGGAAGGGAAACAGGACCCCAGCCGCAGGGATTTTGTAAAGGCCGCCGGCGCCGTGCCCGCGGCCATGGGAGGCATTTTGGGAGCGCCGGCGATTTTGAAAGCGAACGGCGGAGATCCGGTGCGTTTTGCGCTGATTGGTTCCGGATCGCGCGGGACCTATTTGTTGCGCCACATCGCCGCAGGGGCGCCGAACGGCCGTTGCGTGGCTGTCTGCGACGTGTATGAGCCGAATTTGAAGAACGGTGTCAAGGATGCGGGCACCAACCCGGCGGCTTACAAGGATTACCGGGAAGCGCTGGACCGCAAGGACGTGGAAGCGGTGGTGATCGCCACGCCGCTTTATTTGCACTTCCCCGCCACGCGGGACGCCCTGCTGGCGGGCAAGCACGTCTTCTGCGAGAAGAGCCTGGTGTTCAAGGCCGAAGAGATCCATGCCTTGCGAGCCTTGGCCAACGAACGCCCCAAGCAGATTCTCCAGACCGGATTGCAGCGGCGTTACAGCAAGTTCTACCAAGCCGCCAAGCAGATGATCGACAAGGGGCTGCTAGGGCGGGTGACCCACATCCAAGCGCAGTGGCACCGCAATACTTTCGCCCGGGATCCCTGGAACAAGCCGGTGCCCAAGGACCGGACTGACCAGGAAGTCAACTGGCGGAAGTACCGAAGCATGTCCGGCGGCCTCACGGCCGAGTTGGGCTCCCACCAAATGGACGTGGCCGAATGGATGTTTGGCACCCCGCCGGAGTTCATCGTGGGCATCGGCGGCTTGAACTTCATCCGTGACGGAAGAGACATCTACGACAACATCCAATTGCTGTTCCAGTATCCCAGGGGCCAGAAGTTCATCTACAGCTCGATCACCACGAACCGCCACTTGAGCCTGTTCGGAGGCCAGCGCACCGAGTTCGGCGAGTGCATCATGGGAACCGAGGGCACGATTGAGATCACCGTCGGCACGGACGCCGAGCCGGCCATCGCGCTTTGGTATCCGGAGCCGAGGCCGCCTGCTGAACCCACGCCCGCCAGTAAAGAAAAGAAGGAGGTCGCCATCGCCGGTGCCTCGCTGGCCGCCACCGGCAAGGGAGCGCGGGGCTACCCGATCCTGCTCGACCGCGATCAGTTCCGGGGCGACGAATCCTTCCTGGAGAAGGAATTGAAGTTCGCCCGGCGCTGGCTCTACGCCAAAGGCGTCATGCTGCCCGAGGAAGACCGTAACCCGGTGGACGTGCAGATGGAGAGCTTCTTCGATTGCTGCCGCACGGGCCGCAAGCCTCTGGCCGACCTCGAAATCGGCTTGGCGGACTCGGCGACCGTCATTCTCTCCAACCTGGCGATGGACGAAGGGCGGCGCGTGTATTTCAACGAAATCGAGAAGATGGGACGCACGCCAGCGGCGGGGAACAACCGGCAGCGGACCTGAGCAGCATTCAAAGTAAACGGAAAGCCCGGCGGCGCCTCTCCGGTGTACCGCCGGGCTTTTTGTCTTTAGGCTTCTGGATGGACTCCGCGCCGCCGCTCAGATGTCATAGTAGAGCGCGAACTCGTAAGGATGCGGCCGCAGCCGCACGGCCTCAGCTTCGTTCTTGCGCTTGTAGTTGATATAGCTCTCCAGAAGCTCTTCGGTGAAGACATCGCCTTTGAGTAGGAAATCGTGGTCGTTCTCCAGGCAATCCAGGGCTTCGTCGAGAGAAGCGGGCATCGAGGGAACGTGGCTCATCTCTTCCGGAGACAGGTCATAGATATCCTTGTCCAGCGGCTCGCCCGGATCGATCTTGTTCAGCACCCCGTCCAAGCCCGCCATCGTCATGGCTGCGAAGGCCAGGTAGGGGTTGCAGGACGGATCCGGCGGGCGGAACTCGACGCGCTTGGCCTTGGGACTGGCCGAGTACATCGGGATCCGGCACGCCGCCGAGCGGTTCCGGCGCGAGTAGGCCAGATTCACCGGCGCTTCATAGCCCGGCACCAGGCGCTTGTAGCTGTTCGTGGTGGGGGCAATGATCGCCGACAGCGCCCGCGCGTGCTTCAGCAAACCGCCGATGTACCACAGGGCGAGCTGGCTGAGGCCCGCGTAGCCGTCGCCCGCGAACAGCGGTTTGCCGCCCTTCCAGAGGCTCTGATGGGTGTGCATGCCGCTGCCGTTGTCGCCGAACAAGGGCTTCGGCATGAATGTCACGGTCTTGCCGTGCTGGTAGGCCACGTTGCGGACAATATACTTGTAAAGCATCATGTTGTCCGCGGATTTGACCAGGGTATCGAACTTCTGGTCGATCTCCGCCTGTCCGCCGGTAGCCACCTCGTGGTGATGGCACTCGATATTGAGGCCGCACTTCAGCATGACCTCCACCATCTCGCTGCGCAGGTCCTGGTAGTGGTCGGTGGGCGGTACGGGAAAGTAGCCTTCCTTATAGCGCGGGCGGTAGCCGAGGTTGTCCTGCTCCCGGCCGGAGTTCCAGCGGCCCTCTTCGGCGTCAATGAAGTAAAAACCCAACTGCTCCTTCTGGTCGAAGCGAATATTGTCGAAGATGAAAAACTCCGCCTCCGCGCCAAAGTACGCGGTATCGGCGACGCCGCTGCTTTGCAGGTACAGCTCGGCCTTCTTGGCGATCCAGCGCGGGTCGCGCTCGTAATGCTGCCGCGTGATGGGGTCCACAACGTCGGCCAGCATCACCAGCGTCGGCGTCTGGGCGAAGGGGTCCATGAATGCGGTATTGGGATCCGGCACCAGGAGCATATCGCTCTCGTGGATGACCGCCCAGCCGCGGATGCTGGAGCCGTCGAAGCCGAAACCCTCCTCGAAGCACTCCTCATCCACAACGTGCATGGGGTACGAAACGTGGTGCATCAAGCCCGGCAGATCGGTGAAGCGCACATCCAATTGCCGGGCGTTGTTCTTTTTCGCAAACTCAAGTACTTCCTTCGGGGTCATCTATCCTCCGTGGAGACGATTACAATGTGGGTTCTGCCGTCACAATGTGACTTCAGGATAGCGGAGGCCCCCCGGAGGGTCAAATAGAAAAAAGTGATACCCCCGGAAACATTCCTGTATGAGAGAAGCCTTGACATTTCAACATGTTAGAACAGACCAGCTTTGACTTCGGGCCCGAGCGGCGCATCTTCACCGTGAGCCAGTTGAACGCCGCCATCCGGACCACGCTCGAAACGGCCTTCCCTGACGTGTGGGTAGCCGGCGAGATTTCCGGCACCAAATTGGCCGCCAGCGGTCACTACTACTTCACCCTGAAGGACGACGGCGGCCAGCTCCGCTGCGTCTGTTTCCGCAACGCCGCCCGCCTGCTGCGCTTCAAGCCGCAGGACGGCATCGCGGTGCTGGCCCGGGGACGCATCGACGTCTACGAGCCGCGCGGCGAATACCAGTTGTTGGTCGAAACTCTGGAGCCGCAAGGGCTGGGGGCGCTGCAACTGGCCTTCGAGCAGTTGAAGAAGAAACTGGCCGAGGAAGGGCTGTTCGATCCTTCGCGCAAACGGCCTCTCCCACGCTTCCCCACGCGGATCGGCATCGTGACGTCTCCCACAGGCGCGGTCATCCGCGACATGCTGCACATCTTGCGGCGGCGGCTGCCGGGTCTGCATATTCGGCTCTACCCAGCCCAAGTTCAAGGGGCCGGCTCGGTCGAGGAGGTCACGGCGGGGCTTGCCTGGTTCAGCGCCTCCGGCTGGCCGGAAGTGGTCATTGTGGCGAGGGGCGGAGGCTCGGTCGAGGACCTTTGGACTTTCAACGAAGAAGCCGTGGCGCGGGCCATCGCTGCCTGTGCGGTCCCGGTGATCTCGGCGATCGGCCACGAAACCGACTTTACGATCGCGGACTTCGCCGCGGACCTGCGCGCGCCCACGCCTTCGGCGGCCGCCGAACTGGTGGTGCGCACGCGGCAAGAGTGGCTCGACTCGATCGAGGCCGCCCGCGCCGCTCTGGAACGATCCATGCGCTACCGCCTTACGGAAGCCGCCCGGCGGTTGCACGAACAAGCCGTGGACCGCGCGGGAGCATCGGTTTCACGCGCCCTCGGAAAGCGCATGCAGCGGGTGGACGATCTGGACTACCGCACCCGGGAGGCTTGGCGCGCCTGCCTGGAGCGAGCCTCCCGGCAATTGGCGTCGCTTGAGGAACGGCTGCGGAGGCTGGACCTCCGGCTGCGCCTTGCGGACGCTCTCCGCCGTCTGGACTTGGCGGCCCGCAGCGCATCTCAGTCGATCCAGAAGCATTTATCCGTGCTTCAGTCCAAGGCGGAATCGCTCACGGTGCAACTGGCGCATCTCAGTCCCCTGGCGATCCTGGAACGTGGGTACGCCATCGTCCAGCGTGAAGACGGGAGCATTGTCAAGGATGCGGCGGGCGCGCCGCCGCGCTCGAAGCTGGACGTGCGCCTGGCGCGGGGCCGGCTCAAGGTCAGCGTCACCCGGTCTATTCCAGACGGTAGTTCGGAGCTTCTTTCGTGATGATCACGTCGTGAACGTGGCTTTCCTTCAGGCCCGCGGAAGTGATCCGCAGGAATTGCGCCTTTTCCTGTAACTCGGCGATCGTGCGGCAGCCGCAATAGCCCATGCCGGATTTCAAGCCGCCCACCAACTGGTAGACCAGCTCCGCCATCGGGCCTTTGTAGGGCACGCGGCCCTCGATCCCCTCCGGCACCAGCTTGGCGTTGGGATCCTGCGCGTAGCGGTCGCTGGAGCCTTGAACCATGGCGCCCAGCGAACCCATGCCGCGATAGCTTTTGAAGGTGCGGCCTTGGTAAAGGATCATCTCGCCGGGGCTTTCGTCAGTGCCCGCGAACAGGCTCCCGATCATGACCGTGTCCGCGCCTGCGGCCAGCGCCTTGGTGATATCGCCGGAGAACTTGATGCCCCCGTCGCTAATGAGGGGTACGCCCGCTTTTCGAGCCGCCCGGGCGGCTTCGGCGATCGCAGTAATCTGCGGGACGCCGGCCCCGGAAACCACGCGCGTCGTGCAGATGGAGCCAGGCCCGACGCCCACCTTCACGCCGTCCACGCCAAGCTCGATCAGGTCCCGCGCTCCCTCGTAGGTGGCCACGTTTCCCGCCACCAGCGGCACCTCCGGCAGCGCCCTCTTTACCGCCGCCACGGCTTGCATGACGCGTTCGCTGTGCCCGTGCGCGGTGTCGATGACCAGCACGTCCACCTTCTTGGCCACCAGCTCCTGCGCGCGTTCCAAAAAGTCGCCGCCGGAGCCGATAGCCGCCCCCACTCGAAGGCGGCCGTGATCGTCCTTGGCGGCATTGGGGTACTTCAGTTTCTTCTGGATGTCCTTGACCGTGATCAGACCCTTGAGGTTGTACTGGTCGTCCACGACCAGCAGCTTCTCCACGCGGTGGCGGTGAAGGATCTGCTGCGCCTCGTCGAGCGTTGTGCCCACCGGCACCGTGATGAGATTCTCCTTGGTCATGACCTCGGAGACGGGCAAATCGTAACGGGTTTCAAAACGCAGGTCGCGGTTAGTCAGGATGCCGACCAGCTTGCCGTTCTTGGTC
>JAIMAR010000201.1 GCA_023511855.1 Bryobacteraceae bacterium
ACTTTGTCCTGATCGCGCTTGTCGGAGGCATTGCGGGGCTGCTCCAGAATCCCTGGCTGACGCTCGGCACGCTGCTTTCGATGACCGCCCTTCTGGGCGTGTTCTATCACCACATGGGGCACCGTACCGGCATCACCACCGAAATGGCCGCCCTGGCGGCTTACTGCCTCGGCTACCTGGCGGCGGTGCAAGGCCAGGACCGCTTGCGGACCCTGGCGGTAGGAACCGCCGTGGTGGTGGTGATCTTCCTGGAGGCCAAGCGCGCGATCCACCGGCTGGTGCGCGAGACGATCACGGAAAAGGAGTTTGACGACACGCTGCGGTTCTTGGCGGTGGTGTTCGTCGTCTATCCGATTTTGCCTGGCGGCGAGTACGGGCCCTATGGTTTTGTGGCGCCCAAGAAGATCTGGGGTCTTGTGATCCTGGTGTCGGCGGTTTCCTACTGCGGCTATTTTTTGACGAAGTTTCTTGGGGCGCGGCGGGGACTTCGTCTGATGGGGGTGCTGGGAGGGTTGGCATCCACCACGGCCGCCACCCTGTCGTTTGCCGCCAGCAGCTCCGAAGAGCCGCAGAACCGGCGCTACTACGTTCAGGCGGCCATCCTCGCCAACACAGTTCAGTTTCCGCGGGTGTTGTTGATTCTGGCGGTGGTCAACCCGGTCTTGGCGGCGGCATCGGCGTTCCCGCTGGCCGCCATGACCGCGGCGGGATTGCTGGCGGCCTTGCTGTTGGGGCGGACGGCGCAGGCGGCTCAAGCGGGCGTCGCACTCGGCCTCCGCAACCCGTTCCGCCTGTGGCCCGCGTTGCAGTTTGGCGCGTTGTTTGCAGCGGTGCTGCTGGTGACGCGCGCGGCGGCGGCGCAGTACGGGGGGAGCGGGCTTTACTGGGCGAGCGGGCTGGCGGGGTCGGTGGATGTCGATGCGGTGGCGCTCTCGATGGCGGATGTGGTGGCGGCGGGCACGGCCTCGCCGCCCTTTGCCTCGGCCTGCGTGCTGCTGGCCTTGGGGGCCAACGCGCTGGTCAAGACCGGCATCGCCGGCTCGGCGGGCCAGAAGGAGTTCGCTTGGCGCCTGGCGGGGGCTTTCGGAATGATGTACGCGGCGGGCGCGGCGGTGTGGTGGTTCTCCCGTTAAACGCAGCCGCCCGGTGATAGACTAAGTGGGCAGAGGGAAAAGACTGTGAGCACTCCGATTACGCCTCCACCGGCGGCCGGCCGTTCCGGCGGCGGCCTGGGTATCGCCATTCTTTATGGGATCGTCGTAGCGCTGGCGGCCGTTTCCGTGTACCTGTTTCTGCAAGTCGACGCGATGAACCGCGATCTGGCGGCCTTGCAGGAGAATGTCCAAGAAGAAGTGGCGAAGGTGCGTGAAGCTTCGGCCTTGCTCGGCTCGGCTAACCAGCGGAACCTGGAGGCGCTGCGGGCTGAGCTGGCCGAAGCCCGGCGCAACGCCCAGGCGGCCGTGGGGCAGGCGCGCGAGGAGGCGGTGCGCCACGCCGAAGAACTCGCGCGGCGCCTGCAAGAGGAACAACAGCGGGAGCAGCAGCGGCTGGCGAGCGAGTTGAGCCAGGTCCGCGAAGCCGCCGGCGCGGCGACGGGCAAGATTGAGGAAGTGGCCAAAGACGTCAGCGACGTGCGCACGGAAGTGGCTTCCACAAAGTCGGAATTAGAGAAGACCATTTCCGAGCTGAGAAGCGTGCGCGGGGACTTGGGCGTGCAGAGCGGGCTGATCGCGACCAACGCCAAGGAGCTGGCGGCGCTGAAAATGCTGGGTGACCGCAACTACTATGATTTCACCTTGACCAAGAAGCAGCAGTGGCAGCGCGTGGGGGATGTTTCCATCCGGTTGACGAAGACCGACACCAAGCGGAACCGCTACAGCATCCTGATTGTCGCCGACGACAAGCAGGTGGAGAAGAAAGACAAGACCGTCAATGAGCCGGTGCAATTCTACACCGCGCGCGCACGGATCCCTTACGAGATTGTGGTGAACCAGGTCGGCAGGGACGTCATCACGGGCTACCTGGCTACGCCGAAAGTGGCGCTGGCCCGATAGAAAATGCGGGGGCGGTAGGTTTTTACACGGGGAGTGGCAGGGCGGCAGCCATCTATCCCTCTGTGAATCAACTTGTTAGGCCAGACCGCCGATTTGGAAGCTGGATTGCAGGTCTAACGGTTGAGGAGTGAACTTATGAACGAAACGATCCCTTCGGCAACCCCTTCGGCATCGCGGGGCAGCTTTCACATCCCGGTACTGTTCGGGCTGGTGATTGCACTGGTTGTGGCCAATGTGGCGCTGTTTGTGTGGCTGGACAACTTGAAGCGCGAGACGGCTCTGATGCGTGAGACCTTGCTGGCCGAGGTGGCCAAAGTTCGCGAGACGCACACGCTGAGTTCGGCTTCCAGCCGGCAGCGGCTGGATGAGCTGCGCGCCGAGCTGGAAGCGGCACGCGCTCAGGCAGCCAGCGTTGCGGGCCAGGCGAAGAAAGATGCGCTGAGGCACGCCGAGGAGATCGCCCGGCAGCTTAAAGAGGAGCAGCTCCGGCAGCAGGCTCAGGTAAGCTCGCAGATCAACGAAGTCAAAGAGGCGGCCGTGGCGGCCAATACGAAGATCGCAGACGTGGCCAGCGACGTTGGGAACGTCCGCCACGAGGTGGCGGCCACGAAGTCGGAGCTGGAGAAGACGATTGCCGAGCTGAAGAGCGTGCGCGGCGATCTGGGCGTGCAGAGCGGACTGATCGCGACCAACAGCAAAGAGCTGGCGGCTTTGAAAGCGCTGGGCGACCGCAACTACTACGAGTTCAATCTGACCAAGACCAAGACGCACCAGAAGGTCGGCAACGTGATGGTGAAGCTCACCAAGACCGATGTGAAGAAGAACAAGTACACGATCGAGTTGATCGCCGACGACAAGAAGGTGGAGAAGAAGGACAAGAATATCAACGAGCCGGTGCAGTTTTACGTAGCCGGGGCGCGGCAGCCGTACGAGCTGGTGGTGAACGAGGTGCGCAAGGACCAAATCGTGGGTTACCTGGCGGCGCCGAAGGTGACCGTGGCGCGCAATTAGTCAGCATGGAAGCCGCGCCGCAGCGCGGCGCCGATCAATCCAAAGGGAGGCCGGAGATGAACAATCTCTCCGGCCTTTTTACTTGCACCTGGAAGCGCTCGCCGAGGGCCAGGTTGCCGCTGACGGTGAGGAGGTAGGCGGAGCGGACCACTTCGAAGACCAGGGCGGCGGGAGCGCCTTGGGACTTCTGGCTGAGGTTAAAGGAGGCGCCGCCGGTTTCGCGGGCGAGGCGCTCCAGCATGCTTCTTTCCCGCCCCATGGCATAAATCGGATAAATGGAAACGCCGTTGCGGCGGGCCAGCCGGACGACCTCGCGCTCGCTCGTGCGGCTGGGCCCTTCCACTCCGGCGGTTACCAGCAGGATCACCCGGCGGACGGTGCTGGCGCGGAAGCCGCCGTTGAGGGCGGCGTAGAGCGCGTCGAGCATCCGGGGCGGATTGCCGAACTTGACCGAGGAGACGGCGCGCAACAGGAGCTCCCGGCTGGCGGTGAAATCCTGGATCAGGTCCGCGGCGGAATGGTAGGCCACGACGGCCATCTCTTCCTGGGGGCGGAGTTGTCCAATCAGGCTCTCCGCCACGGACTGCACCGGAGCTCCAAGCAGGCTGGTGTCGAGTAAGAGCATCACGTCCATGGGGCCGGCGTAGGGTTCGGCGGCCACGACGCGCCGTTCGCCGGAGTCCTCGCGCACGGTGAAGTCTTCCGCCTTGAGGCCGGCCACAGGCTTGCCGGAGCGTTGATCCACCACGGTCACCAGCAAGCGGGTGGCGGACTGCGCCCAGCCTGGGAGGATCATCAACAGCAGCGCGGCTCCGAGAGTTCGCATCTCCGGCTCAAGTTTCGGTCTTTTCGATGAACCTGTCAACCCGCATCATGTAAATGGCCGGCTTGCCGTGGCGGTCGCTGACGAAGTAGATGCGCTGGCTGTTGTGCGAGAACACCGGGGAAACGGACTCGGGCTGCGAGGAGCGGTGCTCGCAAAGCGTGAGCTCGCGGCGCGTGGCGCGCAGCAACACCAGCAGGTAGGGCGACGCCTTGCTGCCGCTGGCGCCGGCGAACACGGACCCGTCGCGGTTGGCGCTGAAGCTGACGAACTGGCTGGTGGGGGCGATGAGCTGGTCGGTGTTGGAGTCGGGGATGTGCTCGCGGATTTCATGGAGGGCGCGCGGGCTATCCGGGATGCGCAGATAGTAGAAGCTTCGTCCGTCGCTGGACCATTGCACGGGGCCGATCCTGCCTGGAGCGGTCTTCAGCCGCCGGTTCTGGGAGCCGTCGTAGTGCGCCAGCCAGAGTTCATCCTCGGAGCGGCGGTAGAGGATGCCGGACCGCCGGGGGCGGATGGCGGCCGCAGTGATAGGGAGGCGGGACTCGGCGACGGTGGCGGCCGAAGCCCGGGCCAGTGTGACCAGCCTCAGGCGCGACGCATCCTGCTGGGTTTCTACGAAGGCCGCGTGCAGTCCGTCGACGGCGAGGGAGAGGCCCTTGGAGCGGCTCCAGCCCTCGGGGACTTGATAGAGGATCCGCGTGCGCAGGCCGGACAGGAAGGTTTGACGCAGAAATCCGCCGTCGAAGTAGCAGATGCTGCGCTCGTCATAAGCCAAACAGACGCTCTCGCGGTCCAAATTGGGAACGGCCGTTACAGCTCGGGACTCGGCGGTTTTGAAGTCCAGACGGTAGCACTGCCAGGAGCCGCTGCGGTCGGAGCAGTAGATCAGGAAATCGTTGTTGCGGCCGAGCGGCGGGGAGCCGAACACGGGGAGGTAACTGGAGACCTGGGGGCTGGTCAGGCGCACGACCGGCAGCTCGGTGGCAGGGTCCAGGTATTCCTCCACCTCGGGCGGGTAGACGATTCCGGCCTGATCCGCTGCGGCGAGGCCGGCTCCTGCGAGGAAGGCCAGCAGGCGGCGCCGGGTCCACGGGCCAAGCCAGGGGCTGTGGTCCCCCATAGCTGCATCCTAGCATGCGGGCGGCCGCATCCCGGTCAGGGGATCAAACCTTCCTTGCGAAGCGCGGCGCGCAACTCGTCGCGCTGCTCCGGGGTGAGCGGCAGCAGCGGGCGGCGGGGGTATCCGCCGCGGTAGCCTGCCAGATCCATGGCAGCTTTGACGCCGGAGACGCCGTAGCGGCCCGAGATTTGCTGGTTGATGCGGGTGACGCGCTCCTGGAGGGGCCAGCCGCGTTGCTCATCTCGCCGTTGTCCGCATTGCCAGAGTTCGACGGCCAGCTCCGGGAACGAGTTGGCCAGCGAGACGGTGCCGCCGCGGGAGCCGCCGAGCATGGCGGGGAACAAAAAGTTGGCGGAGCCGGCTAGCACGTGGAAGGTGTCGCTTTCGAACTTCAGAAACGCTTCGATGCCGCTCGAGGCGCTGTCCTTCATGCCCACGATGTTGGGGTGCTCGCTGAGCCGCCCCACCAGATCCGGCGAGAGGGTGACGCCGCAGAAGCCCGGGGCGTTGTAAAGGAGGATGGGGATACGGGCGGCCTCGGCGACGCCGGTGAAGTAGCGGTAGAGGACCTCGTCGGTCATCTGTTTGCGGAAGTAGCCCGGCGAGAGGACCAGGCCGAAATCGGCGCCGGCCTCAGCGGCGCGCTTGAGAAACAAGTCGGTATGGCGCTGGGCGTCGTAGGTGGCGCAGGCCATGACCACCTGAGAGGCGGCCTTATGAGCCAGGATCGTCTCCAGAACTCGTAGCTTTTCGTCTTCATCCAGACTGCGGTTCTCGCCATTGGAGCCGAGGGCGAGGTAGCCGGCCAGAGGCGTCTGAGCGTAGCGCTTCAGATTGAAGACGAGGGCTTCGTAGTCGACCTCCTCATCGGCGGAGAAGGGGGTGGAAATCGGAGCAAAGACTCCGGAGATCTTTTCAATCAGCGTTGCGCGTGTCATATAGGGACTCACATCTCGACCCAGTCAGGTTACATGAACTGTCCGTCGAAAGAGCGTTCGCTATCCCACTGGGTGGTTGGTTCGAAGAATCCCGGTTCCTTGACCCAGCGCTTGAGGGCTTCCAGGTCGTAGTCGAAGCCGAGGCCGGGAGCGTCAGGGACGGTGACGAACCCGTCGCGGATGATGGGCTTGGGGACGCCGGTCACCACCGAGAAGAACTCATCGGTATGGTCGGCGTTGTGGTATTCGAGCACCATGAACTGTTCGGCGGCTGCGGCGGCGTGAAGCGAGGCGAACAGGGTAGTGGGGTTGTTGTGGTTATGGAAGGCGGTGGCGATGCCGTATTCGGCGGCGCGGTCGGCGATCTTCTTGGCTTCGAGGATGCCGCCGCATTCGGCGGGGTCCGGGTGGGCGATCGAGATGGCGCGCTTCTCGAATAGCTCCTTGAAGCCTTCGGCCAGGTAGATGTCTTCGCCGGTGAGGATGGGAGTCTTGCAGGAGTTCTTGATGCGGACCAGATCGTCGGCGAACTGCCAGGGCACGGTGTCCTCGAGCCAGGCGAAGTTGAACTTGTCGACGGTTTGGGCGAACTTGATGATGTTCTCGACGTTGAAGCTGCCGTAGTGATCGGTGGCGATGGGGATGTTCCAGCCGACACGATCGCGGACCGCAGCGCAATAATCCTCGATTTTGCGCAAGCCTCTCTCGGTGACTTGTCCTCCGGTGAACTGGTGGGGGGTGCGGGGCCGCATGGCGCCCATAGGGCCGGTCCCAAGGCCACGTCCAGGGGTGGTCATGGGGGCGGGCCGGACGACGTTGTCCGCGCCCGCGATTTGGGGAATGCTTAAGTCCATCTTCAGAAACTTGAAGCCCTGGGCGATGCGCTCCTGAAGGCGCTTGGCCATCACTTCCGGGTTCGGAGAGAATTCAGTGTCGGCGTAGAGTAGAATCCGATCCCGGAATTTTCCACCCAGCATTTGCCAGACGGGAACGCCCCAAGCTTTCCCTGCCAGATCCCAACAGGCCATCTCGACCGCCGAGACGCCGCCTCCCATGACGCCGTGGCTTCCGTGCTGCTTGATCTTGTAAAAGATCTCGGTAACGTTGCAGGGATTCATGCCCAGGATGCGGCTCTTGAGCATCAGTGCGTAGGTCTTGCTGGCGCGCCCGCGTACGTCGCCGTAGCCCGAGATGCCCTGATTGGTGTCGATGCGGATCAAGCAACGGTAGTCGGACTCATAAGGCGGCGAGGCGATCACCACCCGCAGGTCGGTGATCCTGAGCGCAGAAGGTTTGGAATTGGTGTTGATTTGCCCGGTGGCGGCCTCCAGATCGGCAAAAG
>JAIMAR010000202.1 GCA_023511855.1 Bryobacteraceae bacterium
GGTCTCGGCAGCTCTGTTCGTCCTCGCTTTGGGGCCGGTGTACGCTCAGGAGGCGCGTGGAACGATCCTGGGGCGGGTGACCGATCCGACGAACGCTGTCGTGGTCGGGGCCAGCGTGGAGGTCACCAACACGGAAACGGGCGTGCGCCAAGTGTCCACGACGAATGTGAGCGGGGACTTTCTGGTTCCGTTTCTGATTCCCGGGACGTACACGGTGAAGGTGGAAAGTCCTGGCTTTAAGACCTACACTCGGACCGGACTCGTGCTGCGGGTCAATGATCAACTGGCGGTGAACGTTCAGCTCGAACTCGGACAGCCGACGCAGACGGTGGAGGTGAGCGCCGTGTCACCGATGCTGGACACCTCGACGGCTTCGATGGGCCAGGTGGTGGAGAGCCGGACGATTCTGGAGCTTCCGTTGAAGGACGGGATGGTGCTGACGTTGGCGACGCTGGCCCCGGGCGTCATTTTCACGCCGGAGTCGGCAGGGTATGTCCGTCCTTTCGACACTGCCTCTCCGTCGCAGATGACGATCGACGGAACCCGAGCGGGCAGCAACCAGTTCATGGTGGACGGCGCGCCGAACATGCAGGGCACCCAGGTGGCTTACGCGCCTCCGCCGGGGGTGGTGGATGAGTTCAAGGTGCAAGGGGTGACCTTTGACGCGGCGGCGGGCTTCTTCGGCGGTGCGGCGATCAACATGAGCCTGAAATCCGGGACGAACAACGTGCACGGCCAGATCTACTACTTCATGCAGAATCCGGTTCTGAACGCCGACAAGTTTTTCCGGCTAGCGGCGGGCAAGCCACAGTTCCGCCTGTACCGCTGGGGCGGCAACACGAGCGGGCCGGTAGTGATTCCGAGGCTGTACGACGGCCGCAACAAGACCTTCTTCATGTACGGCTACGAGGGCATTTGGAGCTTCGATCCTTCGCCGTGGGTGGTGGAGGCGGTGCCCACGCCGGCGCAGCGCGCGGGCGATCTCTCCGATCTGCTGGCTTTGGGAAGCCGTTACCAGATCTATGACCCGTTCTCGATCCAGCCGGCCGGAAGCGGGCGGTTCAGCCGTCAGCCGGTGCCCGGCAACATCATTCCGCCGAACCGGATTCATCCGGTCGCCAAGAGCATCGTGGCGTTGTGGGACATGCCCAACTGGCCCGGGACGGCGGACGGAACCAACAACTACAGCAAAGGCAAGAACGCGCAGGACACGTATTGGAACCACATCGTGCGCATCGATCACAACCTCTCTCAGAAGCAGCGGTTCTACGTGCGGACCAACTTCACAGAACTCCAGCGGCCGGAGAACATCCGCCACAACAACGCCGTGGGCGATAACTTCTATCGGTACAACCGGGGCTTTGCGTTTGATGACGTATACGTGGTGTCGCCCAGGTTCTTCCTGAACACGCGCTACACTCTGACGCGCTTCATCACCGGCTATCAGCCCTACCAGATGGACTGGGACCTGGCCAAGATGGGCTTCTCGTCTACCTTCATCAACCAAATCAAACAGGTTGACCCGCGCCGGTACAAGCTGCCCAACATTTCCGTGAGCGGCTATTCGAGCCTCGGCGGGGTCAACAGCCGGAACAACACGGCGACCGACATTCACGAGGCGGTGGGGAACGCCACGACGATCCTGGGCCCGCACACCCTGCGGTACGGGGTGGCCTACCGCGTCTACCGGAGGAACACTTTCGACTTCGGAAGCTCCTCCGGCGCTTTCAGCTTTGACACGACCTGGACGCGCGGGCCGCTGGACAACTCACCTTCTGCGCCCATGGGGCAGAGCCTGGCGGCATTGTTGTACGGATTGCCTGGCGGTAGCTTCCCCATCAATGATTCTTATGCCGAGCAGTCGACGGTGCCTGCCTGGTTTATTCAAAACGACTGGAAGGTAAACCAGAAGCTGACGCTCAGCCTGGGGATCCGCTACGAGCGGCCTTCGCCGGTGACCGAACGATTCAACCGCAGCATCCGGTCCTTCGATCCCAGCGTGCCCAGCCCGATCGACGCGCAGGCGCGGCAGAACTATGCGGCGAATCCGATTCCCGAAGTTCCCGTGAACGCCTTCCGGGCCATGGGTGGATTGACCTTCGCCGGTGTGGGCGGCCAGCCGAGGACGTTGTGGAAGACCAACCAGAATCTGTTCATGCCCCGGTTTGGATTCGCTTACACCCTGACCAAGAACACGGTGCTGCGCGGCGGCTACGGCATTTTCTTCGACGCTTTAGGAGTGACCAACGTCCACGTGAACCAGACCGGGTTCAGCCGCTCCACCAGCGTGGTCGTCTCGCGGGACAACGGCTTGACCTACATTGCGGATTTGGCCAATCCGTTCCCGGAGGGGCTGCTGTACCCGCTGGGCGCCTCGGGAGGATTGAGCACGAACCTGGGGCAGGGGATCAGCTTCTTTGACGAAAACACGACCTCCTCCTACATGCAGCGGTGGCAGTTCGCCGTACAGCGGCAGATTCTGGACAACCATTTGTTAGAAGTGTCTTATGTTGGCAACCGGGGGACGCGCATGCTGGTCTCGCGCGACTTAAACCCGGTTCCGCGCCAATACATGAGCACACTGCCCCACCGGGACCAGCCCACGATCAATTTCCTGAGCGCGGCCGTACCGAATCCGTTCTATCCGATGCTGCCGGGCACCGGACTGGCGGGCACTACGACGAGCCGCTCGCAATTGCTGAGGCCGTACCCGCACTTCACCGGCGTCAGCACGAACCAGAATCTGGGATACTCCTGGTATCACTCCTTGCAGGTGCGCTTTGAGCGGCGGTTTTCAGCGGGGCTGAGCGGGAATGTGTCCTACACCTGGTCCAAGATGATGGAGGCTATCGGGTACCTGAATTCCACGGATCCCTGGCTGGAGGAGGTGATCTCGAGCCAGGACCGGCCGCACCGGGTGGCGGTGACCTGGATCTACGAGCTGCCCTTCGGAAGGGGCAAACGCTGGGGGAACAATGGTCCGGCGCTGGTCCGTCAGATGATCGGCGGCTGGCAGGTCCAAGGAATTTACACCTACCAAAGCGGCGCACCGCTGGGCTTTGGCAATGCGATTATTTACGGCAGCGTGAAGGAGATTCCGCTGCCGGGCAGCCGGCGCACGCCAGAGCGCTGGTTCAATACGGATGTTTTTGAACGCGACCCGGCCAAGCAGCTTGCCTGGAACCTTCGAACGCTGAGTTCCCGCTTCGGCGGCATCCGAGGCGATGAGCCGAACAACTGGGATCTGTCGGTGCTGAAGAACACGCAGATCCGAGAGGGCTGGCAGTTGCAGTTCCGGGCGGAGGCCATCAACGCTCTGAACCATCCGCAGCTCACGGCGCCTAACACGACACCCACCAGCACCGCCTTTGGCCGGGTCTCAGGCGAGTTCGCCTGGCCGCGGGTGGTGCAATTCGGGCTCAAAGTGCTGTTCTGAGCCTTGGTCCGGCGGGCGGGAGACGGGTCCCGCCTGCCGGCGCAGAGCAGCGGCGGTCAGCCGTTCGCGAGTTGGGTTTGCACGCCGGACCGGCCGGTGTGAAAGGCGGGTTCGTGTCATTCCCATGACGCCCGCGGTGCGCTTTCGGCGCGGCGCGCCTGCCGTCACATGCGGTTGTGCTGTTACAATGATTTCTTCAAATAAGCCTGAACGAAAACCGGAGCCTGATTGTGAAATTCTGGAGCCGCATTCTTCGCCTTTATTCGCTCGCCTTCCATGCGCTGTTCGTGCTGGTGATCCTGGCCATGGCGCTGATCGTCTTGCTGAGCCGGCCTTCGACGGTGAACTTTTACCTGCTGCCGTGGGAGGGAGGCGCGTTGATCTACGGGCTGATTGTACTGGCACTCATTGGGGCGGTGATTTTGCTGTTTGCCCGGCGCGGCCAGTTGAACGGAGCGTTTTTGGCCTGGAGCGTCCTGGTGGCGGCGCTGATCATCCGCTACTATTTCTTCTCGCCTTACCGCTTTACCCCTGGCAGCGGCGATGTGCTCTTGGCCCTGGGGGTGATTCTGGCCGCGCTGCTGGCTGCCGTGGGCGCCTACATGAAGCAGCCGAAGTATCCCGGCTGAGTGAATCACCACCCCCGCGGTAGCAATTCCTCCGGCGGTGGGGGACAATCGTCTTTAGGACGCGGCAACCCGGCGGGGGCCAGCTGCGTCTGAGGGGGCGTATGAGACTTTTGCTCGTGCTGGCGGTGGCGGCGCCGCTGGCGGCGCAAAGCCACTATCCGAAGCATAACTTTACGATCGGCGCAGGCATTGGATTGCCGGGCGCGCAACTCACGCCTGCATTTGCCAACAGCGGCGGTGTTTCGGTCAGTTACGGCTACCGGTTCCAACGTAACCTACAGGCGGACTTCGGGCTAGACACTCTATTCGGGGCGGCGGGGGTGAGGGACTACCTGGCGACCCAACTGGGATACCTGCGGATCCGGGATTTTCAATACCTGGTGCCTTTTGGGGGACGGGCGATTCTGCCCTTGGCCGAGGGCAGGGTACTGCTGTCGGCGGGCGGGGGCGGCGCCTACATGCGGTATTCAGAACGCTTGAAGCAGCCCAGCTCGTATTTTCGGGTTGCATGTCCCGACTGCGCTTCGCGCAGCGGCTGGGGGACATACGCGCTCGGCGGGGTGAGCTTCGCGCTCGACCGGTTTCAGGTGTTCCGGTTAGGATTCACGGCCAAGGCTTACCGCGGGCGTACGGATGGGGACGCGCTGGGCGCGGTGCCCGCGGTGGAGACGCTGGACCGCTGGTTGAACCTGTTCGGGAATTTCAGCATTCACTTCTGAAGGCGGCGGGGCGGGGCAGCAGTCCAGGGAGGCCGGAAGCATGTGTGCTGCGCGCCCCAAAGGACCGATGGTTGCCGCATTCATTCGGGCGGCCGCATTCCGGAATCTTCTCCCGCCTGATAGCATGAGCAGACGCGCGCCGGTGCGGGAGCGTTTGCCGGTTCCGCCATCGCGCTGCGCGGAAGGGAAGGCAGGCTCATGTACACTCGCAGAGATCTATTGAAGATTGCGCTGGCGGCGCCAGCGGGCGCCTGGATGGCGCGGTACGAAGCCTTGGCGGCCCCGCTGCGGGGCGAGGTGAAGATTACCTCCGTGAAGGCGCTGCAACTCGACTATCAGGGCGACGGGTGCCTGGTGCGCATTGAGACGGACGCCGGGGTCACAGGCTACGGGGAGACGGGCGTGGATGTGGCGACGGCGCGGGCGCGGATTCCGCGGCTGCGGTTGGTAGGCGCCGATCCGCTGGCCATCGAACGGCTGTTTCTGTCGATGACCGGGGCGATTCATCCCTTCTTGCCGATCATCCCGCTCATCAGCGGCATCGACATCGCGTTGTGGGACTTGGCCGGCAAGCTGCTGGGGCAACCGGTTTATAAGCTGCTTGGCGGCCCGTTGCGCGACGCGGTGCCGATGTACTCGCACGGGGACGCTCTCAAAGACATGAACAGTCTGGAGAGTTGCCGCGAGTGGGCCAAGATGATGCGCGAGCAGCCGGAGGGGTTTACCACTTTCAAGCTGGAGCCCACGCAGGCGCTACGGGGCGAGCAAGCCGGGCCGGTGGTGACGACCGCCCAGTTGACCAAGATCGCGCGAGGTTTCGCCAACTTACGGGAAGCGGTGGGCGACGACATCGACATTGGGGTGCATTGTCACAATCAGTGGGACACGCCGAGTTCGATCGCGATTGCGCGGGTGACCGAGCCGATGTGCCCGCTGTTTGTGGAGGACCCGCTGAGCAGCGTCGAGTATTCCGAGGCGTGGCTGGCGATCAAGCGAGAGACGCGGACGCCCATCATGACCGGAGAAAAGCTGGAGCTGGTGAAGCAGTTCAAACCGTTCATCGACAATCACGCGGTGGACATCATCCACCCGGATGTATCCTTCGCGGGGGGCATCACCGGCTGCCGCAAGATCGCCGATTACGCGCACTTCCACCGCATTCCGATGGCGCTGCACAACATCGGCACGCTGGTGCGGACCTACGCCTCGGTGCACCTGGCGGCCTCGATTCCAAATTTCTATCGCTCCGAGTGCCGGCTGGGGAGGCCGGGACGCATCTATGAGAAGATGGCGCTGGGCGAGCCGCCGGTCATTAAGAACTCGCAGTTCCAGCTCCCGCGAGGGCCGGGACTGGGTTTGGAGATCGACCCGGCGCACATGCGGCAGCACACGCCGAAGGGCCAGGACTGGGCATAGCGGGCGGCTGCGCCGGCGTGGCGCAGAGGCGCGGATTCCGTCCCGGTTCGCGGCGGGCCAGCGCCGTCACGGTGGCAGACTGCCGGCGTTGCCGCTTACCGGCGGGGCTTCCACTTGATGTTGCAGCCGAGGCTCGGCTTCTGGTTCGAATTCACGGGTTGATCCGCCAGCACCGCATCGATGGCCGCGCGGAGGTCGCGCCCGGTGACCGGGATGCCGTTGCCTGGGCGGCTGTCGTCGAGCTGTCCGCGGTAGACGAGCTTGCGGCCGGCGTCAAAAAGGAAGAAGTCCGGCGTACAGGCGGCGGAATAGGCGCGCGCCACATCCTGGCTCTCGTCGTAAAGGAAGGGGAAGCGGAAGCCGAGTTCGAGGGCCATCTGCTTGAGGCTCTCGGGAGCGTCCTCGGGGTAGGCCTCGGCGTCGTTGGATGAGATGGCGACGATGCCGACGGGTTTGTCCGCATAGTCCACGCCGAGCCTAGCGAGCTCGTGTTTGACGTGGACCACATAGGGGCAGTGGCGGCAGATGAACATCACCAGGAGAGCCTTCTTGTCGGCGAAATCTTTGAGCGAGACGGTGCGGCCGGATACCACATCGGGCAAGCTGAAATCGGGAGCCGGCGTGCCCAGCGCCAGCATGGTGGACTCAGTTGCAGCCACGGAAATGTTTCCTCCTCAATGAGTAAAGGGATAAGGCGCGGAAACTGCTGGATCAGACGGAATCCTCTGCCCAGCCATCTGACGGACGAATTTTACCATAGGCGTTGTGGCTGAATCATGGGCGGCAGGGGCTGGGCGGGTTAGGAAACGAACAAATGGCGCAGGGCGGCAGGCTGCGGCATTCATGGGCAGAGTTTAGGTGTGGTGTGGGTTCCGCCTCTGCGGTTTGGTCGGGATTCTTGCTTGTGGTTGCTGGTTGGTTGGGTTGTTTGAGCTGTTTTTCTACTCCCTGCTGAGTTGCTTGCTGGTTTCAGTTGCCTCTTTGTTTTGTTTAAGTTGGGAGGCCTCCCCCGCCTTCTCACCCCCGGCGGCCGGCTTCAGGGACCGGAGCTCACCCCCATCCGGTGAGGGCTGTGGCTGTGGG
>JAIMAR010000203.1 GCA_023511855.1 Bryobacteraceae bacterium
GCGGGTGTTGTGGGGCAAGAACATCATGGACCTCACCGATGAGGAGCTCGGACGGGCCAAGTCCATCCTGGACGCGCATGGGCTCCAAGTGATCGGAATTGCTTCCCCGCTGCTTAAGTGCACCCTGCCGGACTCGCCTCCGCTCGACAAGCGGTTTGAACACGATGTCTTCGCCTCCGCCCATACCTACGAAGACCAGCCCCGGCTGATGCGGCGGGCGGCGGAGATCGCCCACCGCATGGGGACGCGGCTCATCCGAGTCTTCTCCTTCTGGCGCACCTTGGAGCCGGAGAAGTGTTTTGGACGGCTGACGGAAATCCTGAATGAGTTTGCCGAACAGGCCGCGAAAGAAGATCTCATCCTGGGCCTGGAGAATGAGCACGCCTGCCACGTGGGGACTGCATCGGAGGCCGCCAGAGTGTTGACCGCAGTCGGACACCCGAATTTGAGTCTGGTGTGGGATCCGGCGAACGCGTTTGTGGCGGGCGAGGAGCCGTTTCCGGAAGGGTTCGATCAGTTGCCCCCCGGCAAAGTGGCGCACGTCCACGCCAAGGACTGCTGGATGAAGGGCGGCAAGCCACAGTGGGTTCCGCTGGGGACGGGCGCCGTCGATTGGAAGGGCCAGCTCATCGCTCTGGTCGAGCGGGGCTATGGCGGGTGGGTCAGTCTGGAGACTCACTGGCCCGGGCCGAACGGCGACAAACTCCAAGCCAGCGTGATTTGCGGCTGGAACCTGCGCGGGCTGCTGAGCTGGTGAGCCGCGGCGCCGGACCGGAGGGTGGCAACGGATGCCGCCATCGCGTGCTGAGGAGGCCAACGTGGTGAGACACGTTCTCGGGAAGCCTTATGGCTTGTCCGAATTCCTCTTGTCCGCGCGCTTTCCGGGCAAGCCCGCGGGGTTTTCGTGCGCCCGCTCACGGAAGGACCAATTCATGGCTGCGGCGAGCGAGACGGCCGACTCCCCGTAGCGGTCCCGGATCTGGTCTGCGGCTTCCAGCACCTTGCGCCAGCGTTGCTCCTGCTCATGCTCGAGCAGACTGAGTTGGCCCTGCGCGCGCTCCAATGAGGATGCCTGAACGCCCAGCAGGCGCACAGGCCGCCGGTTCCAGTGGCGGTCAAACAGCGCGCGGATTTCCGCATGAAGCTCGGTGTCAAGATCCGTGCTCTGAGGCAGGGTGCGGGCGCGGGTGATGGTCCGGAAATCCGAGTAGCGCAACTTGAGCTGCACTGTGCGGGCGTGGAGGCCGTGCTCCCGCAAGCGGCGCCCAACCATCTCCGACAGGCGCGCCAAGGCCGCTTCGAGGGTGGCGCGGTCGGCGGTGTCCTGGTCGAAGGTGTGCTCATGGCTGATCGACTTCGGGTCTTCCTCTGCGCCGATCTCTCCGTCGAACCACGCGCCGGCGTCCTCCCCGCGCGCCTTGCCGGCCAAGGCCAGTCCCCAGCGGCCGAAGTGGCGCTCCAGGTAATCCTCGTCCAGCCTCGCCAAGTCGCCGACTTTGCGGATGTTCAGCTCCGCCAGCCGCTGTTCGGTCACCTTGCCCACGCCGGGGATTTTGGAAACGTCCAGCGGCGCAAGCCAGCGGCTCTCACAGCCCGGCAACACCCACAGAATGCCGTTGGGCTTGGCCTGATCGGAGGCGATCTTGGCCACCAGCCTGGAGCCGGCGATGCCGATGGAGCAGTTCAGTCCCGTCTCGCGTTTCACGGCTTCGTGCAACTTGTGGGCGGCTGCCAGCGGTGGACCGTGCAGCTTGGCGGTTCCGGTCATGTCGAGATAGGCTTCGTCGATCGAGGCCATTTCAACCTTGGGACTGAAGCGCTGGAGTATCGCATAGACCCGGTCGGAGTACTCGCGGTAGCGCCGGGGGTGGCCTTCCAGGAAGATAGCCTGCGGGCAGAGCCGGTAGGCGGTGCGCAGCGGCATGGCGGAGTGAACGCCGAAGCGGCGCGCCGCGTAGGAGGCGGCCGCGACGACGCCGCGCTGGTTGGGACGCCCTCCGACCACGACCGGTTTGCCTTTGAGCGAGGGATTGAAAAGCTCCTCGACGGAGACGAAAAAGGCGTCCATGTCGAGGTGGAAGATGCAGCGCGCCTGCCGGCCGGCGGTCTCCACAGCCTCATCTTCGCGCAGGGAGCGCGCCGAGACAACCCGGCCTGGGGGTGGCGCGCGCTTACAGACGCCGGATTTGCTGCTCGTGACGGACTGCGGCCGCTTGGTAATGTGTTCTGCCAGTTCGGACGTTGTCTGGGCGGGCAAGAGTATTGTCAAGACGTACGATAAATCGTACGATTGAGTTGATGGAAACGATCACTGCCAGTAAAGCAAGGGCACGCCTTTACCGGCTGATAGACGAGGTGGCGGTCTCGGGGCAACCAGTGCTGATTACGGGAAGACTTGGTAAATCGGTTCTCATTTCGGAGGAAGACTGGCGCGCGATCCAGGAGACTCTCTACCTACTTTCAGTCCCAGGAATGCGGGAGTCGATTCGCGAAGGGATGGATTTGCCGGTCACCAAGTGCTCGGGTGAGCCCGGATGGTGAGTTGGCGGGTTGTGTTCACACCCCAGGCTCAGATGGATGCCCGGAAGATTCAGGCCGCCGGCTTGCGGCCCCGTGCCGAGCGCCTGCTGGAAGTTCTCCGCACGAATCCCTTTCACAACCCGCCTCCCTATGAGCGTTTGCTTGGGGATCTAAAGGGCGCTTACTCAAGGCGCATCAACATTCAGCACCGGCTGGTTTACCAAGTGCCCGAAGCGGAGCGCGTAGTCAAAGTGCTCCGGATGTGGACGCACTACGAATAGCAGCGTGCACGAGCCAGAAGGAACTTGCCGAATGAGCAGACCCAGAAGTGCGGTCGCCGGCGCGCCCACGGGGAGTATAAGAACGCTTCGCAGCCTTCGCTGGAACTTCGGTGCACGCTCAAGGATGAGGCACGGCGGGTTGGGCCGCTTGCGCTTGGCGCAAGGAAGCGCGCAGTTGCTCCGCCTCCTCCAGATCCCGGCGGATCTGGGGCGCCTGCTGTCCGGCGGACGCCAGCAGCCGCTCGAGCGTGGCGACCAGATCGTCCAGGCGGCCCAAGGCTTCCTTTTCCATGGCCGTCAGCGCGGGATTGATCTTCTGCTCCCACTGGGAAGCCAGGCGCGAGAGATTCTTGAAAACCACATCCGCAATGCGGCGGCGGAAGTGATTCTCGACGATGCCTTTCACGAGCGGCATCGGGATCAGGAACGAGATCAGCTCCCATTCGCGGTCGAACAGGCGGCCGATCCGGATGTCGGGCGAGCGCGGGATCTCCGGTTCGATCTCCACCTCAGTGGTGCGCAGCGGCACCCCCAAAGCCTCCATGGTGCGTTCCGAGATCCGGTTGCGGAAGTCCTGAAGAGTCTGCGATAGTTGGCGCCCGGCCCGGTGCAGAGGCTCGAGGAAGTCACCGCGGTGCTGATTGGAAAGACGCGTCATCTCGATGGTGATGGCGCGGGTGACCCACTCCTCGAAGGAGGTCACCGCCAGGCGGAACGAGGAGTTCCACTGGGGCCAGCGCTGTTCGAATTCATCCAGGAGCCGGGCGCGGCTCTCGCGCTCTCGGCTCTCCAACAGCTTCTCGTAGCCGGTGCGCAGGTTGGTTGAGACGTGCCGCACGATGAGCCGCAGCGCCAGGCGAGAGTCCTCCAGCCCCTGTCGGTCGCCGAGAATCTTGCGGCGCACCTGCTGGCGTTCGGAATCCGCGGCTTCGCCGGACTTGAGGGCCACCGAGAGGTAGCCGGAGCACTCGGCTAGCAGCGTATCCAGCTTGCGGTTCAAGATCGCCGCGCGCTGCTGGCTGGAGCGGGCCACCCCCTCCTGGTGCAGCGCGTTCTCAAACTGTTCCCGCAGGTGCTCGAAGCCCGGCCGGATGGAATAGGGATAGACCGGGATGGCGTCGTTCCAATAGCGGTTGAGCTGCTTGCGTACGTAGTTCTCGACCTGGGCCAATCCGCGCTCGTCCAGCAGGTCCGCCTTGGTCAGCAACAAGGTGATTTTGGGCGTATAGAGGTTGAGTTCGCGGATCAGTTCGATGTCGCGCTGGCTGAGAGGCGGGTCGACGCCCACCGCGACGATGGCCAGCCCCACGTTGGGCAGCCAGTCGCGCGAAACATCGGTATTGTGAGCCAGCACGCTTTCCAGACCGGGCGTGTCGACAAAGCGGATCGCCCGGAACTCTTCCAGCGAAGGCAGATCGACTCGCACTGAGGCCACCTTCTTGCGGTTCTCCGGGTTTAGGTTCTCGTCGACGAACTCCGCGATCGCGTCAACCGCGATCTCTTCCGTGACGCCGCCGGCGTACTGGACCCAGGCGCGTTCGCGCGGGCCGTAGCCGATTTCGGTAATGACGGAGGTGACTGGGATGACCCCAACCGGCAACAACTCGCGGCGCAGCAGGCAATTGAGAAAACTGCTCTTGCCGGCTTTGAAACGGCCAAAGATGGCGACATTGAGGGTGTCCTGGCGGGCGAAGGTGCGGCAGCTTTCGAGCAGCGGCCGCAGCGAGGAGATGTTGTACCGGCGGGCTAATTGCGCGGCGAATCCCAAGGCGCGGGAGGAGAATTCCGGAACCTCCGGCGCCTGCGCGTTCTCAACAGAAGGGCTGAGCATAAGAAGACTCTCGCGACAGGATTTGCAGGAGTCATTGGCCGGCAGGGCGGCAGGAAGCGGACTCCACCGCTGTACACCCTCATCATAGCAGAGCTGCTAAGTCTTCCTGCGCCGCCGTTACTTTCGATCCGGGAAGTAAACCAAAGCGACGCCCTCGAAATAAGCACCGGATGCGCCGGAACTTCGCACCGCGCCCATGGGGACGGCCCCGAGGAAGCTCGGATTCAAGCCAAATCGCTCCGCCAGGTACTCCCGAACAAGACGGGCCCTTTGGCGTGAGACCAGGTACTGCTCGGCCGGCGAGCCCGCGCCCGCGTAGCCCTCAACAATCAACAACGTGTTCGGCCCGTGCGGCAAATAAGGGGCTATGGCCTCGTCGAGTTTGCGGCATCCCTCGTCGCTCAGGGCCTCGCCGCCTGACTGCTCGCGGCGGAACAGTTCGACGGCATGCAGCCAGACCCGCTCCTGCGGCCGGCCGGCGGCGATCTTGCCCCTTCGGTACTCCTCCGGGCTGAGGCTTTCCAGATCAAAGAACCCCCGCCGGTTGAAATAGCCCCGGAAGAACCAGTTGTGGCGCAGTGCGTCCATGTTGTCGGCCAAACCGGCCGTAGCGCGGCGGGTGTTGGTCAGAGTGTCCCGCACGTCGTCCAGCAGTCCTCGTTGTTCCGGTCCGCCAGAGGGACGCAGCTCCGCCACAACCTCCTTGACCCCGGCCGTGGCCTGTTCGACATTAGCGGCGGTCTTTTGAAGCAGCTCTCCCAGGTTCCGGGACTCTATGTCTGCGACAAGGCGGCGCACGCCGGCGACCGTCTGGTTCACGCTGGCTGAGGTGGTTTCCACATTCTTCACCGTCGAAGCGACGCTGGCGTAGAGCTGGTCGTCGGTGAGCAGCTTACCCACCAGTCCGCGGCCTTGCTGGACCCCGTCGACGATGCCGTCCACGTTGCGGACGACCTTCTTGCCGGTCCCCAGAATCTCGTCGACATCTTTGCTGACTTCGGTTACGAGCGTGTTGGCCTTATCGCCGACGTCGCCGATTACGCCGATCACTTTGACGGCGCGCTCCTGGACGTCATCCACCGCGCCGCTGACTTTGTTGATGACCTCGACGGATTGCTGGATCACGGCGGCGATCTCCACCGGTTCGCGGCTGGGCAGCACCAGCCCCGGGCGCACCTGCGCGCCTTGCGCGCTCCCAGCCTCTATCTGAAGAACCTTGCTGCCCACCAGACCCTCGACCTGAATGGATGCCACCGAGTCAGAGCGCAGCATGGGCTGAAAGCGGGAGAGCACACGGAAGCGCACGCGGAACTTTCCTTCCGGGGAAGTCGGGACGTGAATCGCCAGCACTTCGCCGGCATCCATGCCGCTGACCATCACCTTCGAGCCCACTTTCAACCCGCTGAGATGGGCGAACTCGGTTTCCAGTTCCAGGCTTTCCGAAAACAGTAGGCGCCGGTCGCCGATCCAAAACAGGCCCAGAGCGAAAAGAACAAATCCGCCCAGGACAAAAGCTCCCACCAAGATCTTTCGGCTGGAAGTCATGGCTAAATGGCTCCTTGGGATTTCATAAACTCGCGCACCAGATCGTGCTCGCTCTGCTCCAGCTCGGCGGCCGTTCCTTGCGCCAAAATCCGTCCTCCTTCCAGCACGGCCAATTGGTCACCGATGCGGCGGGCGCTGGGAATGTTGTGCGTGACGATCACCATGGTGGTGCCCTCGTGGTGTTTCAGGTCGAGAAACAGCTCGTCAATTTCACGGGAGGTCACCGGATCGAGCCCGCTCGAGGGCTCGTCGGCTAACAGAATCGGCGGATCCAACGCCAACGCCCGGGCCAGTCCCACGCGCTTGCGCATGCCGCCGGAAATCTCGGATGGCATCTTGTGCTGGATAGAGTCCAGCCCGACGCGGGCCAGCTTGGCGGCGACGCGCTCGCGGATTTCGGGCTCGGAAAGCGAAGTGTGCCGCCGCAGAGGAAAGGCTACGTTCTCCCCCACCGTGATCGAGTCAAACAACGCCGAGTATTGAAACAGAAAACCCATGCGCTTGCGGACGCGAGCCAGTTCGTGCGGCGCCAGGCTTGTGATCTCCTCTCCCTCCACGTAGATGCGGCCCGCATCCGGCCGGATGAGTCCGACCAGTTGCTTGATCAAGACGCTCTTGCCGGTGCCGCTTCGCCCCAGCACACAAAAGGTCTGCCCTTTAGGCACCACGAAGCTGACCTGGTCCAATACGGTCAGCGCCCCAAAGCGCTTGGTGACTTTCTCGAATCGAACCGGCGGCTCCATGCTCATCCTCGCGCCGCCGGTAACAGGAAGAAGATCGCCTTCACCAACACCACGTTGATGACGATCAGCAAGATCGAGGTGAGGACCACGCTGCGCGTGGAAGCTTGTCCGACCCCCGCCGTCCCGCCGGTGGTGTTATAGCCGAGATACGAGGCGACCGAGCCGACAATGAAACCGAAGACGCAAGTCTTGAGAGTCGCCGGCACATAGTCGGTGAAGT
>JAIMAR010000204.1 GCA_023511855.1 Bryobacteraceae bacterium
CAAGATGAGCAAGTCCAAGGGCAACATCGTCCGCGCCACGCCCATCCAGCAGGTGGCCGGCACCGACGCTCTGCGCTACTTCCTGCTGCGGGAGATCGTCTTTGGACAGGACGGTAACTTCAGCTACGACGCGCTGGTGAACCGCTACAATTCGGATCTGGCGAATGGGCTGGGCAATCTCGCCAGCCGCACGCTGACGATGGTCCGGCAGTACCGCAGCAGCGTCCTGCCCGCCTCATCGGGCAACGCCGAGATCGGTGCGCTGGCGGGGCGCGTGATCGAGGGCACGATCGCCGCCTATGAGAACTTCGAGTTTTCCAAGGCGCTCGAGACGCTCTGGGGACTGCTCGGCGCCGCGGACAAGTACATCGTTGAATGCGCACCCTGGACGCTTGCGGCCAAGACGGACGACCCCTCGCGGCGCAAGCTGGACGAAACGCTGTACACCGCCGCCGAGGTGCTGCGCATTGCCTGTGCTCTGGTGTACCCGGTTATTCCCTCCTCCGCGTCGCAGATCTGGAGGCAACTGGGCATGACCGGGGAGCTGGAAGACTTTTCCTGGAAGGACCTGCGCTGGGGCCAGTTGCCTGCGGGGCAAAAGATCGGCGAGGTTTCTGCGGTGTTTCCGCGCTTGGATCCCAATAAGGTCATTCCGAAGATGCGGGCGCTGGAAGAGCATGAGACGGTGCGGCAGGCGGCGCTGATGGGCAAGACTCCGCCCAAGCCAGAGCCGGAAGCGGCGCAGACCGGAGAGAAGATCTCCATCGATGAATTCGCCAAAGTCGACCTGCGCGTGGGTCTGGTGCTCTCCGCCGAGCGGGTCCAAGGCGCGGACAAGCTCCTGCACATGCAAGTGGACCTGGGCGAGGGCGCGCCGCGCAGCATCGTGGCGGGGATCGCCGAAGCCTACACCCCGGAAGAGATGATCGGCCGCAAGGTGGTGATCGTGGCGAACCTCCAGCCTCGCAAGCTGCGCGGACTTCTCTCCGACGGGATGATCCTGGCGGCCACCCCCGAGGGCGGCCAGCCTGTGCTGGTCACGCTGGCCGCCGATGTGCCCCCCGGGACGCGCCTGCGATGAAGCTGGTGGATTCGCACTGCCACCTGGATGATCCGCGCTTCGACCCGGACCGGGATGCGGTGGTGGAGCGTGCGCTAGAGGCAGGCGTATGCCGCATGCTTTCCATCGGCTCGGGCAATGGGCCTCCGGATCTGGAAGCCGCCATCCGCATGGCCGAACGCTACGAGCCGGTGCTGGCCACCGTGGGCGTGCATCCGCATGATGCCCGCAAGGCTAGGCCGGAGACCTGGCGGCGGATGGAGGAACTTCTGGCGCATCCGAAGGCGGTGGCGGTGGGCGAGATCGGTCTCGATTACTACTACGACAACTCGCTGCGGGATTGCCAGCGCGAGGTTTTCGCGGCGCAGCTCGACTTGGCGCGCAGCGCGGGCAAGCCCATCATTATTCACACCCGGGACGCCTGGGAGGATACCTGGGTTCTGCTGGAGAAGCACTGGGGCGGGGCAGCGCCGGGCGGAGTGCTGCATTGCTTTTCCGGTGGACCGGAGGAGGCCAGGCGCGGCGTGCAGCTAGGCTTCCACCTGGCTTTCGGCGGCGTGTTGACCTTCCCCAAGGCGGACAAGGTCAGGGCCGCTGCGGCTGCCGCGCCCGTGGACCGGCTGCTGGTGGAAACCGATGCGCCGTATCTGGCTCCTGCTCCGATGCGCGGCCGCCGCAACGAGCCTGCCTATGTGGCGGAGGTGGTCCGCCGTCTGGCCGCCTGCCGGGGCGTGAGCGCCGAAGAGGTGGCCCAGCAGACGACGGCAAACTTCGAACGGCTGTTCCGGCTGCGCCCTGAGTGAACTCAATCTGCCCGGCGCGGCTTGCGGCTGTGCAGGAGGCGCCGTTCCACCTGTTCCCATGGGTGGAGACTCCCTCCGCGCGGTATGGGCGCGTGCTCGGGCGTACTCCTGCGCGGATCGCTTGCGTTTGAAGTACAGTGTCAGCATGAACCGGCGTGATTTTCTGGTGGCCGCTGGCGCGCTCGCGCCTGCCCTTACTGCTGCGCAACAGACCCAGCCGCTCGGAGATCCGCGCGTGGAAAAGCTCACCGCGCCCGCCTCTCCCGCGATCGCTCTCAATCACCTCGGGTTTCTCCCGGATTCTCCCAAGATCTTTATTTACCGTCTGACGGGCGGGGCTGCGCCCACCGAATTCACCGTGCGCGACATCGCCTCCGTCCCCAACCCGCTGCGCATCACGCGGCCGCTGCGCAAGACCGCCAGCGACTTCGGCGAGTGCCTGGTTGGAGATTTCAGCGACGTCAAAGGTGAGATGCTCATGCTCCAAGCCACCGCGGGCGGCGAGCGCTCGGTCCCGTTTTTCATCCGCTCGGACGCGTGGAGGCGGACCCTGCCCAAGGCGGTCTCCTACCACAGGGCCCAGCGGTGCGGCGTGGCCGTGCCCGGCGTTCACCCGGCGTGTCATCTGGACGATGCGCGCCGCCGCGACAACGGCCAGCACGTCGACCTCACCGGCGGCTGGCACGATGCCGGCGACTTGCGCAAGTGGATGGACGCCACCATGACGAACGCCTTCGGGCTGCTCCATCTGGCGCGCAACCTCGGAGAGGATTGGGATCCGGCCGGCTCCGGCCTGGCCCCGATTTTGGAAGAAGTCCGTTGGGGCAACCGTTACTTCCTCAAGATGCAGGACACAGACGGCCTGGTCTGGGCCGATGTAGCCGGCGGCGTCAACGGCGACAACAGCGACAACCACTGGACCGACAACCTCCGGGGCACCGCCGACGACCGCTACGTCAACACCGGCAAGCCGGGCTTGGTCCAGGCCATGTGGACCGCGCTTCAGGCAATGGTGTTCCAGGCGTTCCGCGCGGCGGACCCGGGCTACGGGCAAGCCTGCCTGGACGCCGGCGTCCGCTGCTGGCGCGCGGCGAAGCGGGAAGGGAATACGCGCGAGCTGAGCTGGTGGGCCATCGCCGCCGCAGAAATGCACCGCGCGACCGGCGCCGAAGAGTACGCCGCCGCGGCGGCTACGCTTGGAGCGGAGTTGCTCCGTCGCCAGAACACTTCTTTCGAAGGCGGGCAGAAGCAGGTACGCGGTTACTTTTTGGCCGGGACCAACCCGCGGGCTCCGTATGCCGACGCGGTGTACTCCGCGCTCCCGCCTCTGGCCTTGCTGGCGCTGGCGGCGCAGTTTCCGAAGCACCTGGAAGCGCAGCGCTGGCGCGATGCGGTGCGGCTGCACCTGGACGAGTACGTGCTTCCGATGACCTCGCGCTCGGCCTACCGCATCATGCCCTTCGGGGTCTTTTTCGGCTCCCCCACCAAAGAACATTACCGCCCCCTGGCCGGAGAACTGACCTACCGCTACTTCCTGCCGGTGCGGCAGCGTTCCTGGTGGCTAGGGACCACCTCGCATCTGGAGTGTTACGCAGCGCTGCTGGGCGAAGCGGCGCACATCTTCGGCAATCGGGCGTACCGGGACTTGGCCTATCGGCAGCTTGAATGGATCATGGGCGCGAATCCCTTCGGCGCCTGTCTGATGACCGGCGAGGGCATGCGCAATCCCTATCCCCACTCCCGCTATGTGGGCCTGATCATCGGGGGCATCATGAACGGCATCGCGGGCAACGTGGAGGACGAACCGGTGCTCGACATGGAGTACGGCTTCGACTGGCGGACCACCGAGTACTGGAGCCCGCACAACGCGTTCTACTTGTGGGCGAACTCCGTCCTTGAACGCCGCTGACGGCAGACGTCCGCCCCGCGCCTGAATACTAGGGCCCGCGCGCCGCCGTCTACTCGTAGGCGATGTTCAGGGCTTGCATGATTCCTTTGGCGAAGCCCAGGGCGTGAATGTGCCCGAGCATGGCGTAGCCGGGGTTCTTTTCCGAGTCCTCGCCTTCCATGGCCGGTGCGTGGTCCGTGCGCAGCGGACCCACAAACCCGGAGCGGGCGTAGATTTGGAGCATCCGCGCCATATCGGTCGGGCCTTCGTCGTGGAAGGTCTCGTGGTAGCGCGTGTCCGCCGTGCCCTCGACGTCTCGGAAGTGCACGAACTGGATCTTCTTGCGCTCGGCGAACTCGGTGGCCACCGAATAAATGTCTTCTCCGGGGGCGTATTTCATTGAGCGGAAGTTGCCCTGACAGAACGAGACGCCGTTGTACGGGCTGTCGGCGATGGCGAACAGCCGCCGGTAGGCCGCGGGGCTGATCATGATCTGCGCCGAGCCGAGGTAGGGGGACACCGAAGGATCGTTGGGGTGATAGCCCATTTTTACGCCGGCCTTTTCGCACACCGGAGTGATCCGCTGGATGAACCAGGTGAGCGCTTCCCAGAGTTGGTCCTCGGTCAACGATTCCGCCACGGGCGGAAGCTTCTTCGACGCCTCGTAGTCGTGCTCAGTGGAGATGGCGCCGCCCCGCAAGACGACCCTTCCGGTGCGCCGTCCGCCCTGGCCGAAGTTGTAACACAACACAGGGATGCCAACCTTACCCATCGCCTCCACATAAGCGATCCAGTTCCTGAGCTCCTGATCGCGCCCCGGCGTGCCGCGGCGGATATTGTCGGCGGGCACCGGCGTCATGACTTCGTAGACGGCGACCTTCATGCCGGCCTCGGCCCAAGCTTCCTTGTGTTTGCGCATCGCTGCTTCATATTGGTCGGGGCCGATGCCTCGAAGTGAGGGCGAGGAGACGACGTGCCGGACGCCCATTTGGAGGCAGAGTTTGATGCGGTCTTTCTGGTCCAGGCTGAGCACGTGGGACAGGATGATCCTTCCCGGCGGGCCTGCGGCGGCCTGCCGCGGCAAAGTGGGAATGGCCCCGGCGGCGGCCAGAGCCGCGTTGCCTTTGATCCATGAGCGGCGCGTGAGGTTGGTCATGTTTGAAATAATCCTTTCGGCTGATCTTCAGCTTCACTCCGGCAGCAGATCCTGACGGCCGCCTGCGGCTCATGCCCTTCGCGCCGAACGCCAGGGAGGAAGCGCCGGAGCCGGCTGGTCCTGCTTGGCGGACCTCCCGATTTTATAACCAATCCGGCAGCGTGGACCTTCGGCCGCGGCATCGTCTGGCCGCTCACGGTAAACTCAAGGCTTATGGCTGACAAGGAACTGGTGGTTTTTGCGGAGGTATACGCGAAGCAGGGACAGGAGGAGAATCTCCGGCAGGCTTTGATGGCGCTGGTGGCCCCGACGCGGGCCGAGGCAGGCTGCCTGCAATATGACCTGCATGCGGACAACGACGATGCGGGGCATTACTTCTTTTACGAGCGGTGGGAATCGATGACGGCGCTGGAGGCGCACACGGCCACGGCTCATTTTAAGGCTTTTGAGGGGCGCACCGAAGAACTGCTGCGCGAGCCGCTGCGCGTGATTCTCGCCACGCGGATTGCGTGAGCCTCATAAACCCCGCCACATTTTTACGCTCACACGGGGCGCTTGACTCTCCGAGCACCCTATCTCAGATCTTTGCCTGCGCCCTTTAGAATGGAGGGTTGGCTGCCATACGTTTTGAAATCGTCGCCCGGTGCCCGCACACTGGGGCCCGGGCGGGACTGCTGCACACGCCGCACGGCGTGGTCGAAACGCCGGTCTTCATGCCGGTCGGCACGCAGGCCACCGTCAAGGGCGTCACCCAACGCGACCTGCAAAACGACCTGGGCGTCCAAATCCTGCTGGCCAACACCTATCATCTGTTCCTCCGGCCGGGGCACGAGACCATCCGGCGGCTCGGCGGGCTACACCGCTTCATGAGCTGGCCGCGGGCCATCCTCACCGACTCGGGCGGCTTTCAGGTTTTCAGCCTCAATAGCCTGCGCAAGGTGACCGACGAGGGCGTGTTGTTCCGGTCCCATCTCAACGGCGACGCGCACTGGTTCACGCCGGAGTCCGTGGTCGACGTGCAGGTGGCGCTAGGCGCCGACATCATCATGGCTCTCGACGAATGCCTGGAATATCCTGCCACCCATGAAGCCGCGCGGCAGTCGGTCGAAAGGACCGTGCGCTGGGCGCAGGTGGCTTGGCGCCACTACCAGCGCCTGGGGGAGACGCCCTGCGCTTTGTTCCCGATCGTCCAGGGCTCCATGTTCCCGGACTTGCGCCGCCAGTGCGCCGAGCAGCTCCTCGAGTTGGGGGCCCCGGGATACGCGATCGGAGGCTTGTCGGTGGGAGAGCCGCGCGCGCTCAGCCTGGAGATGGTGGAGGCCACCGCGCCCTTGCTGCCCGAGCATTCCCCGCGCTATGTGATGGGCGTGGGGATGCCGGAAGAGCTTGCCGAGTACGTGGCCCGCGGCATCGACATGATGGACTGCGTGTTGCCGAGCCGCAACGCGCGCAACGGGTGTCTGTTCACGCAGCGGGGCCGGGTGATTATCAAGCAAGCGATTTATAAAGATGACCCGGCTCCGGTCGACGAGACCTGCCCGTGCTACACCTGCCGCAACTTCTCCCGGGCCTACCTGCGGCACCTGTTCCAGGCGGGCGAAATGCTGTTCTCCACGCTGGCGACCCTGCATAATCTCCAGCACTACCTTGACATCATGCGGGATCTCAGGCAGTCTATAATGTTTGGTACATTTCCGGACCGGCTGAGGGAGTGGCGGGCGGTCCGGAGCGGGGAGGGATAAGCGGAGTTTGCCTGCGCCAGCCTCGGCGCATTCCCCCAGCGCAAAGAACGGAGTAGATCCCAGCACCGCAGACCGATTCAGGCAAGGAGGCCCAAGGTGGTCCCAGCAATGTTTGTGCAAGCGCAAGCGCCGTCGAATCCTCTCGTCGGCTTCCTCCCGATTCTGCTCATCTTCGCCATCTTTTACTTTCTGTTGTTCTTGCCCATGCAGAGGCAGAAGAAGAGGCAGCAGCAGATGCTGCGGGAACTGCAATCCGGCCAGAGGGTCCTGACGACGGGCGGCATCCTGGGCACCATCGTGGCATTAGAGGATGACACCCTGGTCTTGCGGGTCAAGCCGGACAACGTGAAGATTCAGGTGGCGCGCAGCGCGGTCTCCGCCGTCATCCCTGAGAAAACCAGTTAGGCGTTTCGGAATATGAACAAGACTTTGATTTGGCGGGCTGTCGTCATCGCAGTGG
>JAIMAR010000205.1 GCA_023511855.1 Bryobacteraceae bacterium
TTTTTTTTCCAGCTGATGACGGCATTCGTGATCTGGCTCTTTCTCGTGTGGTCGGTGATGTGTTTAAGAGACAGGATCCAGAGTCTGCCGTCTTACCGTTAGACGACCTCCCAACGATCACTTTCATTTTATCACTGCCCGGCCGGGGGGCCGTCAATAGCCGGCTTCCTTGTCGGCGAGATTCAGAAGCGGCTCGCCGGCGACGAAGCGGCGCAAATTCTCTGCGAATAATCCGATGACCCGCTGCTGGCGCTCTGGGCTCCAGCCGGAGGTATGCGCGCTCATGACCACGTTCGGGCAGTCGAAAATTGGATGATCCGCCGGCGCAGGCTCCACCGGGAAGACATCGAGGGCAGCCCCGGCGATCCAGCCTTCTTTCAGCGCCCGCACCAGGGCCAGGTCGTCGAAGAGCTTGCCGCGGGAGAGCGCCACAAAAATGGCCGTCCGCTTCATGCGGCGGAAGATGTCTTCGTTGAACATCCTCTCCGTTGCAGGCGTAAGCGGCGCGGCGGCCACCACCACGTCGCAGTGCGGAACCATCTCCGGCAGCCAGGAGGACTCCCTCAGTTCGTCTACGTACTCGGGCATTGAAGCCGGCGGCCGCCGCACGGTTCCGATCACCCGCATCTGAAAACCGTGGTGGGCGATCCGCGCCAGGGCGCGGCCAATGCCTCCCAGTCCGGCAATCCCCATGACCTTTCCTGAAATCTCGGTGTGATGGTCCGACTTGGGGGTGCCCACCGGATTCATTGTGCGGTTGAGGAATTGCGGCACGTAGTACTTGGCGATGCCGCGGGTCAAAGCCAAAATCAGCCCGATCGCGGTCTCGGCGATGGCCGGGGCGAAGGCGCCGGCGTACGTCGTGATGGGCACAGGGCTCCGGAGTACTTCGGGATCCAAGTCGTCGATCCCGGCTGCCCCAGCCTGGATCCACTTCAGGCGCCCGGCCAGCGGCAGTTCCGGGGCCTTCACATCCCCATAGACGATGTCCGCCTCGGGCAGAAGACGTCGAAACTCCTCCCGGTCCTGGCAAACCACGATCTGCACGCGGCCGCCGGCGGCCTCTGTCAGGCGCGCTGCCTCGTCGGGAGTGAAAGGGTAAACGGTTACGGCCTTGTATGGAAGCCAGGAAGCCTGCATGGATTTTATTATGAAATGCCGGAAGGGTCTGGAAAAAGGCGCCGGGATAGTACAAAATAGACTAGAATTGTTTTCGGATTTCCTGTGGAAACTGCGGATGGCGATGCCTCCATGGCTGCGTTTAAAAAGGTTGAGCGGCGCGGCGGACACGGAGGTGAGTCCGCTGTTTTCCACTGCGCAACTTTAAGCACGGGCTGCGCTAAAACACGATGGCGCCGGAGGCCGCAAGGCGGCTACACTAGGGCGTTCTTTTATGGCCACCGCAGACCTCACGCTTGAGAAAGGATTGCCCGCGAATCTGGACGCAGAGCGCTGCGTGCTCGGCTCCATTCTGCTGGACGACTCGTTGTTCGTGCCGGTGGCGGCCGTGCTGGAAGCGGACGACTTCAGCCTGGAAAAGCACCGGCGAATCTTCCTGCGGATGGGCGAGCTGAACAGCCGCGGGGAGAAGATCGATCATCTCACTCTGGCCGAGGAGCTGAACCGCCACAACCAGTTGGAAGCCTGCGACGGCTACAGCTATTTGGTGTCTCTCGATGAAGGGCTGCCGCGAATTGAGAACATCGAGAGCTACGTGCGGGTGGTCAAAGAAAAGTCGCTGCTCCGGCGGTTGATCTCGCTTTCGCAGAACTTAATTCACCGCTGTCTGGCCGGCGAGGAGGAAGCGCAAGAGATCCTGGCCAACGCCGAGGAAATCTTGCTGAAGTTAGGGGAGGGCAAGAACCGGACCGGCCTGGCCTCCACCGGGGAAATCATCGACGAGTACCCGGGCGGGCTGAACACTCTGCTGGACCCCGCCAGCCGGATTCGTGGCCTCAGCACCGGCTACAAGCGGTTCGATGAGCTCACCGGCGGGCTGCACGAAGGAGAGCTGATCGTGCTGGCGGGCCGCCCCTCGATGGGCAAGACGGCGCTGGCGCTAAATATCGCGCACCACGTGGCGGTGAAGCTCAAGAAGACCGTGGCGATCTTCTCGCTGGAGATGTCGAAAGAGGCCTTGTTCAGCCGCCTGCTCTGTTCCGGGGCGCGGGTGGACTCGCAGCGCTACCGGTTGGGCTATCTGGATGCGGAGGAGCGCCGGAAGTTGCAACGGGCGGCTGCCGAGCTGGTAGAAGCGCCGCTGTTCATCGACGACAGCGCCGGAATCTCGCTGATGGAAATGCGCGCCAAGCTGCGGCGGCTGCAAGCGGAGCGGCCGCTGGGGTTGGTGGTGCTGGACTACCTTCAGTTGATGACGGCGCGGGGCAAGTTCGACAACCGGGTGCAAGAGGTCAGCGCGCTGTCCCGGGGCCTGAAACTGCTGGCCAAGGAGCTGAAGATCCCGCTGCTGGCGCTGTCGCAATTGAGCCGCGCTCCGGAGGCGCGCAAGGGCGACCACCGGCCTCAGTTGAGCGACCTGCGGGAAAGCGGGTCCATCGAACAGGATGCCGACCTGGTGGCGTTCATCTTCCGTGAGGAAGTGTACAACAAGCGCGAGGATCTGAAAGGGAAAGCGGAACTCATCGTGGCCAAGCAGCGAAATGGGCCGATCGATACCATCGACCTGGTCTTCCGCGGCAACCTGATGCGTTTCGAGAACTTGATATCGGACTTGGAGGAGCCTCCGCCGGAAGAATAGACACGCACGGGAGACCTATCATTCCACCAGCCCGTGGCGCATGGCAAAGCGCACGAGTTCCCCGATGCTATGCAGGTTGAGTTTCTCCATGATCCGCCCGCGGTGTGCGTCCACGGTATAGACGCTGAGCTGAAGGGCCGCCGCGATTTCCTTGTTGGTTTTGCCCTCCGCCAGCATTTGTAAAACCTCGCGTTCCCGGCTGGTGAGCAGGTCCAGCGGGTCGCGTACATGGCGGCGGTAGTCGCTGAGGACAGCCTCGGAAACCGCGGGGCTTAGGTACGCCTCTCCTCGAGCCACGGCCCGGACGGCGAGCAGCAGGTCCCGGTCGAAGGCGTCTTTGAGAAGATAGCCACGGGCGCCCGCTCGGAGAATCTCGCGCACATAAACCGAGTCCTTGTGCATGCTGAGAGCCAGCACGCGAGTTCGGGGCAGGGATTCCGACAGGCGGCGAGTGGCCTCGATGCCGTTCAACTCCGGCATGCCGACGTCCATCACGATTACGTCGGGCCTCAGCTTCTCGGCCAGCGCCACGGTTTCCCGTCCGTTGTCCGCTTCGCCGACGATCTCCATGTCCGGTTCCGCTTCCAAAATGCGCCGGAACCCCTGGCGGACCAAGGCGTGATCATCCGCCAGAAGGATGCGAATCTTTGGGTTCATCTTCCGTCATCCGCTTTGGGATCACCGCCTCCACCGTGAGACCTTGCCCGGGCCGGGAGTGTACCACTAGCTCCCCTCCGGCCCCCCGAGCCCGCGCGCGCATGCCCACCATGCCGAATCCCCGCTCGGCTATGCCCCGTGAATCGGGAAGGCCCACTCCATTGTCCGCAATTTTCAGGCGGATCTGGGAGCGGTTGGCGTTCAGGCTCACCTCCACGCGGTGGGCTTTGGAGTGCCGGGCCACGTTGGTTAAAGCCTCCTGGGCGATACGGAATAAGTGGATTTCGGCGTCCTCCGTCAAACGTCCCGAGAAATTGGACTGGTAGTTCACCGCAATTCCGGTGCGTTCGGTGAATTTCTCGGCCAGCCAGCGCAAACTGGAGTCCAGCCCAAAGTCGTCCAGGACTGTGGGGTGAAGCAAGTGGGACAGCTCGCGCACGTTGCGCAGCGCGTCTTCAACCAGTTCCAGGCAGTCGCGCAGCTTTTCGCCCGAAGCTCCGGTTTGCTCCAGCGTCAGCAAGCTGGCCTTCAGGGCGGTGAGCGTTTGCCCAAGTTCGTCATGCAGCTCATGGGAGAAGCGGCGCGCAGCGCTCTCCTGGCTCTCCAGCATGTGCCAGGAGACGCGGCTCAGTTCGCTGGCCTGCCATTCCATCTTGCGGAACAGATCCGTGGTCATGCGCACTGTGGCCACGGTGAAGACCAGCGCCAGCGCCAGGCTGACGGCCAGGAACCACACGGACTGGGTCAACATACGCCTGGACTGGACGGTGATCATCTGCTGGGCCTCCAGAGATTTCTGCCGCCCCACAGCAGCCATGCGGGCCACGATCGCGGTAACCTGCCGGTGGCGCTGAAAAAGGTCCCGCGAGAGCAGCGAGGAGGGGTGCGGCTGGCTCAGCAGGCGGCGCGCTTCGGAGGTGAACTCGGCGGTTGCTTGCCCGAGCTGGCGGCCGTTGGCCTCTTCTGCCGTTCCCTCGGTGCGCCGTGAAATCTCCCGGATGTTGCGGTCGGCGGCGTCCAGTTCGGCCAGGATTTTGGCCCTGTCGATGGACTCCGGTTCCCGGGATAGGTTGTAAAAGACCGCGCTAAGGGCCTGCTGCTCGTGCTGCAAGGTGTCGATCAACCCCGCGAATTCCTGCTGCTGCTGGACGATGGTGGCAGCGTTGCGCTGGATGGAGCGGATTCCGGCGGTCCCCACGAAGCCCGCAACCACAAGCAGCAGTATCACTAAGCCGAACCCGGCCAGCAGCACTTGCAGGATACTCTGGGACGTGACTTGGCGCGGCAGGGGCTGCATAGAAGAATTCCTTGCGAAGCCGTTGATCTGACTCCAGTTTACGGCAGGGCAGCCGCGGCGGAACAAGCCTAGCCTGCTTTTGGCGGCGCTGCTAGCCCGCAAAGGCTATTTCGCGGACCGCTGGCGCTACCTCAAGATGGGGATGGAAGGCGGAACAATCCGCCGGCAAGGAGATGATCCCATGAAGAAGATGATTGTTGCTCTTTTGGCCTGTGCGCTGACGGTATCGGTTGGGTTCGCCCAGCAGACCAAGGGCAAGGGCGCCGCAAGGAGAGAAGCGGCGCAGACGGCAACCACGGCGAGCGCCAAGCCGGTCCGGCATACGGTGAAGCTGGATAGCCTCCCGGTCGCGACGCAGGACGCCATCAAGAAGGCAATTGGCGCTGGCAAGCTCACCCGGCTGGTGTCCATTACAGAAGATGGCAAGACAACGTACGAAGCTCAGGTTGTGTCGGGCAAGCAGAAGTCAATGATGAAGTTCGACGCCAACGGAAACCCCATCCAGTAAACCGCTGGCCTGACCTCCGCCCGGGGGCGTTCGGCCAGCGGCGGGCTCTGACCCGCCGCCGAAACCTAACCTGTCCCAGAGCCGGACGCCCGGGCGGCTTCTTTGTGCTCCAGCTCGGGGCTGCCACGCTTTCCTGGGACCGGATGCGCCAGCCTCTATCTGCCGCCTCACGGAAGATTTCTGAGAGCTATCTCGAGCGCACGAAATCCGGGGAGCGGGAGAACTGTGTGCTATCATGAACCTTCTGAGCTTGCGGAAATGCGCAGGAAAGTGGCGCGGATCCGCCGGGTGCGGCGGAAGGATGTGAATGGAGCCCGGCGGGGCGCCATTCCGGCCGGGCTTGTGACCCGACAGAGCGGCTCACACCGCACACCCAACGAAGGATGCCCTATTCCTCCCGCTCCACCGCCCGTTTTCGTGATCCCGCCGAACTCCTGGATTTCTTCCTGGAGATCGCCTCCGTCACGTCCGAGACGCTGGATCTGGACCGGCTGCTGGCCGGCGTCGCGGATTTGATTCTGCGGGTGATCCCTTGCGAGTTGCTGGCCATTCTGCTTTACAGCGAGAAGCTCAAGGGCCTGAGGATCGCCTATGCTATGGGGCACCGCCGGGAAGTGATCGAAAGGCTGGTCATTCCGTTGGGCGAAGGAATCACGGGAGCGGCCGCGCAAGCCCGGGAAGCGATCCTGGTGGGCGATGTGCGCACTGATCCGCGCTATCTGAATGCGCTGGACGCAGTGCGTACGGAGCTGGCGGTGCCCATGGCGTTCCGCGGCAAGCTGGTGGGCGTCATCGACCTCCAGTCGACAAGGCTCAACGCCTATGGCGACTACGAGAAATCCACGCTCCAGTTGATCGCCTCGCGTGTGGCGGCGGCCATCTACAACGCGCGGTTGCACCGCCGGGTGGAGCGCCAGAACCGGACCCTGCGGACGCTGGCCAAGCTCGCGCCGGAGTTTTCGTCGATCCGCGACTTGAACGAGCTGCTGCAACGAATCGCCACGGCCGTGCGGGCGCTGGTCCTGTACGACTCGTTCAATGTCTATCTGGTGGACGAAACGCAGCGGCTGTTGCGCCACCTGTTCAGTTCCCGCTACGACACCCGCTCGACGGTGGACAACATTCCTCTCGGCAAGGGCATCACCGGGGCTGCGGCGGAATCCCGGGAACCGGTGCGGGTGGATGACACCGAGGCCGATCCGCGATACATCCCCTCGCACCCGGATATCCGCAGCGAGGTGGCGGTCCCGCTGGTGGTCCGCGACCGGGTCATCGGGGTTATGGACCTGGAAAGCGAGCGCATCGGTTTTTTCACCGAGGACCATGTGCGGGTGCTGGCGCTGCTGGCGCCGCAGATCGCGGCCTCCATCGAAAACGCGCGCTTGTACGAGGAGCTGAGCCGGCACAAGGTGACGATCGTCGCCACCGGGCTCGGCAAGCCGGCGGCGCGCGGGCAGTCGAAGCCGCTGACCGTGGTCGCGGGCAAGACCGGCACCGACAACCACGGGCTCGAGGTCGACTACGGTACGCTCGAGATGCCTGCGGTGCTGCGCTCCAAGCGCAATCGCGACGCGACGGTGGAGGCGATGCGCCAGTCGGGCATCGAGATGCTCGACATCCCGGCTTTCCTGCGCAAACAGGCGGACTGACCGCGCCCGAGCCTCCTTCGGGTCGCGCAACGCGCGGCGAGCGCGCGGGTGCATGGCACGGGCGCACGCGCCCGGCGCGTGTAACGTTCGGTTACGCTTTTTTTTGCGCGGCGCTGCGGGCGCATGTTAGACTGCCCTCGCACAAAGGCATGAAAAATAGAAAGGTTTTCCCTTGATCCGGCAGCGTACCCTGAAGCAGGTGGTCCGCGCGACGGGCGTCGGGCTGCAC
>JAIMAR010000206.1 GCA_023511855.1 Bryobacteraceae bacterium
GCCGTGGCCGACGCCGGGCCCCCGTCGGCGGACGCACGGGTCGTTCTGGCGGAGTTTCTTCTGGCTACCAACCGCCCGGCAGAGGCGGAAAAAGAATTGCGCCAAGCCTTGGCCATCGACGCCAAGCACATCCGCGCCATGCTCGCTCTGGCGGCGCTCCAGGCAGCCGGCGGCAAGCTGGAAGAGGTCAGCCAAATCTATCGGCAAATCTCCCGCCAGGGAGATCCTCGCTACCGCCACCTCTACGGGGCGTTTCTTTTTAGCCAGGGCAAGCGCGAAGAGGCGCTCCGGGAGTTCGAGCAGGCCGCTCGGGAGAATCCGTCCGACCGCCAGGCCCGCTCCAGGCTTATCGCCTCCTACATCGTTCTGAACCGCCCCGACCAGGCCCGGCGCTTGCTGGCCGAAGCACTGGCCAAAAACCCCAGAGACGTGGATGCCCTGTTGCAACAAAGCGAAATCGACCTCCGCGCCGGGGCTTTGGCCAAGGCCCAAGAAAGGCTCCGGGAAGTGCTCCGTTATAAGCCGGACTCGGCGGAAGCCCACTATTTGCTGGCACGGACTTACGCCCGCCAGGGTGAACGGCGGCTGGAGCGCGAAGAACTCGGGCAGGTGCTGAACCTGCGCCCGGACCATCTGGCCGCGCGCCTGGCTCTGGCGACTTCATTCTCTGAGTCGGGAAACCCTCAGGGCGCGCTCGATGCTTTGGACTTAGCCCCGCCAAGCCAGCGGGAAAGCCTGGAGTACGTCGTCCTTCGCAGTCACGCGCTGCTGGCGTTGGGCCGAATCGATGAAGCGGCGGCCCAGATCACGCAGGCCCTGGCCCGCGGCAGCGCGCCGGATCTGCTGGCCCTCGACGGGGAAGTGAAGCTGCGGTGGAAACAGAACGCGGCGGCGCAGGCTTCCTTCGAATCCGCCCTGCGTCAGAACCCGGCCCACTTGGGCGCCTTGGGCGGGCTCTACCGCGCCGTGGCGGCCCAAAAGAGCGTATCGGCTGCGCTGGATGCTTTGCGGCGGCATGCGGCCAACCATCCCAAGTCGACTCGTGTGCAGCATTTTTTCGGAGAACGGCTGCTCGCCAATGGCCGCCCTGAAGAAGCCAGACGGGCTTTCCAGGCGGCCATAGAGGCAGAGCCCGGATTTAGCGAAGCCGAAGTCTCTCTGGCCCGGCTGGATCTGGCCGCCGGAAACCTGGACGCAGCCCGCAAGCGGCTCAACGCGGTCCTGAGCCGCGGCGCCGATCCCATCGTCGTGCATTCCATTCTGGCCGCCCTGGAGACGCAGGCGAAGAACATCGATGCCGCCGCGGACCACTACCGCAAGGTCCTGGAGGTTGCTCCGGCGAACGTCAACGCCTTGACCAACCTCTCCTACCTCCTGGGTGAATACTTGGGTCGAGAAGACGAGGCGCTGAATCTCGCCCAGAAGGCCAAGGAGGCCGAACCCGATAACCTGGACGCCACCAGCGTCGTTGGTTGGATCTATTACCGCAAAGGGATTTACAACACGGCGGCGCAATATTTGAAAGAGGCCGTTTCTAAACAGGGTAATGCCATGGGACCCACCGCGGCATTCCGCCATTGTTATTTGGGGTTGACTTACTTGAAACTGGGGGACGTAGAGCGTGGGATGGCCTCCTTGCGGCAGGCGCTGGCCGCTGGGCCGGATCCCAAACACGCGGAGATGGCGCGGGTCGCTCTGGAGCAAACGCAGAAAGGCCTGCGCGCTCATGCGGAGGTGGTGCGGTGAGATCCGACTTTAAACTGGCTCAGCTTCCGCCGCTCAGTTGGGTCCGGGCGGTGTGGAAGAGGAAGTTCCTGATCCTCGCGTTATGGATCGCATTCGGGGTGGCGGCCACCGGCATCGTCTATCTCCTGCCGCCCGTCTATCAAGCGGAGGTGCTCATTTTGGTCGAAAACCAGCGCATCCCCGAGAGGTTTGTAAGCTCCACCGTCAACACCGACGTCGCTTCGAGGCTGAGCGCGCTGGCCCAGCAGATCACCAGTTATACCAGCCTGTTAAAGGTGATTCAGAAGTTTAACCTATACCGAGAGGAGCGCCGCAGAATGGTCGAGGAAGAAATCGTCGACCTTATGCGCTCCCATATCACGGTGCAGTTGGAGCCCGGTTTTAACAGGGAACGCCAGCAAGCCGCGGCATTCCGCATAACCTACCAATCGGAGGATCCCCTGCTCGCCTCCAAGGTGGCCAATGAGCTGGCCTCCCAGTTCATCGAGCAGAACCTCCGCAGCCGGGAAGTCTACGCGATGGGCACCTCGGAGTTCTTGAAGGCCCAGGTCGCCGAGGCCAAGCAGCGGCTGGAGCAGCAGGAGGCCATCCTCAGCGAATATAAGCGCCAGCACAGCGGCGAGTTGCCCCAGCAGGAGTCGGTGCTGGCTTCGATGCTCGCCCGGCTGCAAGTGCAATTGCAAGCCGTGCAGGACGAAATTGGGCGCACCGAGCAGACCAAGATTCTCCGCGAGAACGAATTGAGTGCCGCCATCGCTTCCCACGATGCTTTGGAGCGGATGACGCAACAGATGGCGGGGCCTGCGAAGGGGAGCGGGGAGCAGCCCACGGAAACCGAGTTCGAACAGCTCGAAAAGAGGTTGGCCGCCTTGCGTTCCCGCTACACCGAGAACCACCCCGACGTACGGGATACGCGGGCTGCTTTGGAGCGGCTCAAGGAAGCGCGCCAAAAGGCCGCCGCCGCTTTACCTGCGGCCCCAGAGCCGCCTTCAGCCACCACCGGGCAGGTCGCCATGAGCGGCACGCTGATCCGGGAAAAGGAGCGGATCGAGCAGATCCGTGGCCAGATGGCGGTTCTCGACCGCCGCCTCAAAGACCTCGAGGCGGACAAGCAGCGGATTTTGCACGACATCTCCGGCGTCCAGAAGAAAATCAGTCAGCTTCCTGTCCGCGAGCAGCAGTTGGCGACCATTGCCCGGGACTACGAGATCTCCAAGGCCAACTACCAGTCGCTTCTGGATAAGCAGATGGCCGCGGAAATGGCCGCCCAGATGGAGACCACCCAGCGTTCGGAGCGGTTCGTCGTACTGGACCCGGCCCGGGTGCCGGAAAAACCGGTGAAGCCGGACCGCCTGACCTGGGCCTTGGGCGGGTGGACGGCGGCCCTCCTGCTGGCATTCATGATCGGGGTCGCGTACGAAATGAATAAAAATGTTTTTCTCGGGGAATGGGAATTGCCCAGAGAATTACTAGTCCTGGCGCGGGTTCCAAAGATGCAGATTCAGTCCGCCGCAAGGAGGCTCACCGCCGCGGAGCTGATGGAAGGCGTGGCGCGACACAGCCCCGCAACGGCACGGAGATAAGCAGGAGGCAGCGATGTACGAAGATTCCTACGGACTGCGCTACAAACCCTTCGGGATCGACCCCGACCCCCAGTTCCTGTTCCTGACGGGACAGCACCGCGAGGCCGCCACCGGCCTGATCTACGCGATCCTCAAGCACCGTGGTCTGATGACCTTAACCGGTGAGGCCGGAACCGGCAAAACCACGATCCTCCGCGCCGTCCTTAAAGCCATCGGAACCTCTTCCGTGCAGGTCGCCTACGTGCCGGTCCCCACCCTCAACCCTGCCGAGTTTCTGGAGTTCGTGCTGCTTCAGTTTGGCCTCTTGAACGCGGCGCGCGCCAACAAGGCCGAGAGGCTCCTCGTGTTCGAGAGGTTCTTGTTGAAGGCCAATGAAGAGAACCGCACGGTGGCCCTGATCATCGATGAGGCGCACAAGCTCAGCAAGGAACTCCTGGAGGAGGTCCGGCTGCTCACTAATTACAACACCCGCCACGGGGGCCTGATTCAGGTCGTCCTGGCCGGCCAGACTGAACTCGATGAGGTGCTGCGGCAAAGCGACATGGCCCAGCTCAAGCAGCGCGTCGCCTACCGCTTCACCTTACGGCCTCTGGGCCGCGAGGATGTCCGCGAGTACATCGCTTACCGCTGGAGCCGCGCCGGTGGGGACAGCCGCATTCCCTTTGAAGAAGACGCCCTAGATGCCGTGGCCCGCTACTCCAGCGGCATCCCCAGGCTCATTAACGCCATCTGCGATAATGCGCTCATGATGGCTTTTGCGGAGGGGACGCCGTCGGTGAGCGCAGCCATCGTACAGTCCGTGGCACGGGACTTGGACCTTACCGGATCTTCGGTCGCGGCTCCGCCGTCAGAGGGCGGCGGTGTCGAGGACGGCCTGGAGACTCTGGAATTGGCCGTCATGGCCACGGAGATGGCCGGCGGCGAGTTGGCCCTGCAGAGGCGGCAAAGCCGGGAGAAGGGTTCCTGGCTCTCGCGCTCGGCTCGAAAGCTTTTGATGCTGGGACGCTCGGGGGAACGCCATGAGTAGGTTTTTCCAGGCCTTAGAGCGGGTCCGAAAGCGGCATCAGCCGCAGGCGGAGGTCTTAGCTCCTGCCGTGACGCAGCCCGAACCCATTTCGGCAGAACCTGCTCCAACAGCTCAGGAGGACGCCGCGCCCCCGCCAAAACCTCCCGAGGGGCTGATCCCCTCGTTACGGGCTGTTCCCCTTTCCCTGGACGGCGGCACCCCTTTGTTGCCGTTTGACGGCAGCGATCCTGTGGCCGCCGAGCAGTACAAGCTCGCCCGCACCAAGATCCTCCGCCACCACAAGCGCCCGCGCTCCCTTGTGATCTCCAGCGCGCAGGCTGACGACGGCAAGAGCGTGACCTCAATCAATCTGGCTGGCTGCCTGGCGCTGAAACCCAACACCAACGTTCTGCTGGTCGATGGGGACATGCGCCGCAGTCAAGTTGCCGCTCTGCTCGGGGTCCCGGAAGCTCCAGGGTTGTCGGACGTGCTGTTAGGACGCTGTCCGCTCGAAGACGCTATTGTTCGCTTGCAGCCCTTGAGCGGACTTTTCTTCCTGCCCCGGGGCGAGCGGCCTCTCAATCCGGCCGAGCTGTTGGAATCCCCCCGCTGGCGCAACCTGGCTGCCGTGCTCCGCCGCGAGTTTCACTACGTGTTGGTCGATGCCCCGCCCGTGGGCCTCGTCGCCGATTTCGATTTGATCCACGACGTCACCGACGGCGCCATCCTGGTGGTTCGCCCGGACCACACCAACCGCACTCTTTGCTTGAAAACCATCGAGGCCATCCCGCCTGACCGCCTGATCGGCGTCGTCCTTAACTGCGTCTCCGAGTGGTTCCTGACCCGCCCCTTCGGGCACCGCTACGACTACTACTACGAAGACTCGCAGGGCTGACGATTCTTACGCCCTCCGATTTGGCCCGCGCATCCCTCTGAAGCATGCTGCTCTTGTAGTGCAGGTTCCTCTTGAGGGGCAGGCTGTTGCTTTGGGGCAGGCATTCTTGTCTGTCGGCCGACATTCCTGTCGGTCTTGGGCGCCTCCTTTCCCCACCGCCCTCTTTCATTGCGCCCCCGCCCATGAGCCGCTCTCGAAGTGAGTTTTTCCCCGCGTCTCGGCGCCTCGCGTGATAGCATGGCGGACTGGGATCCTCATGAGCACACTGGCGCGCACCTGGAAGCTCTACCAGGCCAGCTTCGAGGTCCTCAACGCCGATATCGAAATGCTGCTGTTCCCGGTCATGAGCGGCGCCACGGCGCTGGCCGTGGCCGCTTCGTTTCTGCTGCCCATGCACCAGACAGGCTTGCTTCAGCAGCTCTCCACCGGAGAGGCCAACTGGGAGGTTTACGCCATCCTGTTCGCCTGCTACTTCGCGCTGTATGCAGTAATCCTGTTTTTCAACAGCGCCTTGACCGTGTGCGCCTATATCCGCCTCTCGGGCGGGGACCCCACGGTGCGCGACGGGCTGCGCATCGCCTTCAGCCGCATGCACCGCATTCTCGCCTGGGCTTTTGTGGCTGCCACGGCCGGCCTGGTGCTTCAATGGCTGCGCGGGCGGCGCAGCCGGGGCGCGGGTCTGCTGGGAGCCGTGGCCGGAGTCAGTTGGACTTTAATCAACTTCCTGATCTTGCCTGTCCTGTTGTTTGAGGACCGCGGCATCTTCGACAGCATCCAGCGCTCCGCCGCTCTCTTCCGCAAACACTGGGGCGAGCAGCTCACCGGCAGCTTCGGTTTCGGTCTCCTCAACTTCCTTTTGACTCTACCGGCGCTGGCCCTGGGCGCGCTGATCTGGCCGCTCGACAAGCCCGCCGCAGTGATCGTCTCCGTTGTCTACTTGCTGATTCTGGCGGTCGTGCTCTCAGCCGCCCGCGGGGTCTTCACCGTGGCGCTGTACCGCTACGCGACGGCCGGCCAAGGCTCCCGCGGGTTCACCGCGGGCTTGATCGAAGACACCCTGAGCAAAGGTGGTAAAGTTGAATGGCCTTAGAACCCAATCCTGAGCATGGTCTGCCCCAGGTGACCCTGGAGGTCTACGAGCAGGACTACCGGGACCGCCACCTCGTCCATGGCGCCGTCGCATACTGGGCGGCCCGTGCCCCGGAGGCCCCTGCCCTTATCCACCACGAGCGTGGTCAGACCACGACCTGGAAGGAGCTGGAGCAGATCAGCACCTGCCTGGCAGCCTCGCTGCTCCGGCTGGGCTTCCGAAAGGGCGATTTCTTGGCGGCTCTGATGCCCTTTTCGGCCGAGCACATTTTCCTCGAGTACGCCTGTTTCAAAATCGGCGTCATTCATGCGCCTCTGGATCTTCGCCTCCGCCCGCCGGAGGTCCTTCGAGCCGTCCGCCGGCTCCCGGCCCGCGGCTTCGCCTTTCCGGGCCGCATCGGCGCCTCGGATTTGCGCGATCTGGCGCAGGCGGTGCGCCGCGAATGCCCTTCAGTCGAATGCCTGATTCAGTGTCCGCCGCTGGGGGAAGTGGCGGATGGGGCCATCCCGTTCCAAAGGCTGCTCGAGGATCCGCAGCCATCCCCGCTCCGACCGGTTCAGGACGTTACGGCGCACGACCCCGCTCAGGCCATCTTCACCACCGGCAGCACTGGAAGCCCCAAAGCCGCCTTGCTGTCGCACCGCAACATCACCTGCCAAAATCTCTGTCTGGGCGCCGCCTTCTGCTTCGGCCCCCAGACACGCCTCCTCGTCAACCTGCCTCCTTCGCACGTCGGAGGGCAGGCCGAGGCGTTAATGACCACCCTATTCTGGGG
>JAIMAR010000021.1 GCA_023511855.1 Bryobacteraceae bacterium
ACCCCGACCCAGCGCACGGCGGGCTGGTTGGATCCGGTCCGCTCGGTGGTCCCGGATAACCGGCCGCCTTCCAGACGCGCCCGCACGATGGCCTCCACCGGCACCGGCTCTTCGTCCTGGCGCAGCCGCTGCTTGTAGCGGAACACGGCGGAGAGCTCGCCGCCGCGGATGGACGCCTCGTTGGCGATGTTGAGATCGCCCGCGTAGATGCTGACGAACTTTACGGTGGGACGCCCGGTTTCGGCGCCTTGCACCTCCATCCAGGAGGCCCGGTTGGCTGCGCCGGGATAGCTGATGTTCCAGCGCCCGTTCCAATCGGCGTCGGCGGCGAGCACCGGCGCGGATGCGGCGGCCAAGATCAAGAGAAGGTTTCGCATGTCGCCTCCTTGCACGCTGACTCGTCTAGTATAGCGACGGCGACAGGCCAGTAGGGGCCATAGCCGGGGGACGGTCCGATGGCGGGGGAATCTGGTTAGGATGGAGTTGTAAAGCCATGAAGGGCTGGAAAGCCGCGCTGCTCGTTCCGGTGCTCGCCGCGCAACTAAATGCGGCCAAAGTCCCGCTCTATGAGCTGCGGGGGAAGGTGGAACCGGCGCCAGGGCGGGCGGTGGTGGCGGTCTACGGCGTGAATTCGCCGTTCAACGTGCGGACCATCGCCAACCCCGAGGGCGAGTTCCGCTTCAAGCGGCTGGAGGCGGGGCCGTACAAGGTCTACGTCTTCGCTCCCGGAGTGGGAGAAGCCGAGCAGACGGTGGCCGTGGGGCCCAGCACCGCGGACAAGAAGCGGCGGGTGCGGGTGACCATTCCCTTCGATTCCCCCGAGATCAGCGCGCTCAAAGAGGCGCACACCACGTCGGTGCGGGAGCTGAGCATTCCGGCGCCGGCCAAGCTGGATTTTGTCGAGGCGCGGCGGCTGCTGGGGCGGAAGGATGTCGAGGGCGCGATCCGGAGCCTCCAACGAGCCATCGAGCGCGCGCCGCAATTCGTGGCGGCCTGGAATGAGCTGGGCACCATCGCCTATCAGACCAAGCGCTACCAGGATGCGGAGCGCTACTTCCGCAAAGCGTTCGAGCTGGACCCGCAAGGCTTTGCCCCGGCGGTGAACCTAGGCGGCGTGCTGCTGAACTTGAGCCGGCCCACCGAGGCTTTGAAATACAACACTTACGCGCTCGGACTGCGGCCCACGGATCCTCTGGCCAACGCCCAGATGGGGATCAACTATTTCCTGCTCGGGGAGCTGGACCGGGCGATCCCATTCCTAAAGGAGGCCAAGCGCCGCGACCCAGCCCACTTCTCATACCCGCAGCTCACGCTCGCCGACATCTATTTGCGGAAGGGCGAGATCCAGGCGGCGATCGCGGAGTTGCAGGACTTTCTGGCGCGCCACCCGGATTCCGAACAAGCGGTCAAGATCCGGGAGCAGCTGCGGTCACTGGGCGCGAAGTGAGGCGGCGAGGCGAGGTTGGTAGACGCAGCGGGGATCTTCGGCTAGATAGTCGCCGGTGAGAGCGTAGGCACGGGAGCGGGAGCCGCCGCAGAGGTTGCGGTATTCGCATGCGCCGCACTTGCCGCGCAGCCGGTCCGGATCCCGCAGGCTGAGGAACAGGGGCGCGTGGCGGTAGACTTCGGCCAGCGAATCGCGGCGGACGTTGCCCGCAGCCAGGGGAAGGAAGCCGCTAGGGCAGATGTCCCCCGTGTGGGAGAGGAAGACAAGGCCTTTGCCGTCGTTGATGCCGGCCTGCCGTCCGATGACGCCGGCGGCGCGGCTGCCCGCAGCGGAACGCCCTCCGGCGCGCTTCTCTTGCTGAGCCACGAAGCGCCGGTAGTGCTGGGCTTCGGTGGTCTTGATGTCGAAGGGGGCGCGCTGGGATCTTTCAAACAAAAAACAGAAGACTTGTTCGTACTCCTCCGCGCTCAAATCATCCTGCCGCAAGGCGCGGCCGGTGGCGACCAGGAAGAAAACGCTCCACAGGCAAGCGCCCTCGGCTTCGACCAGGTCCGCCATTTCGGCGAGGCGGCGCAGGTTGTGCCGGGTGACGGTGGTGTTGACCTGAACCGGCAGGCCGATTGCCCGGGCATGGCGCAAAGCGGCCAGGGTGATGGCGAACGAGCCGGGCACACGCCGGAAGCCGTCATGGGAAGCGGCATCGGGTCCGTCGAGGCTGAGGGCCATGCGGGCCACGCCACTGGCGAGGAAGCGGTCGACGGCCGCCCGGGTGAGCAATGGCGTGGCGCTGGGCGTAACGGTAGTCCGCAAGCCCAGCCCGACGCTGTAGCGGAGCAGATCGAACAGGTCGGGCCGCTTCAGTGGATCGCCGCCGGTGAAGACCATCAGCGGATCGCCAAAGGCGCGCACTTGTTCGAGCAAGCGGAACCCTTCCTCCGTGGTGAGCTCCAAAGGGTGGCGGGCTGGAATGGCTGATGCCCGGCAGTGGACGCAGGCCAGGTCGCAGCTCTGAGTCACCTCCCAGATCACCAGGAACGGCGCTTGCTCGAAAGACCTCACAACCTCACCTTAGCCCGCCCTGGGCCTGCAAGCTGTGACCCCGGTCACCGACCGGGCCGGCGTTCGCCCGTAGCCTGAGACCAGGGGAAACCCGGGAGGGGTAACGACATGAATCACGAAGCAGAACAGGCGCCGCAGGCGGACTGGGATCAGACAACGCTATCGGTCTTGATCCAGCACATCCTGGACACACACCATGCGTATCTGCGGGAAGCGCTTCCCAGGCTGACGCAACTCGCCCAAGCCTCCAATAGCGCAGAAGGCGGAAAGGATGCAGCCGGGGTTTGCGGCGTGCTCGAAGGACTCCGGGCGGAGATCGAAAGCCACATGTGGAAAGAGGAGATGGTGCTGTTTCCGTTGATCCGCAGCCTGGAGGAGGCGGAGGCATCCGGAAAGCCGGCGCCGCCCAGCCACTGCGGATCGGTGCGGAATCCGATCCGGGTGATGGAACAAGAGCACGAGGCGGCCAAAGGGGCACTGGAGGAGCTAAAGAAACGCACGGTGAATTACACGGATCCGGCGGCAGCAGGGGTCTCGGCGGCCATGGTGCAGGAGTTGCGCCGGCTGGACGAAGATCTGCGCCACCATATCCACCTGGAAGACGACATCCTGTTTCCGCGGGCGATCGAGCTGGAAGCGCGGCTGGCGGTCTGAAGAGCGGCCGCGGAGGCAGAGGTCACTTGCGCAGGTAGGCGTCGTCGCCGCGGATCCAATCCTCGCGGACGGGTGAGAACACGTCTATGGCCACACTCTCCTCGAGCGCTTGGACGCTGTGGGGAACGGAGGGCGGGATCTCGAGCATATCGCCCGCTTGGAGGATGACTTCCGCGCCGCCCACGGCGAAGCGCAGCCGTCCCTGTTGAAGAAAGGTAACCTGCTCGTTGATGTGGCTGTGTTCGGGTACGACCGCGCCCTTTTGCAAATGAATGCGCGCCACGGTGAGATGCTGCGCGTGGAACGCCTGGCGGGTGAACAGGGGATTCAGTTGCTCGGCGGGAATGGAATCCCAGTTATGGATCTTCATGGCCCGCACATTCTACCACGGCCCTCAGCGCCATTCGAATACAACCAGCACGGGGAAGTGGTCCGAGGGGTAGCGCCCGTCAAGGTTGTCTGTGATGGTTTCGGCGAGCACGGGCTGGAGCGGGCCGCGGAACAGGATCCAATCGATGCGTGCCTCCCCGGGCGTTCCTTTGAAGGCATGGAAGGTGCCGCGGGGCCCTTCGCGGCGCGCCGCGGCTTCCCAGGCGTCTTTGAGCCCTGCCTCCCTAGTCAGGATTGGATGAGACCGGCCGGCCACATCGGTATTGAAATCGCCGGTGACGATTAGGACTTCCTCCGGCGGGCGGGCGCGCAGCCGGGAAGCGAGGATGTTGGCGCAGTTCACTCGCGCCTGCTCGTCGATGTCCCGGTGAGGGAAGTGGGTGTTGGAGTAGTAGAAGCGGCGCTTTGTGCGCCGGTCCTCGAACACAGCCCAGGTGACCATCCGGGCATAGTTGATGCCCCAGGACATGCTGCCGGGCACGTCCGGAGTTTCGGAAAGCCAGTAGTTGCCGGACTCCACGACGCGGAGGCGGTCCTTGCGGTAGAAGACGCCCATGTGTTCGTCCTCGTGGTTGCCGCGGCGGCTGAGGCCGAACCATTCGTAGTCCGGGAGTTTTTCGACGATGTACTGGCCTTGGATGTAGTAGAGCTCCTGGGTGCCGATGAGGTCGGGGGAGCGGCGGCGGATGGCGTCGACGAGCAAATCGCGGCGGTTGTCCCAATAGTCGGGGCCGTCGCTCTTGAGGGGCAGGCGGACGTTGAAAGTCATCACGCGAAGCGTTTCGGCCGCCTGGAGCGCGCCGAGCGAGGCGGCCAAGAGCACTGCGGCGAGGAAGCGTTTCATGTGGCTCATAATAGCGCGGGCCTGATTGTGAGGTAAGCTCATAGCTGTCACCGGGCGGCGCGGCTCGGCGGCCGCCTGGCGAGGAGGTTGCCATGGCGTTGGAGATTAGAAGTCCGGCGTTCCCGAACGGAGGCACGATTCCCAAACTGCACACTTGCGAAGGCGCGGATGTGTCCCCTGCCCTGGAGTGGTCTGGGGAGCCGCCTGAAACGAAGAGTTTCGCGCTGATTGTGGATGACCCTGACGCGCCGGTGGGGACATGGAATCATTGGCTGTTGTACGACATCCCGGCCTCGGTCCATGCCCTGGCGCAAGGTTTGAAACCCGGCAGCGTGGGGCTGAGCGGCACGAACGATTTCGGGCGGCCGGGCTACGGCGGCCCCTGTCCGCCCAAGGGACACGGCCCGCACCGGTACTACTTCCGCCTGTACGCGCTGGATGTCCCGTCGCTGGGATTGGGACCGGGGGTGAAGCGCGCACAATTGGACCGGGCCCTGCGAGGGCACATTTTGGCCCAGGCGGAGTACATGGGAAGGTACGAACGCCGCTGAAGGGGATCGCGCAGGGAGCAGCGCGTAAGGTTCAAACGGAAAAGGACGTCCCGCAGCCGCAGCTCTTCTTGGCGTTGGGGTTTTCGAAGACAAAGCCGGACTGCATCAAAGACTCCCGGTAATCCAGCGTCAAGCCCTGAAGCAGCTTCAGGCTCTTGGGGTCGACGAAGACCTTTACGCCGCCGAAGTCGAAGACCTGGTCTTTGGGGCGGGGGGCGGTCTCGACACGAACCACATAGCTGTATCCGGAGCAGCCTCCGCCTTGCACTCCCAGGCGGAGGCCTCCGTCCGGCGCATTCTGGCGGACCAAGAGCTGTTGAATTTTGCCCAGCGCCTTGGGGGTAACCTGGATCATACTCGCTTCCTCCCTATCACGAAGACATTAGTGCGCCGAAGTTTTCAAATCCCGGCCTTCCTTGAGCGCCTGGTAGAGGGGAGACAGTTCCCTCAATCTCTTGACGGTCTCAATGACCCGGGCGGCGGCGAATTCGATCTCCTCCTCGGTGGTGAAACGGCCCAATCCGAAACGGATCGAGCTTCGCGCAAGGTCCGGTTCGAGCCCCAGGGCCTGCAAGACGTGGCTCGGGGCCTGGGTGGCCGAGCTGCACGCGGAGCCGCTCGAGACGGCCACGTCGCGCAGGGCCATCAAGAGGGAATCGGCCAGCACATGGGCGAAGCTCACGTTCAGGTTATTGGGCAGACGGCTCTTCATGGAGCCGTTGATATGGAGATCCTCGAGCCCTTGTTCGAGCAATTGCTTAAGCCGGTCCCGCAGGCGGCCCACGCGCTCCGCCTCCTCCGACATTTCCAATCGGCAAAGCTCGCAAGCCTTGCCCAGTCCTACGATGCCCGGCACATTGAGCGTCCCCGAGCGCAGGCCGCGCTCGTGGCCGCCGCCGTGGATCTGGGGCGCAATCTCAACGCGGGGGTTTTTGCGACGGACATAGAGAGCGCCGACTCCCTTGGGGCCGTAGATCTTGTGGGCGCTCAACGAAAGCAGGTCGATGTGCGCTTGCTCGACGTGAATGGGGACCTTGCCCACCGACTGAGCGGCGTCGGTGTGGAACAGCACGCCCCGCTCGCGGGCGATGCGCCCGATTTCGGCTAGCGGCTGTAGCACGCCGATTTCGTTGTTGGCGTGCATGATGCTGACGAGGATGGTGTCCGGGCGGATCGAGCGGCGCAGAAGCTCCAGGTCGATCAGCCCATCCCGGTCCACGGGAAGGTAGGTGACTTCAAAGCCGCTCTGTTGGAGCCAATGGCAGGCATCGAGGACAGCCTTGTGCTCAGTGACCGCAGTGACGATATGGCCTCCCCGGCCGGCGAAACGCGCGGCGGCGCCTTTGAGCGCGAGGTTATTGGACTCGGTGGCGCCGCTGGTGAAGACGATTTCCTGCGGCGAGGCGCCGATCAGTTCGGCGACTTGACGGCGTGCGGTCTCAACGGCATGCTCCGCCTCCCAACCGAAGGCGTGGTGGCGGCTGGAGGCGTTGCCGAACTTTTCGGTAAAGAAGGGCAGCATGGCTTCGAGCACGCGGGGATCCACGGGCGTCGTGGCGTGATGGTCTAAATAAACCGGTGTCTTCATCGCCAGGTTCCACGGAATTCCAGGATCAGCATCCCAGTCTTGCGGGCCGAAGCCGTTACTAACTCCACTGTAGCGCTCGGCGCCGGGACGGTCAATCGGCGTTGGGCGGCCGCGATTGTTTCCCGGCTGTGGGCTGTGGTCTACTGTTGTTTACGGATGGCGACGGGCGCTGAAGCGGTCTCTGGGAGAACCAAACCAGCCACTGGCATCCCCTGGCAGGCAGCCGCCTGGTTTCTATTTCTGCTGATCGTGTGCTACGCGCCGGTGCTGGCGCGGCTGGTGCGGCAATGGTATGACGATCCCGACCTGGGACACGGATTCTTTGTGCCCATCGTGGCCGGCTACATCGCCTGGAAACGGCGGGAAGAGCTGGCGGCGCCGTCGCCGAGCTGGTGGGGACTGGCGGTGGTACTATGGGGGGCTCTCCAGCTTATGGTGGCCACGCTGGGCGCCGAGCTGTTTTTAGCGCGCACGGCGTTCATCATTTCGCTGGCAGGCGTGGTGGCGACCTTGGGAGGGCTGCGATGGCTCCGCGTGCTGGCGTTCCCGCTGTTCCTGCTGTGCTTCATGGTGCCGATTCCGGCGATTCTTTATAACCAGATCACCTTCCCGATGCAGTTGTTCGCCAGCCAAGTGGCGGACTTCGCGCTGTCGGCTCTGGGAATCCCGGTTCTGAGAGAGGGCAACATTCTGGAGCTGGCCAGCCAGAGGTTGAACGTCGTGGAGGCTTGCAGCGGGATCCGGTCGCTGCTTTCGCTGTCGTTCTTGTCGCTGGTTTACGCGTGGTTCTTCGACAGGAAGGTGTGGATGCGCTGGGTGCTGCTGGCGGCCACTGTGCCGATTTCGATCCTGGCCAACGCCAGCCGGGTGACGATGACCGGCATCGCCAGCGAGTATGACCCGGATCTGGCCAGCGGGGTGTTTCACCATCTGTCGGGGTGGGTCATTTTCATGGTGGCGCTGGTGCTGCTGATCGGCTTCCACCAGGTCGTGAACTTCGCGCACCGGAGGATCCGTGGCTAGCGGCAGGCTGACCTCGACGCTGTTTGGCAGCCGTCAGGCTGTGGTTTTGACCATCCTGCTGGCGGTTCAAGCAGCGGTGTTTTACGGCTTTTCCGGGCCGGAGAAGGCACCCGCCCCGAAACCCTTAAGCCAGATGCCCTTTGAGTTTGGGCCCTGGCGGATGGCCGCCGAAGGCGTGATGGAGAAGGAGGTCCTGGACGTTCTGCGGGCCGACGATGTGGTGATCCGAAGTTACGCTCAGCCCGAGTCAGGACGGGTGGCCAGCCTGTTTGTGGCCTACTTCCGTTCCCAGCGCACGGGGCAAGCGCCGCATTCGCCGAAGAACTGCTTGCCGGGATCGGGCTGGGTGCCCTCGGCCTCGGAATACCGCCGAATCTCGATCCCAGGGCTGGAGGCGCCGATCGAGGTTAACCGGTACGTTGTGGAACGCGGGGACAGCAAGAGCGTGGTGCTGTACTGGTATCAGACTCCGTACCGGGTGATCGCCAGTGAGTACGAGGCCAAGTTTTATCTGGTGGTCGATTCGGTTCGGCACCGGCGATCGGATACGGCGCTGGTGCGCGTCGTTACGCCGGTGATCAACGGTGATGAGCAGGGAGCGATCGAGGCGGCAGAGGATTTCGTCCGGGCATTTTTCCTTCCGCTTCGGGGATACTTGCCGTCCTGAAGCCCGCAGTCACCGGCCGCCCGCCAGCCGGCGCGCGAAGAAGTCCGCGGCGGCGCGGAACGCGGCCAGCCAACTGGAATGGGTGAGGAACGAGTGGACCTCATCCGGCAAGATCAACTGCTCGAATTCCACGCCCTGCCTGCGCAGCGCCTCGGCCAACTGAACGGTTTGGCGGAATTCGACGTTGCGGTCGTCATCGCCGTGGATCAGCAGCACCGGCGCTCGCCACTGGGACACGTCGGCCAGAGGGGAGGAGGAGAGCGCCAACCGCAGCGCCTGCTGCTGCGTCTCCAGGTCATCGGAGGGTAGGAACAGGCGGGTTTCGGTGCGCCAGTCGTGGACGCCGTGCAAGTCCACGCCGGCGGCAAACAGATCCGGCCTCCGCGCCAGCCCGAGCGCGGTGAGGTAGCCGCCGTAGGATCCGCCCCAGAGGGCGATCCGCGCCGGGTCTACGTCAGCGCGCCGGCGGAGCCAGGCGGCGGCGGCCACCACATCCTGGAACTCACTGGCGCCGGCGGCGCCGTAACCGAGGGCCTCGCGGAACTCCATTCCGTAGCCGGTGCCGCTGCGGAAGTTGATTGAAAGCACCAGGCAGCCGCTCGCGGCGAGGAATTGGTTGAAGGCGTAGGCCTTGTGATAGTACTCGGAGGGGTGCCAGCCCAGGAGCATCTGCCGGCGCGGCCCGCCGTGGAGGAAGATCACCGCAGGGCGCGTCGGTGAGCCCTCAGCACGGGTGGGTTGGAAAAGTTGAGCGTGGAGAACGGTTCCGTCCAGCGAGGGAAACGTGACGGCTTCGACGGGGGCGAGCGCCTGGTGGGGGAACTCCGGCGGCACGGGGCCGGGCGCGAGATCGGCAAGTTTGCCGCCCCGGATCAAAGCGGGACGGGAGGGCAGGCGGCTGTCGGAACGCAGCAGGGCCAGCGCCTCGCCGTCCGCGGTTTCCACTGGGCTCCACTCGATGCCGTCCCCGGAGGTGAGCGCCACGGGAGCGCCGCCCGCGGCGGAGACGCGCCACAGATGCCGGCGGTCGATGTCCTGGTGATTTGAGCAGAAGAGGATCTCTTGTCGGTTGGCGCTGAGGGAGGCCTGTTCGACTTCGCCATCGCCGGGCGTTAACAACAGCGGCGCACCGCCGGCGGCAGCAATGGAATAAAGGTGCGTCCACCCGTTGCCTTCCCAGGGGAAAACGATCCGGTTTTGGGCCGTCCAGAAGAGCTGCTGATCCGAAGACAAGGGGCGAAAGACGCTGCCGCGACCGGGCGGAGCTTTCCAGAGCTCCCTGCCCTGGCCTGTGGAGGCGTCGGCGAGGCGGATGGACCAGGGCGCGGCCTCGCGCTTTGGACCGAAAACTTCCAGCACGCGCGAGAACGGGATCCGCACGAAGGCCACTTGCTTGCCGTCCGGGGACCAGACCGGTTCGCTGTCGCGGTCCACGCTGGGATCGAGATAGCGAACAGAGGCGCCGCCCGGCTCGAAGACGCCGATGAAGCTGTGGTCCCCTCTGCGGCTGACGAAAGCCAGGCGGCTGCCGTCCGGGCTCCAGCGCGGATCCCCAGATTGCCCGCGGGCTTGGAACAGGCGCGTGGGCTTGGGATCGCCCGCCAGGCGCGCCGTCCAGATCTGGCCTCTCTTGACGTAGGCCACGGCATGGCCTTTGGGGGAGACGGCCGGCTGATCGCCTAGATCCAAACGGCGAGGTTCGCCTCCCGAGAAGGCGACCAACCAGAGCGCTTGCTCTGCACCCTGCGCGCGGCTGCGGGGGTTGGGGAATTCGCCCTGGTTGTTGGGCGCTGCGCCGCGGACGAAGACGAGAGCCTTGCCGTCGGGGGTCCAGCGGAGCTGCGAGAGCGCCTGTCCGTCATCGTCGGCATAGCGGGTCAATGGGCGGGCCTCATACCGCGGCCCTTCGGCCACCCAGATGTTGCGCACGCCGCGGAGGTTCACCACCCAGGCCAAGCGGTTGCCTTTGGGAGCAGCAGTCAGCTCGGAGACGTGCGGGGCGCTGAGGAGCTGCTCCAAGGTGAGTTGGGCGCGGGCCGGGCAGTTCGCCGAGAACAGAACAAGTGCGGCGGCGCCGAGCGGCGCCTTGCGTGCCAGTCCAAGCCATGCGCCGGGCATAGGATCCTCACAAGTCGACCGCGATCACCTCATGATCGAGGAACGGCGGGACGGTTAGGGAGATGCTGTCTCCCTGTTGCCGCACCTTCGGCTCAACCCCGGCATTCAGCAACTGCACGCGGCGCGCCCGCAGTCCTTGCGGCAGGCGCAGGCGGACTTGTTGCGCGGGGGCCGGCAAAAGTTCGCGTGCGGGCCCTTTCATAAACATCGGGTTGGAGAGGTTCACCAGGTGCACGGTGAGCGAGTTGGCCTGCCGCCAGATGGTGACGTCCAGCACGCCGGGGCCGGTGACGGTGACCGGCGGTTCTTCGTTCGCAGCCCAAGCGATCGCGTTGCGCAGCAAGCGCCCGTGGTCCACGCACATCACTTCCCAGAACACGCGGTCGATGTCCCAGGGGAAATAGACCACGCGGCTGCCGCCGAGCTGCCGCAGGTAGACCTCGGGGATATTGGTCCGCTCCACGCGCGGGTAGACCTTCTCCATGGGGAGATCCGGATAGGAGGGGATCAGGGTGACGGGCGGGTCTGGGAACTCCTCGCGGGCGGCCACGCCGACCCGGTAGACGCCGTTGATGATGCGGGGGGCGTCTTCCAGTCCGGCCAGGAGCGGATGCCGGGTGGCGTGCTCCAGCCGCAGATAGGAGTTCTGCATGGGGCCTTGGCGGGGCGTCTTGAAGTCTGCGCCGAATAGATCCGCCAGGCCGAAGTTCTTCCGCACCGTGCCCCATTCGTCGTACAGCGAGGTCTCCAGCGTCGCCAGCAGGCTGCCGCCCTGGCGCACGTATTGCCGCAACTGGTCACACTGGCTGTCCGAGAGGGCGGCGATGTTGGGCAGGATGAGCAGCTTGAAGCGGCGGATGCGCTCCGGCGCCAGCAGCCCGTCGTGGACCATCTCAAAGGGGACCCGCGCTTCGATCAAAGCCTGATAGACGCCGAGGGTGTGATCCTCGACTCGCTGGCGGGCTTGCGCGCCGCCGTAGTAGGTGGCGGTCTGCTGGGAATAGACCACCGCCACGCGCGCCAGCGGCTCTTCGTTGCGGAGGTAGCGCTCCCAGCTCGCGTAGCGCGTGTAGATCTCCTCCACGGTCTTCAGCCAGCGCGGGTCGTGGAGCACGCCCGCGAACTTGGTGAACCACGGGCGCAGGCCGTTGGCCACGCCGTCGGCGACCCACAGGCGGATCTCGGCCGGAGCCTGCACCGAGTCCTTCCAGCGGTAGGGCTCCTCCAGGCCGACGCTGAAGATGCCACCGATCGGCTTGCGGCCCATTGTAGCCCGGTATTCCTTGCCGTTTTTGCCCGCTTCCCAGACCGGGGCCAAGCCCCGCCGAGCCTGCCGGTCGGCGAACAGGGTGGGGGCCAGCTCACCGATCGTCTTCATGTCCAGGTCGCTGAGCGCGCCGCCGCCAGCGTTGGCGATGAAGCGGGCTTGCGGGTTGACCTTGCGGATCTCGGAATCCCACAAGCGCCACAGCTCGAAGAGCCGCTGCTCGCGCCATTGCAGGTAGGCGCGGCGGACCGGATCCCGGGGGTTGTTCGTGCGGGGGAGATCCATGCCGCTAAAGGCGCGGAAATTCTTCTGGCAGTGCTCGCAATAGCACATGCCGGAGCCGGCCCAGCGGTTGGAGAAAATGCCGTCGACCTTGTACAGTGAGGCGATCTCGCGCGTTACTTCGGTCATGAATTCGAAGTTGTATGGGCCGAGGGCGCAGGTGACCCACATCTCCGGCGAGGCCCAGTGGCGGCGCTTTTGGCCCTGGGCGTCGACGGCGATCCAGTCCGGGTGGGCTTCGAAGACGTCCTGATAGGTGGCGTGCGGATCGGTGCGCGCCAGAACGATCATGCCCAGCTTCCGGCAGCCTTCGAACAGTTCGCCGAAGGCGTCCCGGTCCCCCAGCCAAGCGCTGCGGTGGTGAAAGGGAACCTTAGTTGGGTAATACGCCACGCAACCGCCCGCGCTGAGGCAAGCCGCGTCGGCTCGGATGCGGCGGAAGTAGTCGAGCCAAAACTGCGGGTCGTAGCGGCCGGGGTCGTTCTCCACCAGGGTGAGCTGGGCCCAGCGCATGGCGCGGTCGAAGGGCTGCCAGTCTTCGGCGCCTGGGGCGTGCCATGCGAGCAGCGGGCCGGCCGATGCGGCTTGGACGAATTCTCTTCGCGTCATATTCCCCTCACTTTTGACCGTAGGTGGCCTGGGGACCGTGCTTCCGCAAGAAGTGCTTGTCCCGCCAAACGTTCGCCAGTTCGGGCGCGGCGGGGTTCAAAGCCAGAGTGGTTGCGGCCACGCGGGCCAGCTCCTCGAGGATGACCGCATTATGGGCGGCTTCCAGAGCCGAACGGCCCCAAGTGAAGGGCCCGTGCCCGGCGACCAGAACGCCGGGGATCTCCGTGGGATCGAGGTTTTCGAAGCGGCGGATGATGGCTTGGCCGGTGTTCCATTCGTACGCCGAGGAGATCTCTTCGGCGCTCATCTCGCCGGTTACCGGCACCGGACCGCGGAAGTAGTCCGCATGAGTGGTGCCCAAGCAAGGGATCCCGCGGCGGGCTTGCGCCCAGGCGGTGGCGTAGGTGGAGTGCGTGTGCACGACGCCGCCGGCAGCCGGAAATGCGCGATAGATCGCCAAATGGGTGGGCAAATCCGACGAGGGCCGCAACGAGCCCTCCACGATGCGCCCCTCAAGGTCCGTCACCACCAGATCGGAAGCCGTCATGCGGTCGTAAGGCACGCCGCTCGGCTTGATCACCACCAATCCGTCGGCTCGGCTGATGCCGCTGGCGTTGCCGAAGGTGTACAGCACCAGCCCGCGCCGCACTAATTCCAGATTCGCTTCCAGGACTTGTTCCCGTAGGTCATTGAGCATATCTGAATTGTAGAACTTGCCATGGGGGATGCCGCAGGTTCCGGCGGGAAACTCAGCGCGCGCGCGGCAGCGAGATCTCAGCCCAGTAGATCATGTTCCGGCCCTCGTGTTCCGAGCCATAGGCTACAAAGAGGGTTCCGCCCTGGACTGCGAGCGCGGCCCCATTCTGCGAGCCCTTCCAAGGAAGAGACAGCGACGGCGTCCATTCCGCAGCGGAAGCATCGAGCCAGCCGAGGGCGAGACTCTGCGCGCCATCGGCCGGGACAGCCGCAGCCAGGATGCGCCCGTCGGCCAGCTCTACGAAAGCCAGGAGCTTCGCACCGGGCTGGAGTTGTTTCCAGGACCAGGCGCGATAAGGGGGGCGGGACTCGCCGAGGCGGGTTTGCGCGGAGGACAAAGCGGCGACCGCCAGGCCATCCCGGCGAAAGAACAAAACCACCGGCTGGGTGCGGCGGCCGGAGAGCGCCAGATCGGGTGCATGCATGGCGTATTTCAAACCGTCGGGACTGGAGTAGAGCCGCAGCGGCTCCTTATTCCAGGCATCAAATGCCAGGCTGTACGCGCGGTTCAGATGCCAGCGGATGGGGCCGAGCAGCAAGCCGGCCTCGAGCGGTTGAACCGGTCCCTCCCAATCGCGCCCGTCCGGAGAGCTCCATAGGAACGTCCGCGGAGGCGGGCCCGGAAGGGCGGTGCTGTGGGCCTCGGCAGCCAGCAAGAGCCTGCCGTCGGGAGCGGCGCAAAGCGACGGGCGGCGCAGATCCTCTCCCGGAGGGCGCAGCAACGCGCTGGATTGCCAGACACGGCCGTCGGCGGAGCTCAGCACCCGCAAGGCTCCGCCGTTGGATCCCGCCGGGCCCGCTTCGCGCAGGACGCAATGCCAGCGCTCGCGGTGATAGAGCAGATCCGGATCTGTGTTCTGCTCGCCACGCCCCCAGAGCAGGCGCACCTCGCCTAACGTCAGGCGGTCTGAGGACGGGGGAGGCGGCGCGGAAAGCAGCCATAGCGGAACGAGGAGGGCGGCCGCCGCTGCCAGCCATGGCGGCAAGGCGGCGCAGAGGCGGCCGGCCGGGGCGGCCTGGTCGGCCACGCTGCGAACCGCCGGCCGCCTGCGGAACGGCGGGCTTGCCATCACTCTTTTGGCGGTTGTTGTGAGGAACGGCATAGGACCGCGATGGCCTCGATTTCGACCAGCAACTCGGGGCGGCAGAGGATCGCTTGAATTCCGGTGGAGGCCGGCAGAGGGTCCAGTCCTTGAGACTGGTAGAACGCGGTGCGCTCCTCGTTGAAGGCCGCGTAATCCCGCTCGATGTCGCGCAGATAGCAGGTGGCCCGGACCACATCCCGCCAAGTTGCGCCTTCCGATTCGAGCAGCGCCGTGATGTTGGCAAAGGTGCGGCGAACCTGGGCGCGGAAATCTCCGACGTGGAGCGTTTCGCCGTTGGGCCCCACGCTGGCCGTGCCCGAGATGAGCAGCACCGTGAGGGGGCCGAAGTCCAAACGCATGCCGCGAGAGAAGGAACTGGGCCTCGGGTAGTGGTATGCCTCCCCCAAAACCTGCGGTGCGTGGATGGCCTTCTTGTGGAGCGAAATGCCGCCAGCCAGCTCATGCCATAAGTCTTCGGTCTTCACCGTGCTATGCACCTCTAAATGTGTTGTGGTTGTGGAATCGGCCCGCAGGCCCCTGACTCTGGTGAAGTTTCGCGAGCCTGAGCCAATGCGCTGAGAATCGCCTGCTCAATGACCCCGGGCCATGAAGGGTCATGAAGCCTTCTCCTGTTCCACCCGCGCCGCCAGCAACGATTGGATCTGCTGTTCCAGCTGCTCGACCCGGCGCGTGAGATCTTCGATGGCCTGCCCTTCCGGGTCGGGCAAGCGCCCGTGGTCGAGGGTCTCTTCGGGAGCTTCGCCGCGGACGCGGACCACTTTGCCCGGGATCCCCACCACAGTACTGTGGTCCGGGACCGAATGGATGACCACGGATCCGGCGCCGATCTTGACATAGTTGCCGATGCGGATGTTCCCCAAAACCTTGGCTCCCGTGCCCACCACGACATGGTTGCCCAGGGTGGGGTGGCGCTTGCCCTTCTCCTTGCCCGTGCCGCCCAGCGTGACGCCCTGGTAGATCAGCACGTCATCGCCAATCTCAGCGGTCTCACCGATGACCACGCCCATGCCGTGGTCGATGAAAAAGCGCCGCCCAATCTTGGCGCCCGGGTGGATCTCAATGCCCGTCACCGCGCGGCTGAATTGCGAAACCAGGCGCGCCAGCAGCATCCAGCGCTTGCAATACAGCTTATGGGCCAGGCGATGCAGGAGGATGGCATGGAAGCCAGGGTAGCAGAGCAGGATCTCCAGGACGCTCTTGGCGGCGGGATCCTCGCGGAAGATGGTGTCGATCTGTTCCTTGATGGTCCGGAACATGCACTCTTATTATGGCGCACGGCGTCATCAAACGGCAGATTTGGCCGTGATATATTGAAAGCTCGATGTCCTACGGTTACCAGGCGATCTTCATCTACTTGGTGTGCTCCATCCTGTTCGTCCTGGCGCTGCTATTGTTGGCCAAGCTCCTGCGGCCCTCCATGCCTTCGCCGGTCAAACAGGAGGCCTATGAGTGCGGAATCCGGGCCGTGTCGACGGCGCGCGGGCGCTATACGGTGCGGTTCTACATCATCGCCATCCTGTTCGTCATCTTCGACGTCGAAACGGTCTTCCTCTATCCTTGGGCCGTGCGTTTCCAGCAACTGGGCTGGTTCGGCGTGGCGGAGATCGCCGTGTTCCTGCTGATTCTGATCGCCGGCTACGTCTGGGCCTACAAGAAGGGCGCTTTGGAGTGGGTGTAGCCCGGCCCTGAGCGGAGCGCCGGATGATCGCCGCGCGGCTGTACTACCAAGATGCCTACCTGAGGCAGTTTACGGCCCGAGTGGTGGAGCGCTCACCGGACGGCTGCCGCTTGCGTCTGGACCGCACTGCCTTTTATCCCACCTCCGGCGGCCAGCCTCACGACAAGGGATCGATTGCGGGCGTTGCCGTGCTGGAGGTGATTGAGGAAGAGGATGACGTTGTGCACGTGACGGCCGAGCCGGTGCTGGAGACCGAAGTGGAGTGCAGCATCGACTGGCCGAGGCGCTTTGACCACATGCAACAGCACACCGGCCAGCACCTGCTTTCGGCTGTGCTTCACGGCATGTTTGGGTGGAACACAGTGGGGTTCCATCTGGGCGCGGCCGCTTCGACCATTGATCTGGATGCCGGGCAAGCTTCGCCGGAGCAGCTCCGGGCCGCCGAGCAACGCGCCAATGAGTTGGTCTTCGAGAACCGGCCGGTGACGATCTACTTTGAGCCTGCGGCCGAGGCGCAGGGCCTGAGGAAAGCCTCGGAGCGGGAGGGGCTACTGCGGGTCGTGACGATCGAGGGGCTGGACCGCTCCGCCTGCGGCGGCACTCACGTGAGGACTACGGCGGAGATCGGGCCGGTTCTGATTCGGAAATGCGAGCGGGTGCGCTCCAACGTCCGGCTGGAGTTCTTGTGCGGCCTGCGGGCCGTGCGCCGCGCACGGGCGGATTTCGAGGCGCTCTCCAGGATCGCGCTGGGGTTGTCGGCTTCGCTCGACGAAGCGCCGGCGCTGGTGGAATCGCAGCGGCGCGCGCTCATCGCCTCCGAGAAGGCCCTGACGAAGGCCCGGGTGGAGCTGGCCCGCAGGCGCGGCGTGGAACTCTACCAGACGGCGGAGGAGCAGGCCGGCGGCATGCGGAGTTATGTACACCGGATCGCCGAAGGCGCTCTGGACGAGGAGGTCCGCGCGCTGGCCCAGGGTTTCGCCAGCGGGCCGCGGGCCGTATTTCTTGCCGTCTCGGAGAACCCTCCCTCGGTGTTGTTGGCCGCGTCCGCGGACTCAGGGTTGCATGCGGGACAGATCCTCAAGGAGGCGCTGGCTGCGGCTGGGGGCCGGGGAGGGGGGAGCGCGCAGCTCGCCCAGGGCAGCGTGCCCGGCGCCGCAGAGCTGGAGCGCGTGTTGGCGAACCTGCGGGCGGGATTGACCCGAGCCTGACGGCCGGCACCGCCCGGACCTGGCCGGCGCCCTTCAGAACATCTCGCGGGCGCTAAGCGCATTCAGCTTGGCTTGCACGCGGTTGCGCTGGGACAGGTTGCCCGAACGTTCGTAGAGATTGCGGAGTCTGTCCAGCAGCACCCGGTTTTCGCCGAACCGGGTCATTACTTCTTCCAGCGCGCGGGCGGCGGCTTGGGGGTTCTCGGCCCCTCCCGCCCTCTCAATCCGTTGAACGTCCTTGTAGCAGCGGTACGCGCGGTGAAGCCTGAACTTATCGGCAAAAGCTTCCTGGAAGGTCAGCGGGCTGGACCGGGGCACAAACTCGTATCGCCACTGAACTGCGCTCAAGAGCGTAAACAGGCTTCCCGCGCAGATCCAACCCACAACCGCCCGGCGGGTCCAACGGCGTGTGTTGAGGAATAGGAACAAGAAGCCTGCGGCCAGCAGCGGGGTCGAACTGATCAGCAGGCGCATCGCGAAGGCCATGCCGCTCCAGTGGCGAGGCAGGCTCCCCACAAGGATTACTTGGCATGCGAAGGCGGCCAGAAGCCCTCCGAACAGGCGGGCGTCTTTACGCAGGCCCCACAGCAGGCCGGCGGCCCCTGCCAGAGTGGCCGGTGTGGTGAAGAAGAGCCCGTTGTGTGAGGAAAACAAGACGTGAAGCACCCGAGCCGGCGGCCACTCCACAAACTGCGGACCCTGAGGGATGGTCAGCCAGGAGCCATAAATGACACGCCACTGCCACATCTGAGGAAGAAACATGGCCAGAAAAGCGAGGCCACCCGCGAACCGGCTCACCCACCACTCAGGTCGGCGCAGTGTCTGGCGCAAAGCAGCCCGGTTGAGCTCATGCCAGAGAAGAACGGCCAGGAACAGCACGTCCTGCCATCTGCATAGCGCCATCAGCCCGCTAGCGGCGCCGATCGCCGCCCAGTCCCGGATCCGCTCGGAATCCCGGCGATTCCACCAAACCCACAAGAACAGGGCTGTGGCCAAGAAGCTCGCCGTATGGCTCATGACGGTGAAGGCGTAGTAGCCGAGAGCGGTCGCGGGGACAAGCAAACCGGCCGACACGGCCGCCCAGCCGATGGCGCTTCGTGAATCCTGGATCCAGCGCAGGCCAAGCTGCGCCAGCCAGCGGAACGAGAGGATGAGGCCCAGGGTGAGAAAGACTACGTTCGCGCCAGCGAAGAAGCTCGTTGCAAAGCGGCCGTAGCCGCTGGGGGGCGCACCGGTGGCGGCATCCGCCACAGTACCGGCCGCCAGGAACGGCATTGCGAGCAAAGAGTATCCGATAGCGTACGGACTACCGGGCAGACCGGAGGCGGGCTGCACCGCCACCCACTTCAGCGAACCCGGCGGAAGGGGTGAATTGGGAGGGATCATGACCCGGAGCTGGTTCGACAGATCGAAATCGCCGTCGAAAAGGAGGGAGTGGGCAGTGGAGAAGTAGCAAATCGAGTCGATGTTGGCGGGGGTGACGATCAGGAAGCCGCGGCCGCCCGGAGCGGCGAAGTCGAGCACAACCAGCAGAGCGAGCAGCAGACTGCCTGCGAGTACAAAGCCAAGCGTGCACAGGCGGAGAGCGGTGGAGGCGGCAGCCATTCGGTATCGAAAGGCATCATGGGCGGCTTCCAGGGGGTTCGGCGCCATGTTGTCTCCAGCCAGGCCTGCGAGGCGTCAGCCGATCATGGGTATGTGGATCCATCCCTTGCGGGCCAGAATCAGGAGCAGCAGCCCGCACACCAGCGTGACATAGGTGAAACGGTCGCGCATCGCGAAGTCGACTGGGTCGCCTTCCATCCGGCCGCGCTGCACCAGAAGCCACATCCGGCAGATCCAGAGCAAAAGCAATGGGGAACCGGGCAGCAAAAACGCAGGCTCGGCATAGAGGGAATGAACATGTGGGCTTTGCGTGTAAATCGCCAGCACAAGCGCGGCGCACACGCCGCAGCAGCAACCCAATGATTTCACCATGTCCAGATCCGCAGACAGGTACCCTCGGCCCGTGTGCGCAACGGTTTGGCCGACGGGCGCGCGCATCAGATCCGCGGCGCGTTTGCACAGCGCCAGGCTAAATAGCAGAAAGAAGGCCAGCGCGAAAAGCCACGGGGAAACGGCGATTTCGCTCACCGTGTGGCCCGCCGCCAGCCGCAACAGGTACAAGCCGGTCAACACGAACACATCGACGAGGACCAACGGCTTCAGGTACAGCGAGTAGGCGGCGCCTGCTGCGAGATACGTGATCAGCGGCAACAACGCGGGCCGGACGGCAGCAAAGACGAGCAGCAACCCGGCGGCAGCCAGAAGGCCTGCGAGCGCGAGCGCAACTCCAGGCTTGAGCCGCCCGCCAGCCACCGGGCGCATCCGCTTTACCGGGTGGCGGCGATCGGCGTCGAGATCGGCCAAATCGTTCAGCAGGTAGAGGGCGGAGGCGCAGAGGCTGAATCCCGCGAACAGGGCCGCCAGACGCAACGGAACCCCGGCCTCCAGTAAGCGCTGGCCTGCAAGTGCGGGGACGGCCACCAGCAGGTTCTTGCTCCAGTGCTGGACCCGCAGGGCGGAAACGATCTCGAGAAGACGGAGACCTTCCGCGGGCGCATGCCAGGCGGCAGAGGAGGCCGCAGCCTCGCCCAGGTGATCCCGCTGCGCAAGGCGCTGCCGGAGCGCGGCTTTTCCGCCGAGTCCCCACCAGGGTAACCACATCAGTATGAAAGGAGAATCTTTGACGGCCCGGATCAGCATCTCCGCAAGCGTCACTTCCATCGGCGCAGGAGCGGGCGCTTCTGCCTCATGGGACGCTGCGTCGACGGGATCGGTTCGTCTCTGGTTCACGGTGTCTCGGTCACAAGTCAGCGCTCTCCGGCGAGTATACCGCGGCCCAGCGCCGCCTGGCCGGTTGACTCGGCACACGCCCCTGCGTTTCACTCGAAAGCCGCGTTCACCGGCGCGGATCGTCCTGCTCCGCCTGCCGCTCCATCCCTTGTGGAACCCGCAGGCTCGCAGACCATCCGCCACGCCGGCGCGCATGTTCCGGGTCCGGGGCGGCGGACGGCTATGCGCTTGGACCTGCACAAGAGCTTTTAATAGAATGAGATAGAGATGGGACCGAGACTCGAAACCGGGTCCGGTTCCGGTGCGTCCAAGCTGTGTTGCGGCCAGGGGTCGGCCGTGTAGGCAGGCGGCGCGCCAGCTCTGGGCAGCAGAGCGGAGGACCACCGGGACGCATATCGCAGTACCCCAAATCAGACCAATCGTTCTTTGAGGTGATGGTCCATGCGAGTTGTGCTTACGTTGTGTTTAATCCTGGTGTTGTTTTCGGGTGAGGCGCCGGCACAAACTGCAATGGGCGGCGGATGGGTCCGTGGGATCGTGCGGGATTCCTACGGCGACGGGCTGCCGGACGCTGTCGTCACCCTTTCCAACGAATCCCTGCGCTTCCAGAGGGTCATGGAGACCACTTTGGATGGTGTGTTCGACGCGCCCTGGGTCATCCCGGGCCGCGGCTACCGTCTCAAGGTGACACGCAAGGAGTTCGCAAGCTGGCAATCGGAGGAGTTTTCGGTTCCCTCGGCGGGCGTGGTCAACTTCGAGGTTCGCTTACCGGAGCTAGGCGAGGCCAGCCGGGAGACGCAACCCTCGGGCCGGATCGTGGAGCCGCTAGAGATAGGCATCTCCGCCGTGATTTCCCGGTGGAACCTGGACGCCTTGCCGGTACGGAACCGCAGCCTGGACGCCCTGCTGCTGTTGACCCCTGGAATTGCATCGGATCCTAGCGGCAGCCGCCTGGCGATTTTCGGCCAGAGCTCCGGCTTTGCGATTCTGGCCGATGGCGTCACGGCCGAGAACCGTCTTTCTGAGCCGGCAGCAGGCGCGGACCGGAGGGCCGGCGCAGACGCAACACAAGACGCCGAGCTGCTGGCGGCGGACCAGCCCGCCTGGATCGGCGGATCTTCGGCGGGGGTGATCAGCGCGGCGACGCGAAGTGGGAACAACGGATTCCACGGCTCTGTCTACGAGTACTACCGAACGCCGGGGTGGAACGCCGCCGAGCGGTTCGCCCTGGGCCACAAGCTGGCCGGACGGCAGCACCAGGCAGGAGCGAACGTCAGCGGGCCTGTGGTCCGCAACCGGGCGTTCTTCTTCGCCAACCTCGAAGGCCGTGACACGGATTCGCGCACGCTGAACCGGATTCTGGACCCGCTCATCGCGGATCCCTCCGGAAGCCGCGTGGCGCTTTCGAATTGTGAGGCGGAGCCGGCCCGGTGCGCCGCCGCGGCCGCTTACATCCAGCCTCAGATGAACGTGCTGCTAGCGGCCCCGTCCGATTCTCTGGCTGGGGCCGCCAAGCTGGACTTCACTCTCAGCCCGAGCCACGCGTTCCGGCTGGCAGTCAGGGAGGGCCGGTGGCGCTGGCCGCAGGGCTATCGCAGCGGCACGGTGACCCCCAACGGCGGCGCGCTCAACCAAGCTTCTTTGGAAACCCGGACGGGCTACTACAAAGCCGGCTGGACAGCCGTTTTGAGCCCCTTCGCCGCGAATGACTTGTCTGTGGGCGTGTTCCGCGACCGGCTCTCGCAGCAGTCGCCGGCGCCGGGCGCAGCGGCGCTCGCGGTCCGGATCGGCGAGACGTCCGTCGGCGCGGCGCAGAGCTGGCGGTCGAGCCTGCGGGAGACCCGGCGCGTTCAGGCGGGTGAGCATTTGCGCTTCACCACGGGAGGCCATACGTTCCAGCTCGGCGCGCAGTGGTCCCAGAGCCGCAACCGGGTCCACGAGCTGGCCGAGGCCGACGGCGCCTACTATTACGCTTCTCTCACGGAGTTTGCCAGGGACTTGGGCGGCGGCGCGAAGAGCTACACCTGGTTCACCCAAACCTTCGGCAACCCGGCTCGGGATCTGCTGGTCAAGGACTACGTCGTCTACGGGCAGGACACCTGGCATTTCCACCGGTTCACGGTGAACCTGGGAGTCCGCTGGGACAAGCCCAGTTTGCCGCAGCCTACGGCGGCGGACACGTTCTTCTGGCAGAGCGGCAAAATTCCCTCCTCCAGTGTTTCGGTGGCGCCGCGGATCGGCGTGGCATACGCGCTGGACAACGACACGGTGGTGCGCTTCAGCTTTGGGCACTACTTTGCGCCGTTCGCCGCCTCGCTGGTGGATGCGCTGTGGCTGGGCAATGGCGTCTACCAAACCAGAATCCTCGTGAACCCCACACATTCGGCCGCGCCCGTCTATCCGGGCGTGATCGCTTCTTCGAAGAACCTCCCGGCCGGGACCAAGGAACTGATCTACGCGCTGGCGAAACTCCGGCATCCCTACGCGGAGCAGACTACGGTGTCCATCGAGCGGCGGGTGCGGCCCGATCTTTGGGTTTCCGCCCGGTACGTTTCCAACACAGGGCGGCGCTTGATCACCGCCAAGGATGTGAATCTGAGCCAGACGACAGTGAACCGGACGTACAACATTCTCAGCCCGCAAGGCGCGGTGGTCGGTTCGTTTACGGCTCCGATCTACACCACGCGAACCAGCACCAACTACAACCGGGTCTACGAGCTGAGCAATGGCGGGAGATCTTCCTACCACGGTCTGGTGTTACAAGCCCGGAAGTCGCTCTGGCGCGGCTTCAGCGCGGAGGCCTCTTACACCTGGTCGCACGCCATTGACGACGTCAGCGGGCCGTGGATCGCGCCTTCCGTGCCCGCCAGCAGCATCAGCGGGGATCCGAAGGCCGATCGAGGCAGCTCCAACATCGACCAGCGGCACCGGGCCGTGCTGGTTTGGAACTGGGAGCCGCAAGCGCCCGCAGGGGCCAGCGGCCTTATCCGCGCTTTGTTGAGCGGGTGGCAGCACTCCGCCGTGGTCGTCCTCGCTTCGGCCCTGCCGGCCACGCCCCTGGTAGCGGTGCGCGGCCAGCAGTTCTCGGGCACAACCATGCTGTACACCAACTCCCTGAACGGATCCGGGGGCTGGGCGCGCGTGCCTTTTCTGCCGGTGAACTTCTACCGCGCGGAGCCCGCTTACAATGTCGACGCGAGGCTGGCGCGCTCGATCGCGTTCACCGAGAGGGCAAGTTTGCGGCTGGGGATCGAGGCGTTCAACTTATTCAATTCCCGGCCGGTCACCGGTCTGAACACCACAGCTTACACGGCCGCAGGGGGCGCGCTCCGGGCCGTTTGGGGAGCTGGTAGCGGCAACGCCGCGGCTGCGCCTCGCAGCGTACAACTGTCTGCAAGGCTCGACTTCTGAGATCTCCGGTGCGGCGGAGGTTGTTCGGAGTGCGCAACCAGCCCGGCCATCAACCGGGCGGAGGAGTCAAACCGCTGCCCAGCAGCACAATGGCGGCCGCATAGAGTGCGACAGCCGCCGCCAAGTACGCGTACGTCTTGCCGTCGGCGTGCTGGAACTCCTTCCACACGATAAGCCCCCAGGCGCCAATCAGGAGCGGCGCACCCTGACCCAGGGTGAAAAACAGCGCATGAGCCTGACTCAACCCCGCGGGGCTGGCTTCCAGAATCAGCCCCAGGGCCAGACCCGCGCACAGCACCACCCCTCCCAACACCCCGAGCAGGTGTTGGCGCCATGTGCCGCGCAAATACGCGGTAGGTTCCAGGGGCGCTCCGCGAACGGGGAGGTTTAAGAAATAGAGCTCATAGAATACGGTGGAACCCAACATGCCGGCCGCCACCAGAAAGGCCAACGAGTACGGGCCTACGCCGATCTCCGGCTCCCGCGCCATTTCCAGCAGCGGGCTGGCCAGCGCCATGACAACCCCACCCAGCGAGCTCAACACGGCGCCCTTCCAGTGGACCGTGGGGCGCAGGGTCCGGTGCTCCCCCATCTTCATCTTCTGGAACTCGCCGCACAGCGAGAGCAGACGGTGGGTGATCAATCCGCACGCGACGGAGCCCACCAGCGTCGCCGCGCCAAAAGAGAGCAGCACGAGATTGCCGTGAGGGCTGGCCAGATAAGCCAGCAAAACGGCCACGCCCGTGCTCAAGCCGAAGCCGATCAGGAAGGCCAGCGTCATCCCGATGATCGACATGCCCGCCACGAGCAGCATCAGCCCCAGATTGAGGACTGCGCCGGCGGCGATCCCGTAAGCCAGATTCCGCTTCCCGGCGTGCATCACATCGTCGAGGAAGGTGAAACTGTCGTAGCCGAAACTCCCCAAGGTGAAGGCCAGAAGCACGGAGGCGAGGAACACCCCCAGGGCGGCGTCCAGATAACTCAACTCAAAGCGCCACCGGGAGAGCTTGAAAGCGTTCGGCCAAGAACCCAGGCAGAGCCAGCCGATTACAGCCAAGACCACCGCAATCGTAAAGGATTCAACGAGCGTCATCCCCACTCCTCAAGGCCGAACTGTGAGCGTACAATGGCGCCTCGCGCGCGGTCAAGCGCAGCCGGCCCGGCCGCGCGCAGCGCAGTTACCACACCGGTCCACAGACGAGGCGGCCGGCTCCGCCGGCTATTCAGCTCCTGCCGGCTGCGGCCCGGATCTGGGCCAGTTTGGGCGCCATGACGTTGACCAACTCTTGCACCGCGCCCGCGCTCTTGAGCAGCGCCGCCTTCTCATCCTCGGTCAGCCGGATCTCGAAGATCTTCTCGACTCCACCGGCGCCGAGCTTCACGGGAACGCCCACGAACAGACCTTGAATGCCGTACTCCCCTTCGAGCAGCACCGAGCAGGGCAGGACCCGCTTTTTGTCCTTCAGAATCGACTCGACCATCTGGACCGTTCCGGCCGCCGGAGCGTAATAGGCGCTGCCGGTCTTCAGATATTTGACGATCTCAGCGCCGCCGTCCCGGGTGCGCTTGACCAGGCGCTGGATCGTCTCCTCGTCGAGCAGATCCGTGATGGGGATGCCCGCCACGCTGGTGTACCGCACCAGAGGCACCATGGTGTCGCCGTGGCCGCCGAGCACGAAGGCCACTACGTCCTCGACGGAAACCTTCAGCTCCTGGGCGATGAAAGTGCGGAACCGCGCCGTGTCCAGCACCCCAGCCATGCCCATGACCCGGTTTTTGGGGAAGCCGCTGACTTCGTAAGCCACATGGCACATGGCGTCCAGCGGATTGGTAACCACGATCAGAACGGCGTTGGGCGAGTGTTTCACCGCCTGCTCAACGGTGGCTTTGACCACGTCATAGTTGGCCCACAACAGGTCGTCCCGGCTCATGCCCGGCTTGCGGGGGAAGCCCGCCGTAAAGATGATGATGTCGGAACCGGCGGTCGGCTCATAGTCGTTGCCGCCCGTCACATTCACGTCTACGCCCACCACCGGGCACATCTGCAAAATGTCCAGCGCCTTGCCGGTGGGCACTCCCTCCAGCACATCCACCACAACCACGTCGGCCAGCTCCAACTGGGCCAGCCGCACGGCGCAGCTTGCGCCGACGTTCCCTGCTCCAACCACTGTGACTTTTTTCCTCATCGTTCGCCCTCCTGTGCTCTCACTACGCCGCAACCGCAGCGTGCATGTTCTCCACAATCGCCGCCGCGAACTCGCTGGTCTTGAGTTTCACGGCCCCCTCCATCAACCGGTGCAAATCGTAGGTCACGCGTTTCTGGCGAATGGTCTCCGTGATGCCCTGCTCGATCAGCCGCGAGACCTCCTTCCAGCCCATGAACTCAAACATCATCGACCCAGACAGGATGACACTGGACGGATTCACCACGTCCTGATCCGCATACTTCGGCGCGGTGCCGTGGGTCGCTTCAAACACCCCGTGCTCGTCGCCGATATTGCCGCCCGGCGCCATGCCCAGTCCTCCCACCTGCGCGGCGCAGGCGTCGGAGAGGTAGTCACCGTTGAGATTGGGCGTCGCGATGACGTCGTACTCGTCCGGGCGCAGCAGAACCTGCTGGAACATTGAATCGGCGATGCGATCCTTGACGATCAGGCGGCCATCGGCGCCCGCAGCTTCGGCTTCCGCCACGCAGCGGTCCGCGAACTCTTCCTTGACCAGCTCATAGCCCCAGTCGCGGAAGGCGCCTTCGGTGAACTTCATGATGTTGCCTTTGTGCACCAAGGTGACGTTGCGCCGGTTGTTCTCCAGAGCGTAGCGGATGGCGCGCCGGATCAGCCGCTTGGAGCCGGTCACGCTGATGGGCTTGACGCCGATGCCGGAATCTTCCCGGATCTTTGTGCCCATCTGGCTGTTGAGAAAGTCGATGACCTTGCGGGCCTCCGGGCTGCCCTGCTTCCACTCGATGCCCGCGTAAACGTCCTCGGTATTCTCGCGGAAAATGATGACGTCCAGTTTCTCCGGGTGCTTCATGGGCGACGGCACGCCGGGATAATAGCGCACCGGCCGCATGCACACGTACAGTGTAAGCAACTGCCGCAATGCCACGTTCAGACTGCGGATGCCCCCGCCCACCGGCGTGGTCAGAGGGCCTTTAATCGCGATGTGGAAACGCCGGATGGCCTCCAGCGTGTCGGTGGGCAGCCATTCGCCGAACAGGTTGTAAGCCTTTTCGCCGGCAAAGACCTCGTACCAGACCACGCGGCGGCGGTCGCCGTAAGCCCGGGCCACGGCAGCGTCAAAGACCATTCGCGCTGCGCGCCAGATGTCTCTGCCGGTGCCGTCGCCCTCGATGAACGGAATGATCGGATTGTCAGGGATGTTGAACTTCCCGTCCGTGACCGTGATGGGAAGCCCGTCGGAAGGGATTGGGTTGTTATTGTATTTGTCCATAAGTCGTCCGAATGCAGGAATTCCGGATTTCGGACTCACTATATCAGTTCACTTCGCGGAGCGGCAACAGCAGCGGAGATGCGGCGCGCTTCGGGATTGTTGCAAATGGCTTGCAGCTAGCCTTGACACGGGGTGGCGAATTTAGGATACTGAAGTGTGTTGCAAATGAATTTCATCAGCCATCCTAAACCGCGCCGCCGGCATGGGCGCCCGCGCCATCATCTTTTGAGCGAACTCGCCATTGGGGAAGAGGCCATCGTTGAAACGGTGGAATTGCACGGCCCGGCGGGACGGAGACTGATGGAACTGGGTTTCTTGCCTGGCAACCGGGTGACGGCCTCCGGGCGGGCTCCGGGAGGAGATCCTCTGATCTTCGGCGTGGACGGCGCGCTGGTGGCGTTGCGCCGGGAGACGGCCGCGTGCCTGACGGTGCGCCGTGAGACGCCCGGCGGCGACTGAGGCCCGCGATGAGCGGCTGCGACGCCTGCCCGTCCAATCCTCTCCGCACCGGAAAGATTGCTTCATCGAGCCGGCGCCGCACGGTGGCGATCGTAGGGCCGCCCAACTCAGGCAAGTCCACTCTTTTTAACGCCCTCACTGGTCTGCGCCAAAAGGTCGCCAATTTCCCCGGCGTCACGGTCGAACACCGGATCGGGCGCGCGCATTTCGACGGGGACCAGGAGGTCGACCTGATCGACCTGCCCGGGGTTTACAGCCTGTCGCCGATCTCCGAAGACGAGCAGGTGACGCACGATGTGCTAACCGGAGCGATGGCGGGGATCGGGCGGCCCGACGCCATTCTCCTGGTCATTGACTCCACCAATCTGGCGCGGCAGTTGACGCTGGCCGCGCCGGTCCTCTCGCTGGGAATCCCGACGATGGTGCTGCTCAATCTGGCCGACGAGCTGCGGCGGCGGGGCGGCGTGGTGAACACGGAAGCGCTGGCGCAGCAGATCGGCGCGCCGGTGGCTCTGGTGAGCGCGGCGCGGGGCGAAGGACTCGAGGCGGTTCACGAGTTTCTGTCTGGCTCGCTGGCGGTGCCCAGACCGCTGGAACTCCCCGTGGTGCAGGACTTGCCCTGCTGCCGTGAGTGGGCCGGACGCATGGGAGAACGGGCCTCCTACCGCGCACCGGCGCCGCCGCTGTGGACGCGCCGTTTGGACGGTTTGTTTTTGCATCCGTTGGGCGGCCCGCTGACGCTGGCGGCCATGATGGTGCTGGTGTTCCAGGCGATCTTCTCCTGGGCGCAGCCGCTGATCGGGGCGGTGCAATGGGTGATTGAGTCTTCGGGAAACTGGCTGGGCGCCGCGTTGCCGGACACGGCGCTGCGTTCACTGCTGCTGGAGGGCGTCTGGGGTGGGGTCGGAACGGTGCTGACGTTCCTGCCTCAGATCCTGATCCTGTTTCTGTTCATCACGATCCTGGAAGACTCGGGCTACATGTCGCGGGCGGCGCTGATTGCGGACCGCACGATGGCCAAGGTGGGACTCCAAGGCAAATCGTTCATCCCGCTGCTTTCGGCCCATGCCTGCGCGGTGCCGGCGATTTTGGCCACACGGACGATCGAGAACCGGCGCGATCGCATTGCGACGATCCTGATCATGCCCTTCATGACCTGTTCAGCCAGGCTGCCGGTCTACACGCTGGTCATTGCGGCGTTTCTGCCGGAACGGCCGCTGATCGGTCCGTTTTTGGGCACGCGAGCGGCGGCGCTGATGGGGCTATATCTGTTGGGCTATCTGGCGGCCTTCACGACGGCGCGCCTGCTGAAATCCTCCGTGCTAAAAAGCGAACCCACCCCCTTCGTCCTGGAGCTGCCCCCGTACCGCCTCCCTACCTTCAAGACCGTGCTCCTGACTCTTTGGGACCGAGCGCGGGTGTTCTTATACCGGGCGGGGACCATTATTCTGCTGGCGACCCTCGTTCTTTGGGGATTGGCGCATCTGCCTTTGCAGGACGGCAAGGCCCCGCCGCTGGAGCAGAGCGTCGCCGGAACCTTGGGCAGGACCATCGAGCCGTTGATCGAGCCATTGGGCTTCAACTGGAAGATCGGCGTGGGGCTGATCAGCTCGCTGGCGGCGCGCGAGGTGATTGTGAGTACGCTGGGGACTCTGTACGGCATCGAAGGAGACCCGGAGTCGGAAGGGCTGCAATCGGCTCTGCAACGCGACTTGAGCCTGGGCGGCGCGGTGGCGCTGCTGGTGTTTTTCGCCTTCGCCATGCAGTGCATGTCCACGGTGGCGACGGTGCGCCGCGAGACCGGGGGCTGGCGCTGGCCCTTGTATCAGTTTGTCTACATGTCCGCCCTGGCGTACTTCGGGGCGCTGGCGGCCAATCATCTGGTGCGGCTCGTGGTAGGATGAGCCGTTGATCTGAAGGAAACCATGCGGAACGTGATCATTGTGGGATCGGGCTGTGCCGGAAACACAGCGGCTTTGTACACGGCCAGGGCGAACTTGCAGCC
>JAIMAR010000207.1 GCA_023511855.1 Bryobacteraceae bacterium
ATCTAGGGGCGGACCAGCGTGTTCGCCCCTGTTTCTGTGGGGCAGGCTTTCTAGCCTGCGGCCGGCATTCCTGCCGGCCTCCGCACCCTTCACCCACCGCCCTCTATTCCACCCAATCGCCCCCATCCCCTCATGAGCTGCTTTGGTGCTAAACCCCTTACCGCACCAACCCGCTCTTCCGCTCCCTCACTGGCCCCAGATGGCTCACCGCTCTCCGCAACTCTTCCAGCAACTCCGGCAGCGCCGCAAGCTCACTCTGTCTGCCCCCGAACCGCACTGCCTGATATGCCCGGGTGAACGCCGCCACCTGCTCCGCCGTCGCCCCTGCCGGCAATACCCTCACGAACTCGTCCTGCGTAAACCACTCCGGCTTGCTGTAGCCCCGCCGCTCCAATAGACTCAGCATCCGCTCATAGATCGCCGTCGCATCGGAACAACTCCCCCGGCCCTTTCGCGCCAGCCGCACCTTTTGTTGAGTCCGAACCCAGCGCAGCGCCCGCGGCCCGCTCAACCACAGCAGCGCCAGCCCCACCCCCAGCACCGCCAGGCCCCAGCCCGCGCGCCTTACCCATGCCACGCTTTCCGACCATGCCGCACCCGCAACCCTCCGGCTCCGTTCCAGCCACTGCGTTCCCAAGTCCCGGCCGGAGCTTTGCACGCGCGCCGCCAGCGCCACCTGGCGGGAAAAGTCATATCCCATGACCCACTCCTGCCAGAACATATCCGCCGCGTCCAAGTACGCGTACAAGCCCTTGAGCACCGCGCGCCCGCGCGCAGTGGGAGGCGTGGGGTCGTAACTCACCCAACCCCGTCCCGGCAGCCATGCCTCCACCCACGCATGGGCGTCCGAACTCCTCATCACGTACCAGCCATTCAAAGGGTTCCGTGAGCCGCTCTGGAACCCCGTCACCACCCGCGCCGGAATCTCCAGCGTCCGCAGCATGACCGCCATGGCCGAAGCGAAGTACTCGCAGTGTCCGCGGCGGCGTTCGAAAAGGAATTCCGCCAGCGGATCCTTGGACGGGCTCGGCGTCGCCTCCCCGCTGTACTCGTAATGGCTCATCAGATGACGCTCCAGAGCGAAGGCGCGCGTCTCATCGCTGGTGGCGTAGGCCGTCACCCGCCGGGCGAGCTCCGCAATCCTCGGATCCAGCGGCGGCAACTGTAACCACTCCGGCCCTGGCCGCTGGCCCGTCTCCACCGGATCCAGAAAGCTGATCGCTCCGTAGCGCAACCGTTCCCTCGGCGGCCCGTTCAATTGGTAGAACTCCGCCTCGTTCCGCCTCACCGACGGCTCGCCGATCCACAGCACCTCCGGAAAACCTGCCAAAAACAGGACCTCCGTTCCCAACGGCTCTAATTGAACCTCATAGGTGATGCGCCGTCCGGCCCGCCGCCGCTGTTCATCGCCGGCCACAATGACCCGGTCCTGGTTCACTGCCAGCCGCTCCACAACTCCGGTCGGAGCCCGCCAGCTCCTTCCGTCGAACGTGCTTAATACCGCTCCGCGCCATTTCAACTCCAGCGGCTGCTCCTCGTCCACGATCCGCACGTGCATCGCCGCGGCATCCCTGCCCAAACGGCGCCCCATCTGCCCCAGCTGCACTTCCACCGACAGCCCAGCCGCGGCGCGCTGCTGCTGGAAAAACCGCTGAAATGCCGCCCGCGCCGTCCTTGGCAGAGCGAAAAACAGCAACGCCGTCAGCAGCAGCGCGCTCGCCGACACACACGCCACCAGCCCGGCCAACCTCAGGTGGAAATGCCCCATCCCGCTCCCCCCTGCCACCCGGAGCTCGCGCGAAGCGCGCCGGATCTCACCCGCCGCCAGCGCCCCTGCCAGGAGCACCAAAAACGCTCCCAGGTTTAGGAAGAAGACAGGACTGGCCGAAACCAGCGCCGCCGTGAGCAACCCCAACAATGACGCGCCAACGGCCGCCCCCGCGGCCCACCCCCAGCGCTGCTCTACCCGCCACACCGCCCACGCCAAACCTGCGGTCGCTGCCCCCGCCGCGGCTAAAACCTTCCAGCCAAAATACCCGGGTGATGCCACCGCGGCAAAGCTGGCCAGCAACAACCCCGTCAGCGCAACTCGGGAAAATCGATCCGCCAGGCGGTACGCGGATGGCCCTGGGTCCCCCATTCACCCATCATTCTAACAACCGGCTCCCCGTTGCCAGCGCCACCGCAACGGCCGGCGCCCCGTCCGGCACGCCACAGCCGCTTGCAGCGGCCAACCACCGGATCGGTTGCGGCCATACCGGACTGCGGGTATCCTGAGCGGAGACGGGACGTCTCCAAATGGAAGCAAGCACTGTTACAGTTCGCTACCAGCCCGAAGTGCTCGAACAGCTCCGGTTTTCGGCGCTCGAAGCATTCCACGCGCTCCCCCACGGCGGGCTCGAAATCGGTGGCTTGCTTTATGGCCGAAGGACAGAGGACGGCATCCAAATCCTCGCCGCCCGCCAACTGGCCTGCGAGCACTTGTTCGGCCCTGCATTTTCGCTTTCAGAAAACGATCAGGCCCGCTTCGATGAGCTCCTGCGGGCGCCGCAGCGCGACCGCCTGCTGAAAGGGCTTCAGACGGTCGGGTGGTACCGGTCGGCTTCCCGCAGCCCAAGCGCACTCACGTCCGAAGATTTGGCCCTCCATGCCAGGCTGTTCCCCAATGGCGGAGGCTTGGTCCTCATCCTCCGACCCGAAAGAGCGCGTCCGGTCCGGGCGCAGTTCTACCATTTGGATGAATCCGGCGCCTGGCAATCCAACGGGGAGTTTGACCTTCTGCCCGCGCCAAAACCGCGCCACCCGGCGGTATCGTCCCCACCCGAAACCCCGTCCGCCCCGCCTGCCGAACCTGCCCCACAGGCCCAGGCGCCACCAGAGCATGAACCCGCCCCATCTCCCGCAGCCGAACGGCCGCAAACTGTCGCTGCCGCCGCGCCCGCTGCGGAAGAGCGGGAATCTCCTAGCCCGCAGCCGGAGTTTTTCTACCGGCCGCCGTTCCAAGCGGAAAATGCTCCCCACGCCAGCCGCCCCCGATGGTTCTGGCTCATCTTGGCCTGGTTGGTGGCCCTGGCAAGCGCCGGCTATGCCTTTCGTGACCTCTGGTTGCCCGAACCCTCAGCGCCCCTCCAGGTTGGACTCTACGACCTGGACGGCCAGCTCACCATCGGCTGGGGCCGCTCGGCGGAACCCCTGCGTGGCGCGGAAAGCGGCATTCTGGAGATCCTCGATGGCGGCAACAAGGTCTCTCTTTCCTTGACGCCGGAACTGCTCCAAAAAGGAACCGCCGTCTACAGCCGCCAAACAGGGGACGTCTTTGTACGCCTTCAGGCCAAACTTCCGAGCGGCAAAGCCCTCGAAGGTGTCGCTAGATTCACGGGACCACCCCCGCCCGCCGCCAGCGCCGAGGCGGAGCAGGCCGGCGAAAGCCAAACCGATGAACTCCGAGCCACAGTTGAAAAGCAAGCCGCCCGGATCCGCGATCTCGAGAATGCCAACGCCGTGCTCCGTAAGAAACTCGCCAACGGCAAGCGCTGATCCTCACCAGACGCCTTGCCGCCCCGGGCCCCTGAGGCCGAGACTCAGTCCCTGCGCCGCCTGAACCCGTCTCCAAAGCTCATCGTAGCGGCGTTCCCCCAGCGGGGCCTTCAATTGAAAAACGTACTGCCCGGCGGCCGTCGCCACAGCCAGACGGTCCTCCGCCAACAAGGTGATGTATTGGATCTCTTTATACTTCCAAGTGATTGAATAATCCTGCGAAATAGATTCGTAGATCAGTCTCGCCGGACCCGCCTTCAAATACCCCTGCGAACCCTGGATCCGCCCCAGCCGCTTCACCGGAACTTCCCACAGCGTTTGCTCCACCTTGTCCGCCACCAGGGCCGCCAGGCGCACCTCGTCCCGGTCTCGTAGCAGGTAGTAGGCAGCCACAAAACTCTGCCCCTTGTCAGCGCGGAACCGGACCGCACGGTCCGCGCCCAACCGCCAGCGAACATCCTCATAGGTCACCACCACGATTCGGCGTTCGGATAGCTCCAACCGCTGCACATCCTGCCACGCCCAGCTCCACTGGTGCGCCTTGGGTCCCGAGACCTTCGGGAGGAACCGGATCCCCCGCTCGTCGATTTGGACCACTCCCGGGCAGCCTTTCCGCCAGTGCTCATGCTCGGCCGGAATCTCAGCCCCCTGAAGAGCGAACGCCGCCAGCAGTGCGGCGCTCAAGCAGAATACAAGTTCTTTTTTACGTGAAAGTTCCATCGCCAAACCTCATAAATCGCTGGATATACCAGCAGCTCCAGAATGAACGAAGTGAACACCCCTCCAACCATGGGCGCGGCAATCCGCTTCATGACGTCCGCCCCTGTTCCCGTCGACCATAGGATCGGCAGTAGGCCGACGAACATCGTGGCCACGGTCATGAACTTCGGGCGAATGCGCTTGACCGCGCCGTGCCGGATCGCCTCCTGGAGCTCGGCGAGGTTGCCGAGTCTCCCTTGCTTGCGGGCGTCCTCGTAAGCGAGGTCCAGATACAGCAGCATGAAAACGGCCGTTTCCGCGTCTACGCCCATCAGCGCGATCAGCCCGACCCAGACGCCGATGCTCATGTTGTAGCCGAGCAGATAAAGCAGCCAGATGGCGCCGACGGCCGAGAACGGCACCGCCAGCAGCACGATCATCGTTTTGACCACCGATCGAGTGTTCAAATACAGCAGCAACAGCACCAGAAACAGCGTCAGCGGAACCACGACCCACAGCCTCTGCCGCACCCTCTCCATCGCCTCAAACTGCCCGCTCCAGGTGAGCGAGTAGCCCGGAGGCAGCTTCAAGTTTTCCCTGGTAATCTCTTGAGCTTCCTTTACATAACTGCCAACGTCCCGGCCTGCCACATCGACGTACACATAGCCCGTAAGCAACCCGTCTTCGTTGCGGTACATACCTGGACCCGATACCCGCCGCACCTCCGCTAGCTGCCGGATCGGAACCTGCGCCCGCCCCCCCATGGCCGGCACCAGCACCTCCCCCAGAGTCTTCATTTCGCTCCGGAAGTCCCTCATATAACGAACGTTAATCGGATAACGCTCCCGTCCCTCAACCGTCGAGGACACGTTCTCGCCCCCGATGGCGTTCATCACCGACATCTGGGCTTCGTCGATGCTCAGCCCATAGCGGGCCAGCTCCTCCCGGTTCCACTTGAAGTCGAGGTAGAAGCCCCCCGTGGTGCGCTCGGCAAACACGCTGCGAGTCCCCGCCACCCGGGGCAACAGGCGCTCCACTTCCAAGGCAATTGCCTCGATCTGCCCTATGTCCGCGCCCTGGATCTTGATCCCCACCGGCGTCCGGATCCCGGTCGTCAGCATGTCGATGCGGCCTTTGATGGGCATGGTCCAGGCATTGGAGGCTCCCGGCACCCGCAGCGCCTCGTTCATCTGCCGGATCAACTCCTCGGTCGAGATGTGGTCCGCCGTGATGTGCCGGAAGATCCGCTTGGCCCACTCCGGCGCCCAGGAGGCATACCAAGTGTCAACCTTGCGCCACTGATCTTTCGGCTTCAGAACGACGACGGTCTCCAGCATGGAAAGCGGCGCCGGATCGGTCGCCGTCTCCGCCCGCCCCGCCTTGCCCAACACGCTCGCCACCTCCGGGAAACTGGCCAGCACTTGATCGGTTGCCTGAAGCACCCGCTGCGCCTCTCCGATGGAGATGCCCGGCAGGGTTGATGGCATGTACAGGATACTGCCTTCATCCAGCGGCGGCATGAATTCCGAACCTAGCTTCTGATAGACCGGGACCGTCGCTAGGACCGCCGCCACCGCGCCGCCGATGACAACCCACTTCCAGCGCAGGCTCCAGGCGCACGCCGGTTCGTAGAGACGGATGAGCACCCTGCTGATGGGGTGCCGCTCCTCGGAGTGGATCTTGCCGACCAGCACCGCGTTGGCCGCCCGCGCCACCCAGCGGGGGCGGAATTCGAAGTTCCGGGCGTGCGTGAACAGCAGCCGCATGGCCGGGTCCAGGGTGATCGCCAGCACCGCGGCGACGATCATCGCCAGGTTCTTCGTGTAAGCCAAGGGCTTAAACAGACGCCCCTCTTGCGCCTCCAGCGTCAGCACCGGCAGAAAGGACACTGCGATCACCAGCAGCGCGAAGAAACTGGGTCCGCCCACCTCCTTCACCGCCCCGATCACCACCTCGCGGTAGTCTCCTTGCCGTCCCCCGCGCTCCCACTCCTCCAGGCGCTTGTGCGTCTGCTCCACCACCACGATGGCCGCGTCCACCATCGCCCCGATCGCAATGGCGATGCCGCCGAGCGACATGATGTTGGAGGTCAGCCCCATGGCCTTCATCGGGATGAACGAGATCACGATCGCGATAGGGATGGTCAGCACCGGGATCAGCGCGCTCGGCAAATGCCACAGAAACACCAGAATCACCAGCGACACCACCACTAGCTCTTCGATGAGCGTGGACTTCAGGTTGTCGATCGAGCGCAGGATCAGCTCCGAGCGGTCGTAAGCCGTCACCACGCGCACTCCTTCCGGAAGTCCCGGTTCGATCTCCTTCAGCTTCTGCTTCACCCGCTCGATCACCTGAAGCGCGTTCTGCCCCTGCCGCATCACCACGATGCCGGAGACCACCTCGCCTTGCCCGTTCCAGTCGGCTACCCCGCGGCGAATATCCGGTCCCAGCGTCACCCGGCCCACGTCCCCCACCCGGATGGGAACCCCGTTGGCGCTGGTGGCCAGTACGATTCGCGCCAGATCCTCGGTGGAGCGCGCATAGCCCAGTCCACGCACCATGTACTCAGCGCCGCCGAACTCCACCAGGCGGCCGCCAGTATCGTTGTTTCCGCTTCGCACGGCCTGGACGACGGCGCTGATCGGGATGTTGTAGGCCCGCAGCCGGTTGGGATCTACGTTGACCTGATACTGCCGGACGAAGCCGCCCACCGGCGCCACCTCCGCTACCCCCTCCACGGTTTGCAGGTGATAGCGCAG
>JAIMAR010000208.1 GCA_023511855.1 Bryobacteraceae bacterium
GTCCCCCAAGTCCTCGATGTTCCAGTTGACCGGCTCAGACATAGTGCAGCCTCATATTAACTCAGACGATTCCGAACCCGCCACCTGTTACCCGCCCGGCGGCCGTCCCGCCCGCCCGCCGCCGCTCCGGAGAGAGTACTAAGATTGGAACGGGAATCCTTTCATGGCTATCCGCAAAGAAGACGCTCTCGATTATCACGCCAAACCTACGCCGGGTAAACTCTCCGTCGTACCCACCAAGCCCTGCCGCACCCAGATGGAGCTGAGCCTGGCCTACACGCCGGGCGTCGCGGTCCCCTGCCTGGAGATCAAGAACGACCCCTCCGCCATCTACAAATACACCGGGCGCGGGAACCTGGTCGCCGTGGTCACCAACGGCACCGCCGTGCTGGGCTTGGGCAATATCGGCGCTGCCGCCAGCAAGCCCGTGATGGAAGGCAAGGCGGTCCTGTTTAAACGCTTCGCCGATATCGACGTGTTCGACATCGAGCTGGCTACCGAAGATCCCCGCGAGGTCATTCGCACCTGCCAGCTTCTGGAGCCCACCTTCGGCGGGATCAACCTGGAGGACATCAAAGCGCCCGAGTGCTTCGCCATCGAGGCCGAGCTGCGCCGCACCATGAAGATCCCGGTCTTCCATGACGATCAGCACGGCACGGCCATCATCTCCGGCGCGGCGCTGCTGAACGCTTTAGAGCTGGCCGGAAAGCGCATCGACCAGGTCCGCATCGTCTTTAGCGGCGCCGGCGCGGCGGCTCTTTCCTGCGCCGCCCACTACGTTCAGCTCGGCGCCCGCCAGCGCAACATCATCATGAGCGACATTTACGGCGTGGTCTACCGCGGGCGCGTCGAGGGGATGAACCCCTACATGGAGCGCTTCGCCACAACCTCCGGCGTGCGCACTCTGGCCGAGGCCCTCGAAGGCGCCGACGTGTTCATCGGACTTTCGGCCGGCAACATTGTCACCGCCGAGATGATTCAGAAGATGGCGCCCAACCCGATCATCTTCGCGCTGGCCAACCCGGATCCCGAGATCCCCTACGACGTGGCGGCCGCCGCCCGTCCCGACGCCATCCTGGCCACCGGACGCTCGGATTATCCCAACCAGGTCAACAACGTCCTCGGCTTCCCCTTCATCTTCCGGGGCGCGCTCGATGTGCGGGCCACCACCATCAACGAGGCGATGAAGCTGGCCGCGACCCGCGCCCTGGCGGCGCTGGCCAAAGAGGACGTGCCGGATTCGGTGCGCCGGGCTTACGGCGTCGAACAGATGAGCTTTGGCAAGGATTACATCATTCCGAAGCCCTTCGATCCGCGAGTGCTGGTGTGGGTGGCCTCGGCGGTCGCTGAGGCCGCCATGCAGTCGGGCGTCGCCCAGCAGCCCGTCGATCTGGATGAGTACCGCGAACAGTTGCAGCGCCGCCTGGGCAAGGCCTACGAAGTCATGCGGATCATGATCAACAAGGCCCAGCGCAACCCCAAGCGGGTCGTCTTTCCCGAGGGTGAGGCCAGCCGCATCCTGCGCGCTTGCCAGATCCTTCAGGAGGAGAAAATCGCCCGGCCTATTCTGCTCGGCGAAGAGCAGCGCATCCGGGCCAAGATCGCAGATCTGCGCTTGCATCTCAAGGACGTGGCCATCGTCGACCCGGCGAACTGGCCGAAGCGGGAGGCCTACATTGAGGAGCTGTTCCGGCTGCGCCACCGCAAAGGCGTCACCCGCCGCGAGGCCGAGGAGCTGATCTTCAACCGCAATCTGTTCGGGTCGCTCATGGTCCGCATGGGCGACGCCGACGCGCTCATCAGCGGGTTGACCGAGCACTATCCCGACACGCTCCGCCCGGCGCTTCAGGTCCTGGCCGTGCGTCCGGGCCTGCGGCGCGTCAGTGGACTGTATCTGCTCATTTCCCAGCGCGGCGATCTGTATTTTCTGGCCGACACCACCGTGAACATCGAACCCACCGCCGAGGATCTGGCCGAAATCGCCATGACCACCGCCGAAATGGCGCGGCGGTTCGACGTCGAGCCCCGCGTCGCCATGCTCTCGTTCTCCAACTTCGGCAGCACGCGGCATCCGCTGGCGGAAAAGGTGCGTCAGGCCACCGAGCTGGTTCGGAAGCGCATGCCGGGCCTGATGATCGACGGCGAAATGCAGGCCGATACCGCCGTCGTGCCCGAGATCATCGAGCAGACTTACTCGTTCAGCTTCCTCAAAGGCGGCGCCAATGTCTTGATCTTCCCCAATCTCGAGGCGGGCAACATCGCCTACAAGCTGCTGATGCGCATCGGCGGCTGTGAAGCGATCGGTCCCATCTTGATGGGCCTTTCCAAACCGGTTCACGTCCTCCAGCGCGGCTCTGAAGTGAACGAGATCGTCAACATGGCGGCCATCGCCGTCGTGGACGCGCAAGAACTGGAAAACAGCCTGGCCCGCGCGGCGTCCTGACCAGAGCCGGCCGGGAAGTCACCGCCGGGACACGGAGGGCCCAGCGGAGAGCAAGAGCAAGCTCGCGCGCGGCAGTCAGGGCTGAGCGCGCGCCGGCGCCGAAAAGAAAAGTGGGGAAGCGGGCCCTTTCGAGCCCGGCTTCCCCTGAGTCGCAACCAAACTCTGTTTCCTCTCGCCTACGAGAGGCTTGAGCTTCCCGGCCCGCGGCCCGGTTCCGCCTTGGCCTTGAGACCGGGAAGCCCGCGCCCGTTAGAAGACGAGCCGGAACGACAGATTCATCGACGGCGGTCCGCCGACCACGGAATCGTTGAAATCCGTCATATCCGTGACCGTGGCGAACAGCCTCGGATTGGTCTGGTTCATCGTGGTCACCGGATGGTTCCAGTTGTACCACTTGAACGGGTTGTAGAAGTCGAACCGGATCTGAGCCCGGTAGCGCTCCTTGATGGGGAACTCCTTGTAAGCAGCCATGGTCGCCGCGATAATGCGCTGGGCGGTCCAGAAGCGCGCAGGCAGGTTGCCGTTCGTAAAGGAAGGCGCCACCACCACGCACTCGTTGCCCCAGTTCGGAATCGCCGTGCCGCAATTGGTCACCAGAGGATTATGGTTGGCCTGCACGAAGCGGTCTCCGCCCAGGTCTTGCCAGTTGTCTCGAAGCTCGGGCATCTTGACCAGGAACAGCCCGCTCCCCACAGTCGGCTGGTAGCTGGGATAGTCCTGGCGGCTCCCCCACTTGCCTGTGACCGGATTCAAATAAGATGCCCCCGTGTAACCTAGGGACAACTGCGTTGGCACCCAGATCGCGTAGGTCCATGTGAAGCTATACCCCCCGAACAAATAATCGAGGAGACCGCCCCGATTCATAAAGCGCTTCCCTTTTCCGACCGGCAGCTCATAGCTCATGGAGCTGCTGAACCGATACTTTTGTGTATTGCTGGTCACGGCGCGGCCCACATAATCGGGCTTATACAAGTTGCCCGGGGCGTTCTCCAGGCCCTTTTGCCAGGTGAAGAAAGCAAGATAGCTCAACCCATACGAGTACCGCTTCTCCATCTTCACGGTGCCGGAATGATAAACCCGGTTGATGTTATTAGAGATATAGCTGACGTTATTCCAGCTTGGGTAAGGCTTGTAGGCCTGAGTCAGCGCGGAGGTTTGGACCCAGGTGGAACGGTAGGCCCAGTTTTCCGGCTTGGTCAAATCAATCACGTTCCCGTTGGCGTCCAGGCCGGTCCCGTAAGGCCGGCTCTGCCAGTCATAGCTGCCCCGGAAGCCCACGTTCCGGCTGCCCGTGTACACGACCTCCACCAGGTAGTTCTTTCCGAGCGAGCGCTGGATGCTGAAGTTCCAGTTCATGGTGTACGGATTGTGATAATTGGCCGGGATCACTTGCAGCGTGCCGTTGGCGCGGTTCTGCGGAGTCGTCCCTGCCGAGGGGATCGTTCCGTCTGGCAGCGCCGCTGGGTAGACGGGCTTGGGCACACCGGCGTTGATGTGGAATAGGGGCGTGTAAACGTTGTTTCCGGGCGTGATGGTGCCGGTGTTAAAGAAACCGCTTCCTCCGATCTCCGCCTGGTTGGTGTACCAGATCAGGTTGTCCTGGGTCATCTTCGCCCAGCCGCCGCGGATCACCGTGTTCGGCGTCACCGTCCAGGCGAAGCCGATCCGGGGGTCGAAGTTGTTCCAGTCACGGTTATATAGTCCTCCCTTGGGCTGGATCCAGCCGCCTACGCAACCCGTGGGCGGGCAGGTGACCACATTGGGAATGGACTGGGTGAAGTAGGTGTCTTTCTTTTCCAGGCTGCCGACGCTGAATTGCCCCGGCCACTTGCTGTGAATCGGGCTTTCCGTGCTGTAACGCACGCCAAGATTCAAGGTCAGGTTCGGCAAAATGCGCCAGTCGTCTTGAACGTAGAAGCTGTGAATCGAGTTCACTGGGAGCGTCGCGGCGCCCTGCTGCACGTAACTGTAGCTGTACACGTAGCCCAGCATCACCTCCGCGAGCGTGATGCCGCCGGTGTTGGGAATGGATTGCCCATTGGGCTGCAAGCCCGCGGTGCCTCCAAAGCCTAACGTCAGCCGCGGATTGCCGATGTCATGTGCGATGCCGTTCATCCACATGTACTCGTAACCCGTCTTGATCGCGTGGGTGCCCCACACCTTGGTGAAGTCCTGCTTGAAGGTCCGGTTGTTGTTGACCAGCACGCTCATCGTGCCCGTGCCCAGGTTCCCGTTGCCGTACTTGCCCTGGGTCCCGAAGCCGATGCCCACAGGGTTCAAGTACACGTCGGAAGGAAGATTGGGCACGGTCCTGGCGATGGCGAATTGGTAGTCGGGGTTCGCCATGAACGGGTTGTTGCTGTAGCGGTATTCCCCAAAGCGCGTCTCGCTGATCAAAGTCGGCGACGCCATATAGGTAAAGGCCAGTGTTCCGACATGCTGGTACGTCACCGTATAGCGCTGGTTTCCGTCGAAAGGCGCGTACACGATCACATTATTGATGGACGGCTGGTAGTTGCGGTTCAACACGAAGCTGCCCCACATCTTTAACGCGTCCGTCAACTGATGGTCGATACGAAACTGGGTGGCTTTGTTGCGGTACTTGCCCGTCCCATCCTTTATCAAATTGCCAGAAACGCTTGTCCCTGTGTAGCTTCCCGGGGAGTTAGGTTTGGCGAAGGGATTCTTGGACGCGATGTTCTTCCACATCTCGCTGAAGCGGTCTTTGGGGATGATGTTTCCCGGGAACGGCTGGCGGGACAGGTTTTGCGCCGCATAGCTGCCGGAGGTGGAGGCAGGATCATAAATCTGGTTCGCGGTCACTCCAGGAAAGTTGAAGTTTCCGTTGAGCATATCTTCGGTGGGAACGGAATAAGTGGAAGCATTGGCGTTGGTGTCGATGTGGTAAGAACCGCCAACCTGGAAAAAGGTCCGGTTCTTCCCGTTGTAGATTTTGGGCAGGTAAACCGGCCCGCTGACCACAAAATCCGGCTGCTGGAAGAAAGTATTCACCCCTTGCTGCTTGGCGGTCTCCTTTTGGAAGAAGCGGCGGTGAGCCATCGGATCGTCTTTAAACAGGTATCCGCCATTGCCGTGCAGGTCGTTGGTGCCGGCTTTCTTCACTACGCTGATGGCGCCGCTGGTCGCGTGCCCGTATTCGGCCGGCAGCACCGAGGTCAATACTTTGACCTCCTCGACCGCCACCGAGATGGAGTTCAGGGTCGTGCCGCCGTCGCCTCTGGTGGCGAACTGCCCGTCTTCGAAGTAACCGATCTGGTTCGAGTTGCCGCCGTTAATCGACCAGCCGCTCAGCGATCCGGGCCACTGCTGGTTCGAGTGCTGGACTCCCGGCGTGAACACCATCACACCCTTCGTCCAATGTTGATAGTTGGGCAGACTGTAAAAATAATCGCCGCTCATCACCTGGCCCGTCGTGGAGGTCTGCGTCTCCAGAAGCGGCAGCGCGCTGGTGACTTCGACGACCTCCGTCAGGCCGCCGAGTTCCAGCACGATGTCCACGGCGAGGTTCTCGCCGATGCGAAGCGAAAGCCCGTCGCGGGTGAAGGTCTTGAAACCCGCAGCGCTGGCCGTCACCTTGTACGGTCCGGGCCGCAGCGAGGGGACTCGAAACAAACCGCTCTCGTTGCTTTGAGAGGTGACTTGAATATTGGTGTTAGTTTGGGTGATCGTGATCTGCGCTCCGGGCACCACCGCCCCGGATGGATTGGTCACCTTTCCGGAGATGATGCCGGTATCCAACTGCGCGAAAACCGGCGTCACCAGCAAGAAAATAAGAATCAGGAACGCTGCCCCTGAAAAGTAACGCATTGATTCTCCCTTTCTTAGTGAATAGCCGCAGAGGAAATCGAGGACCGCCGCCGGCTATTCTCTGTTACGGACTGGACCACGCAGTGGCCGCTGGCGGCCTCGGCTTGGACTTGAATGTTCCGCTTCATGGGAACACCCGACTGGGGCGACCCCCAGATGTACTGGCCTGGCTGGAGTGCACGGAGATCTGCGGGGAAAGACACTCGTTCCGGCCTCTCTGGCGAGAACGGCCCGCGACCCCTGATCGATCTGCCAAGCCTGCCTGTCCCTTCCACCCAATGGCCGGTTGGGCAACCCTTCCAACAGCGCCTTCTACCTCCCATCCGGCTCAACAAACCGACCGCGCCTGCTCTTTCGGCAAGCTTTCAACTCCCGGGCCGCCCCGTTTTTCTACCCCGCATTTGAGGCATGGGCGCGACCGAAAATCTGGTTTATTATACTCTGCCGGCCTGTGCACGGCAAGAAAAAAATAGGATATCCGAGCCCTATTCACGGCATTAAGTATTGTTAAGTATTCGACAGCCGCGGTTCGGGTCTATTGGCAATCGCTTGGCGCAAGCGAACCGGGCGCCGAGCAGACTCCGCTACGACGCACTGCCGGACCATCGTTTTGAGCCAAACGACGCAAGCTGAGAATAGCTCTACGATAGTGCTATGCGCCAGGACAGCAAACCGCGTGCGGCCGTCGCTCTCAAGACGTCAAGCAGCAAGTCT
>JAIMAR010000209.1 GCA_023511855.1 Bryobacteraceae bacterium
CGTCCGATCGCGGAAGGTCGTGACCAGCCGCCAGCCGCAGGGTTGAGCCGTTGACAAATTGTGGGCCTGTGGCGCAGTTGGGAGCGCGCTTCCATGGCATGGAAGAGGTCGTGGGTTCGACTCCCACCAGGTCCACCAAACCTCCTGAAATCTGAGCTGAACCGTTGACGGATTCCTACCCGGCTTTTTTCCGCCTACGCGGACCCGCCGCTCGGCATCTTCGTCGATCTGCCGAAATTGCGCAGCCTCCTCGGGCGTATCCGCGTCTGCCCAGCTTGATTCCAGACCCTCCGGAATCTCCGGCGTGACCACGCCGGGCGATCCCAATAGCTCACACATGGCCTCCGCGGCTTGATCTCCTCCATGAGCCGTTCCAGGAGATTGGTCGACTTCAGATGCTTGTGGTGCTGCCGCGGCAGCCGGCAAAAACTCAACGTCTCTTCAACGTTCTCCTCCACCCACAAGCGCAGCTTCGGATAGCGGGAGCCCCACTTGGCCAGCCAAGCCGCCGGGCTTGCCACGCCGAAAGTCGTGCCGGGGGTTGGCGGCTCAGCCTTCCCCATCCCCCGCTGTGCGCCGCCCCCATGAGCTCCCCTGACGCGGCCCGGTCAGCACCACCGCCGAGATTCTGCTCGCAGCGTCCAGCACCACCCTTTCGATCGCGCGGGAATGAACTTGTTTTGAGGATCCTAAACTGCAAGTCTAAATCTCTCATACGCAGCCAGCCGGGTCCGCACTGGCGCAACGAGAGCCGGCCAAGCCCTGTCTAGAACATGCTGATTGCAGTCCCGCCCCTCGCGCAGGGGCATCTTGCGAGAGACATGGCAGCCGGCCGCGTTGCCGAGCGCTTGATGCCGCAGCAACGCAGGGAACCAACGGGCAGCGTCGCTCCCAGCCTTCCGAGCAGCCGAGGAGCGCCGCTGCCTTTGAGAATCCTAAACCGGAAGCTTAAGTTTCCAACGCTTCCTGAGCCTTCAAAGGAATCCTCCGCCCGCGCCGGCAACGAGCTTACTTCCTCGCCGCAAGGTATTGCTGGCGCAGGTGGTCCATCTGGCGCAACTCACCAGTCTCCCTATCCCGATACTGCCAGAACGTCCAGCCGTTAGTCTGCGGGTATGGCCGGTCAGGCGGGCTGCCGATCACGGTTTTGCGCGCCATGCCAGCGGCCGTCGAGAGTGAATCATACTGCTCGCCGGCAAACTCGACTTTTCCGTTCTGCTGGATGATCGCCACGAGGTGGACGCCCTTGTAATCGCGTTCGAGTTCAAGCGGAGGCCGGACGAGTCCGGCGGCGATCAGGTTCTCCAAGGTGGCCTCGGCGCCGGCTCTGATTGTTCCCCAAGCTTTCTTTGCCGCCTCGCTCTGCGAGGTCGAAATCTTCTGCTTCGGGGCCTGCGCTGCGCCGCGCTCGACCTTTGCGGTCCCAAGCGTGATTGCCGGTATGGGGAAATCGATCTGGATCCTGGCGCGCTTCAACGAAGCGCGGATATCGGCCGCGGACAGTGCGCGGGCCTTCTTCTGAATGACGCGCACCAGGCTGCCATCCTCCTCCGCCAGCAAGCTCCCGATGGCTTGGTGGACCCTTTTGTCCACAAAATGGCGCTTCCACATCTCCTCGAGCAAGCTGCCCCGCATCTGTTCCTTTGACAGCAGGAGGAGTGTGCAGCTCAGGTGTTCTCGGTCTGTTTCGGAAATCCGCACGCTCCGAAACAACTTCTCCTCTACGGCGACCGGGGCGTGAGCATTGTAGATGCGGTACTCATCGCCGTTGGTCAGGACGCACCACTGAACGCCAGCCGCAGTTGCGTAAGACAGGTTCTGCGTCACCCAGCGGTGGTCGGCGAGATCCTTCTCCAGCGATTTCGCTTCGATGAAGAGACACTCCGTGCGGTTCAGGAAGAGAGCGTAGTCGACGGGGTTGTCCTGCGGCTTGCGGCGGTACTCCCGGCGCACCTCATCGATCTCATGAAGATCCCAGCCCAGCGCGGCCAGCAGCGGGTCAATCAGCGTCGCCTTGGTGTTCTCTTCCCCGATGATCTCTTTCCGCTCGCGAATCTGCTCGATGCGCTTCCGGAGCACTTCGATAGTGTTAGCTACTGCGCTTGGCGGGGATGCCATGTTAACGCCTCCTTCCTCTACCGTAGCGCGGGAGAGATACCCTACCGCGCGGCCGAATGCGAAGCGATTATTCTATCGCTGGCCAATGGCGCCGGGTGCCCCGGAGTTGAAGATCTCATCTCCTCGTTGCGCTGTTTGAAACGTCGCCCGGCTGGCGCGTAGAAGTTGGCTTTGCTGGGCGATACTGGCCCAGGGCGTGTCGGCGACGCGACCAACCCGACGGGGCCATGGGGGTCATGGGGACATCCATATAAGAGAGCGATTTTTTCTTCTCCTGATCCGGGAACAGGAGACAAAATGCGAAAACACGACCCCATCGGTCCCATGACCCCCAAGCGCTTTAAATCGAGCAGCTTGCGACTGGGGTCATCAAAAGGCCATGACCCCACACGACCCCGCAAGCAGTTTAGGTCCACCTTGGACCTGAATTGGACCTGAAACGAGGGCTTCGGAGGGGGGCGACGGCGGTAAGTCTTTGAAGGGTTTGGTCGGGCCGCCGGGATTTGAACCCCGGACCTCTTGCACCCCAAGCAAAAAATATCAACAACTTACGAGCATCGCTCATTGAAAACAAAAGACTTAGCGCGTTGCGATTTGGACCTAAATTGGACCTAAACGGCCACATCGGAGGCAATCTGGACCTGGACTGGACCTGAAGGCTGAGGCAGATTCACCACATCGCTCGCGCGCGTGCGCACGCGCGATTCTACGCCGACGGCTGTGAAAACTCGGTTCGCGAAACAGGAGAAGAAAAATCACGCGCCTATATATGGATGACCCCACGGCACCGGATTCATCGCCTCCGGGTCTTGAACTGACGAACGTTCAGCGCCTTCCATTCCAAGGCCGGATGTCGGCGAATGCGTTCCGCCAACGCCTCGTCGCGCGTGAGCAGCAACGGATCCACCTCGCCTTGATCCAGGAGTCGGTCCAGGAACGCGCGCTCGGCATCCCGCAGCGGCAGTACGGCCGAGAGGCCCTCACGGCATTCAGCGACCAAACGCTCCACCCACGCTTCGAGATGCTCTGTGCCGGCGAGCGCTCCCCGGCGCAGCGTCGGCATCCGTTGAGCGCGCACTTCGGCCGGAGTCGCCTTCACGTCGTCGGCGGATACGGTACGCCAGTCTCTGCGGTTGATCGCCCCATAGACCACGAAGGCTATTCGGAGCCGCTCTCGCTCCAGCGGGAACCGCGTGAGCATTTGATGCGCATCGTATAGATCCCGACTGGCATTCCGGGCCAAGAGAGCGGCGAGCTTGCCGGCCGCGAGTTCGTGAATGTCCAGGAGCGGGATGCTCGAAGCCTGAAATGACGCGACGGGCCGGGAATCCGTCACGCTCGGCTCCCACAAGGGCATCCGGAACAGGTAGTTCAAGTCGACTTCGAGGTTGCCGCCTTGGCCGAGCGCGCTCTGGTATCGGAGAGCCCAGCGGCCGCCTGCGTGTTCCGCAGGCGCCCTTATGACGGAGAAGCCTTCGCGCGCGAAGACCGCCCGGAGCGCCTGCTCGATCTTGGGCCGTTCGGCCGCCATCTGCTCGCGACCCAGGCTTCCCACGTAATTCAGGTCAATATCCACCGAAAGACGCGGCACGTCAAACAGGAAGAGATTCAACGCCGTGCCACCCTTAAGAGCCCACCTTCCCCGCAAGAACGGATGAGCCCTCAGAGTATCGAGCAGATGCAGAAGGTGGATGACCTTCTCCAGGATTTCCATGCGAAATCCCGTGGTTTCGGCCTCGGCCTGCAAGCGCTCACGAGAGATTCTCACGGATCAAACCACCTCCTGCCAGCGCCGTTCGAGAATTGCCGCGGGAACCACAAGGTTCCAGTCGGACACTAGCTTGCCCGAACGCCGATCCGTGCGGGAGAGGTAATGCGGGACCCGCGGAATGCGTCGGCGCAGGAGGGCCAAGTGCCGTTCCTCGACCATGAGGGGCTCTCTATGCTGCTCCAGGAAGAAGCCCACCTTGGCGATCGTGGTCGCGTTGTCCAGCAGCAGCGCGTACTCCACGAGTGTTTCAAGATCAAAAAACTCAATGCCCTCCAGACTGCGCCAAATCTCCTCCCAGCCGCCTCCGAATCGCGGCCGGTCCAGTAAGTCCACCATCGTCCGTTCGAGGCTGGTAACTCGCACACTTAGCCCCATCCGATCTACGCTAACCACACCGAAGTCTTCGGCCTGCTTGCGGCGCAGCGCGGCCGGCTGCCGCACGGCTAGGAACCGCTGGCCGCGAAACACGAACGGACGTGCGGCCAAGTTGGTCAAGTACAGGAACTGATGCGTGAGCGAGTGCGCCTTGCCGTGGACTTCCAGAGCTGTGTGGAAAGCGAGCACGGCATCGCTTGTCAAGTGGCCGGCGATGAGGAAAGGATCGACGTTGACAATTCCAGGCGTGAGCCCCGGCGGCACCACCGCGTACAATCCCTTGCGGACGCGGAGCAAGTGCCCGCTCTTGGTGTGGTAAGCAAGCAACGCTTCAACGGTCCGCTCACCGACAGCCCGGTGCGATGCATACCACCGGGCCAACTGCGGGACCGTGAAGACAGGGTGCGTCGCCATGAACTCACGAAGGCTCGAATCTGATCTATTGACGCGCACGATCTAAACCCATAATAATTTTATGGATTTTGACGGACCGCGTCAACTGTCACTTGAACCAAGGGTCCGTTTCCCAGAGTCCGATTGTGGGGATTAGCTCTTTTTGTCAACCATGGGCGGTGACATTGCGCGAGCGGGGTAACTGAGGAGGAGGCTGCCGACTCGCTCGTGGTGCGGTCAGCCGGTTCAGGCCTCTCGTGTTCGGATGCCGGGGCCAGTTTCTGCTGAATCCGCCTCATCAGCTCGTTCCGCCGCTCCGGTTTGGCGCCGTCTTCGGCTGGCTTGGTCCGGAGGTCGAGCAGGACCAAGCGTGGCAGATCCCCCGCAGCCTGCGGCTGGACCACACTGCCTACTCCCCTCCTCAGACTCCGTGGATGGGGGCGTACCGCTACCCCGGCCGCGGTATCGATTTGGGCTGCCTGTCGATTTGCTGGTTGGTCACTCCTCCTCCCTGATAGCCGCGCAGAAGGCGGCGAGGTGTTTGATCGCAGGCAGGTAAAGGTCGCGCTTCATGAGTTCATGCAATCCCGGCTCGTTGGCGGCTGTGTGCTCCCAGGCAGCGCGCAAATAACGCAGCTTGCGGATGACCTCTCGCTGGACGGCATCCCAGTCAGGTGTTGGCGTTTGCTTCAACGTCGTTTCCTCGTCCAACCTTTCACTGTACCGCCGCGCTTTCTACGATGTGCTTCCGATACATGTCCGCCGCCGCATGCAGTTCCTCCTCGGAGAAATCATACGGTGCAGTCTTCCCCGCCATCAGATCAGCCAGCCTGGCCAGAACCAGCACGCCGAAGGCCTGCACTTCGAGGCTTTCGGATCGCATCATCAAATCGTGCATGGCAAGCAGTTCAGACGCGGCCGCGCGCCAGGCGACCTTCGGGTCTTTCTCTCTGCCGGCCACGGTCTATGCCTCCTCCGACTTGCGTGGAGGCGTTGCGGGCAGGATTTCGCCCACGAGCTGACCGCAAACCTGGCTCAAGCGTTCGATCTCGGCGTTCATCGCCTCGGCCTGGCGTATGTGGCAGGTGACGACCAGTTCGAGCTTGCTATCAGCCATGGCGCGCCGCCTGGGTTAGAATGAAGTCATGGTGCGGAAGGTACAGGCTGTATACGAGGGCGGCATTTTGCGGCCTGTCGAACCGCTGCGTCTCCACGAGCATCAGCTCGTAAGCGTGATCATTCTGGACGACCTCGCCAACGACGAGCTCGCTTTTGAGCCACCCGAGCGCTTCGAGGCCCTCGCCGACCACAGCGTGTCCCTGGAGGCGGTGCGGCGCGCGTTGGCGAAGATCCCCGGTCCCCTAGACGCCGACTTCGCGGCAGAGCGGAACGAACGTTAGGTGCCGGGCTACTTCCTTGACACCAGCGCACTGGCAAAACTCTACCACTGGGAAGTCGGAAGTGAGCGCATGGAAGCGCTCATAGAAGCACCCGACGCTCGGTTGATCATCTCGCAGCTTTCCCTGGTTGAGATCGAATCCGTTTTCGCCACCAAAGTCAGGATGGGAGTGATCGACAAGACAGCGCTCGAACAGCTTCGAGGGCGGTTCTATGCCGATCTGGCTCGGGGCCAGTTCGAAGTCGTTCTAATGGCCCGGCGTCACTTTCAAGGTGCAGAAGCGCTGGTGCGAACCCACGCGGTGAAACATACGCTCCGCACGCTGGATGCTCTGCAATTGTCCGTGGCCCTCGACCTGTACCGCCGTGGAGTGGTATCGCAACTGGTCACCTCCGACAGGGCTCTCTCCGAGGTGGCCGCCCTGGAGGGGCTGCCGGTGGTCAATCCCTTATCAGGGCAGTAGCCGTCACTCTCGAGCTTGCTGTCAGCCATGGTGCTTTGCGCGCTCTTCGTCGAAGCGCGCCTGCTCCTCTTCGACGATCAACATGGCGTGGAACTCATCCGCCGCGATCTCATCGAGCGACAACTTGACGCCGAGCTTCAGCGCCGCACGAAGATCGAGTGCCCGGCGCAAGAGTTGGCCGGGTTCGGAAGACTGCGCCGCATCGAGCTTGTCCAGCGGGCAGTGGTCGCAGCGGCCGCCTTCGGGTGCGTCCGGACAAAGTCCGGGATCGCACAACTCGTCGCGCCGCAGCGACCAGTAGACCAGATAGGGCAGGGAGGGCCGCTCGGGCCACTCCCCGCTCAGGAGTTTCCCTCGCGCTCCTCAAATCCCGCCTCCAGAGCGTCGATGGCGGCTTTCACCGCCACCGCCTGGTGGATGATCGGCACGGCGCCGGCGTAACCTTCCCTGGTCTGGCA
>JAIMAR010000210.1 GCA_023511855.1 Bryobacteraceae bacterium
TGAGCTCCGGTCCCTGAAGCCGGCCGCCGGGGGTGAGCAGGCGGGGGAGGCCTCCCAACTTAAACAAAACAAAGAGGTAACTGAAACCAGCAACCAGCTCAGCAAGGAGTCAAAAAGCAGCCAAAGCCACTCAAAGAACCCACCAAACAGCATCAACGGCCGGGATTCAATCCCCAAACCCCGCTCCAAAACTACGCTCGCGCATGGCCCCTGCCAGCACAGGCGCTTTTCCCACACTGGATCCCTGAGAATTTCCCTTCCCCGCGGCCACTTTCTTGTGTATTGCCTCTGTTTCGAACCACCAGTGCGGCTGTCTTTGGCATCGACGCTCACCTGATCGATGTCGAGGTGGACCTGTGGAATAGCGGGAACCCCAAAGACTTCGTCATGGTAGGCATGCCCGACACCGCGGTGCGCGAGAGCCGGGAACGCATCAAGTCCGCTCTGTTCAACTCCAACCTGGGTTTTCCCAACAAGGCTGTGACCATCAACCTGGCGCCGGCCAACGTGCGCAAGGAAGGCGCCGGGTTCGACCTTCCGATGGCGGTGGGCATCCTTGGGGCGATGGGCAAGGTGCCGCCAACCAACGGCCATTTGCTCGTTGGTGAGCTGTCTCTGGACGGGGCGGTGCGCAGCGTGCGCGGCGTTCTGCCGGTCGCGGTCTGTGCCCGCGAGCAGCGGCTAAGCAGCGTTATCGTACCTCACGAAAATGCCGCCGAGGCCGCCGTAGTCAGCGGGGTTCAGGTTTATGGCGTGCGACATTTGGCCGAGGTGGTGGCCCTGCTGCAAAACCCCGAACGGTTCAGCCCCGTCTCTCCTACTTCGATCCCCGCGGCTACGCCCGGCGGCTGGAGCCTGGACTTTGCCGACGTGCGCGGACAGCTCACCGCCAAACGGGCGCTGGAGGTGGCGGCCGCAGGAAGCCACAACGTGCTCATGATCGGCCCGCCCGGCTCCGGCAAGACTATGCTGGCCAAGCGCCTGGCGGGCATCCTGCCGCCCTTGACCTTCGAAGAAGCTCTCGAGACCACCAAGATCCACAGCGTAGCCGGAGCGCTGCCGAGCGGCGTAGGTTTGTTGAGAGAACGTCCCTTTCGCGCCCCGCACCACACGGTCTCAGACGCTGGGCTGATCGGCGGCGGCATCGGCATTCCGCGTCCGGGCGAGGTGAGCCTGGCCAATCACGGCGTGCTGTTCTTGGATGAATTCCCCGAGTTTCCCCGCAACGTGCTGGAGCTATTGCGCCAGCCGGTAGAGGACGGTGCGGTGACGATTGCGCGCTCCACCATGACCCTCGTGTTCCCCTCGCGCTTCATGCTGGTGGCGGCCATGAACCCTTGTCCCTGCGGCTTCCATGGCGACCCCTCGCGCGAGTGCCGCTGCACAGGCGGCATCATCCAGCGCTACCTGAGCAAAATCTCCGGGCCGCTGCTGGACCGGATCGATCTCCACGTCGAAGTCCCTGCGGTGCCATACAAGGAGATGCGCGGCGGCCCCGAGGGGGAATCCTCCGCCTCGATCCGCGAACGCGTACTGAAGGCGCGCGCGATTCAGCAGGCCCGAGGGTTTTATAACTCTCAGATCCCCTCGCGCCTGCTGCGAAAGCTCTGCGAGCTCGATGATTCCGGCGAGAGAACGCTTGAGACCGCCGTACGGCGCCTGGGCCTTTCGGCCCGCGCCCATGACCGCGTGCTCAAAGTCGCCCGCACCATCGCGGACCTGGGCGGCGCAGACCGCGTGATGGCCAAGCACGTCGCCGAAGCCGTGCAATACCGCACCCTCGACCGCAGCTACTGGGGATGAAAGGAGGCGAACGTCTGGGGCGGATCAAGAACCTTGACAGTTTGCGAGTCTCAAGCTGCGTGCCGCAAGACGCCACCTCATCCGGTCCCAGGCCGCCGCGCTATATTCGGAAGTTGGATTCTCCCGAACGAAACCAAACCCAAGCCGCTGAGTGGGAGCGCCTCGCCGGACAAGCGTCTGCTAGCTGGTACCTGGATCCACTCGTAGCCGCGCAGAAACGGCGCGTGCATCAGGAGCTCATTCGTCGCTGGGCGGGCCCGCATTTCGCCGGACGGCTGCTCAAGACGGACGTATTCGAGGAAGCCCACGGCGAGGATCACATTCTCTTCGATCTGTTTCCGGATGCGGAAGCGCTGGGGATGGACGTTTCGCCTGAGTCCGTCCGGCGGGCTCTACGCCGCTGTACGAATCCGCGCTGCCGGTTCTTTGCAGCAGACGTGACGCGATTGCCGCTGCGCGGCGGCAGTGTGGATTTGATTGTATGCCCCTCCACGCTGGATCATTTCAGCTCTTACCAGGAATTGCGCCAGGCGGTGACCGAGATCGCCCACGTTTTACGGCCCGGTGGGGTGGCCGTGATCACGTTGGACAACGCGGAGAACCCGCTCTACTGGCTGTTACGCTGGGCCAGCCGCCACGGGTGGACGCCTTTTCGCCTCGGAGCCACCTTGCGGCTGCGGGAGCTTTGCGGTTTGCTACGAGAGGTCGGATTGGCCGTCACCGATACTGGCGCGCTGATCCACAATCCGCGCGCTGTCTCCACCTTACTGTTCTTGTTGCTGCGCCGCCTGCTGGGCCGCTGGGCGGACCAGCCGATCCAAGCGCTGTTGGCGCTGTTCTCCTGGCTTCACTATCTCCCGACCCGCCGCTGGACGGCGTGCTTCATCGCCGCGCGCGCCGAGAAGCCGCCGGAGGGGGCGGTCCGAATCCAAGCGACTGACGCTCCGGTCCTCTCTGAGGGGAACTAGGGCTCGCCAACCCCAATCCTCCCCACGACGGGGACTTGGGACGCGTCTGCGCGGCTCAGAAAGTGGGTGCATGCAGGCGCCCGTGCTAGACTTGGTAGCGATCCGCGGACTGAATCACGGGAAGCCCGCGGCCTAATCCTCAAGCGGAAGAAGAAATCATGAATAGAATCTCGGGCAAGCTGCTTGTTTTCGGCATCTTGAGCCTTTTGTGCGCGGGCTTTTGGCTGCTGTATTCGCAGAGCGCGGCGCCGGTGGGGCCCATCAAGACCGAGATCCGCAAGGAGAAGGGCCGGTTCCAGTTGTACCGGGGAGGCCAGCCCTACTTCATCAAAGGCGTGGTCTATGTGGGCGACATGGGCGGAAGGTTTCCGCTCAAAGATGTGGCGGCGCATGGCGCCAACTCCATCCGCTCCAGCGGCGGGCTGAGCGTGCTCGACGAAGCGCACCGGCTGGGTTTGAGCGTGCTGGTAAACCTGCCGATGCGGATGGAGTCGGTGCACAAATTCGACTACAGCGACGAAAAGGCCGTGCGCGAGCAGTTTGAGAAAGTGAAGGAGCGGGTGCTCCAGTTGAAAGACCATCCGGCGGTCCTGGCCTGGTCGATCGGCAACGAGCTTTCGGTGAACTACACGAACAAGGCCGTCTGGAACGCGGTCAACGACGTGGCACGGATGATTCACGAAGTGGACCCGCTGCATCCGACGATGACCGTGATCGGCGACGGGTCGATCAACGCCGGCGATATTCTGGAGATCAGGAAGCGGGCTCCGGATCTGGACATGCTCGGCATCAACTACTACATGCATGTGGAGACCGTGCCGGCCAAGATCCGCCAGTACGAGTGGGACAAGCCCTATGTATTGACCGAATGGGGGCCGTCGGGAGACTGGCAGGTGCCCCGCACCGAATGGAAGGCTTCGATCGAGGAGACCAGCACCGAGAAGGCCCAGCGTTATCTGGAACGCTATCAGAATGTGGTGCTGAAGGATACGGAACGCTGCCTGGGATCGTACGCCTTCATCTGGGGCTGGCGGCATTAGCGGACGCAAACCTGGTACGGCATGCACCTGGAAACGGGCGAGCGCACCGAAGCCGTCAACGTGATGCAGTTCTTGTGGACCGGCCAGTGGCCTGCCAACCGGGCGCCGAGAATCGAAGACCTGCGCATTGAAGGCCTTCGCGCGCAAGACAACGTTTACCTGAAGCCGGGCGAGCGGTACCGCGCTACCGTACGGGCGAGCGATCCGGATCAGGATCCGATCCGTTACCGGTGGGAGATCCTGGCGGAGGTGGCCCGTGCCGGTTATGCCGGGATGGGGGAGAAGCGCTCGACGCCGATGCCCGAGCTGATTGAAAAAGGAGACGGACCAGAGCTTGTTTTCAAGGCGCCGGCGCAGGAAGGGGCCTACCGGCTATTTGTTTTTTTAATCGATGGAAAGGGAAATGGGGCGACGGCAAATATCCCCTTCTATGTCCGGCCCTAAGTCTTGCTGCGGTTGGCGAAGACAGGCCGCTTGCCGCTGAAAACGTCAATCACGCCCATCCGCATTTCCGGGCGGGATTAAGGGCCCGCCCGGGGGTTTAAGTCCGGCGAGTTCAGCTCTTTTTTGAGGTGACGGCGGAGAAGGCCGCGACCATCTGCTCCACATTGGAGCTCTGGCAATGCGGACAGCGGATGTGGCCCTCTTCCAGTTCCTTCATTCTCAGTACCAGCGTGAACTCCTTGTGACAGTCTCGGCATTGGAAGACGTAGACAGGCATCTAAACCTCCCGATGAAGGACTCTCCGATTCGATTTTAGCGTGCCGGATCGGGACGGTCTAGATGTCTGGCGCTCTGCTATTGCTTCTTGGCCGTGACTTCCTGCTGGATGATCTTGATCTTCAGCTCACCGCCGGAAAGCACGCCTTCGTACTTGGTCGTCCGGGTTGTACCCATGAACTCACGGGCGACTTCGAAGCTGATGTTGTTGCCCTCGATTTTGCCGTTCGAGATCGGGACTTCCTCCATCTGCGGTGGGGTGTTGGGATCCGGAGGTCCTCCTCCGAAGGAGGGAAGCGTAATGGTGCCCGTCAGCTTCGTCCCTTCGGCCTTGAGCGTGAGCGTGGTCTTGAAGCCAGGGCCGCCGCCTCCGAAGCCGAAACCGCGGCTTTCCCATACCCACTTGCCCGAAATCGCATCGGCCGCCAGGGCGACCGATGCGAAAGCCAGTAGTATCAAACTTGCCAGGAATGCTTTTCTCATAGCCGTTTTCTCTCCTGATAGCTCCGGCCGCCGGACGCCCGGCGCCGGCCTCATTCGCACTGTAGGACGTCCCGGGGCTGCCCCAGGTCCCTTGCGCCTCCCGTCTGAGGCCGCGCCCACTCGAAGCTCAACCCCCATGTGAGAGCCCGCACCGCGCTGTCTGTAATATACTCATGGCGACAAGACCGGCGCGTGGGCGCCTGGTCCGGGATTTGGGGGTCCAAGGGTGGTTTGTCTGCGCCCAAGGGGCCTCAGGAAAGGAACTGCCATGCATATTGCGCCTTTCAGGGGTTATCTCACTTTTGCGCTATTTCTATTCTTCCCTGGCTCCGCTTTTGCCCAGCCGGAGACGATGGCCTGGAGCAACCTGAACGGGATCCGGATCGAAGGCCAGTTGATGGAGTTCGGAACCAGCCTGGCGGTGGTGGAGCCGGACTGGCTGCAAGTTTTCGCGACCGGCAAGGAGCGGCAGACCACCAGCTATAGCCGCAGCGGAAAGACCGAGACGGTGAAGCTGCAATTACTGCCGCGGCGCGAGCGGCGGGATCAGCCCTTGCCGTCCTGGTCGTTTTCCGCGGTCCAGGTGGTGGAGGATTTGGGCGACGGGGCTGCCCGGCTGGATGTGCAATTCGAGCCGAAGACCGACGCTGAGATCGCGGGCGCCTTCCTGCGGGTCGAGTTGCCGGCTTCGTTCTATTCCGGCGGCCGGGCACAGCTCGTGGACGCGGTTGCGCCGGCCCCCTCGGAGGTTTCGCTGGCCGCGGGCGTAGAGGAGGTGAATGAATACGTGCGGGCGGTGGCCGGCGGGATTCGCATTACGGGGCGCGGCCGCCAACTGGAGATCAGCTTTGACTCGCCGGCCGAGGTGATCATCCGCGACGACCGGCGCCAGGGCAGCTATGACCTGCACGTGTATCTCACCGTTTTGCCGGGCCGGGCCTCGGCCGGCCAGAGTGCGCGGAAGGTCTTTACCATCAAGGCCTCTGGGGAGGTGGACAAGGCGCCGGTGGAGCTGGCGCTGAACGCCTCGAGCCCAGGCCAGATGTTCGACGGCATGGGCGGCAATTTCCGGCTTCAGAACGCGAAGCTGGATCCCCAGGTGATCGACTACAACCTGAACAACATGCGCATGAGCTGGGGGCGTGTGGAGATGCCCTGGCGGCTCTGGCATCCCAACGAAGAGGTGGACCCGCTGGAGGCAGCGCGGGCAGGCAAGCTGAACCCGCGGGTGCACGACGCCATGGAGATGGCGCGGCGGCTGACGCGACTCGGCATGCCGGTCATCGTGAGCGCGTGGTTTCCGCCCGCCTGGGCGGTGCTGGGCAACGCGGCCGGGGGCGGTCCGGGAGGGCCGAGAGGCGCGCCGTTGAACCCTGAGAAGATGAACCGGATCCGGGAATCGCTCACCGGCTATTTGATCTTCTTGAAAGAGAACTACGGGGTCGAGGCGGCGATGTTCTCCTTTAATGAGTCGGACTTGGGGATCAATGTGCGGCAGACCGCGCGCGAGCATGCCGAACTGATCAAGACACTGGGTCCGTACTTTGCGCAGAAGGGGCTGGCCACGAAGCTCCTGCTGGGGGACACCTCCGACGGGCGACCTGTAGACTTCATCCGCCCGGCCATGCAGGACCCGGAGGCGGTGCGCTGGATCGGGGCGGTGAGCTTCCACTCCTGGCGCGGCTGCACGGACGAGATTCTAGCGCAGTGGTACGCGGCAGCGCGGGAGCTGAACGTGCCGCTGCTGGTCGGGGAAGGCAGCACCGACGCGGCGGCTTACCGCTATCCGCAGATCTTCCTGGAGCAATCTTTTGCCCTCTATGAGA
>JAIMAR010000211.1 GCA_023511855.1 Bryobacteraceae bacterium
GTGTACAACATCCCCAGCGGTTCCCGGATCAGTCCCAGGCCCATCAAGGCGGCGTTGATGACGCCCGTTTCGCGAAGCAGGAACATCCAGGCGTACGTCCTCACCAAGAAGCTGGTCCAGAAGGGCAGGATGACCAGATACAGATAGAGGTTCTTGCGCGGTCCGGCCCGCGAGATGAACAGCGCCAGCGGAAAACCAAGCACCAGGCACAGGGCGGTCGCCGCGGCGGCCAATCCGACGGTGCGCGCCAAAATGCGGAGATAAAGCGGATCGGCCAGCCGCCGCCAGTTCTCCAGCGTCAGCGGCCACTCGACGCCCCCGTAAGCGCCCCGCGTCAAAAAGCTGTAGTACAGGACGATCCCCATCGGCGCGGCCACCAGCAGCAGCATCACCAGCGCCGAAGGCGCCAGAAAGACCGTGCGGATCGTCCTCATGCGAGCTCGTCCGGGAACTTCAGCTCGTCCTGCTCGCTCCACCACAGAGTCACCTTCTCGCCCGGAGCAAAGCTTCCATCGAGACGGCTCATCTCGGCGGTGACGCAGGCGCCGTCTGGCAACCGGGCTTCCAAGTGGATCAGATTGCCCAAAAACGACGCTGCTGTGACTTCGGCCTGCGCCCACCTGGCCCCGCTCGGCGCGGGTCCGCGCGTCACACGCATCGCCTCCGGCCGGACCCCCGCGCCGTCGATCCAGTTCATCGCGCCCATGAAGTTGGCAACAAAGCGCGTCCGCGGCCGTAGGTAGATCTCTTGCGGCGTGCCCGTCTGCTCGATCCTCCCGTTGTTCATTACCGCGATCGTATCGGAGAGCGCCAGTGCTTCTTCTTGATCGTGTGTCACAAACAGAAAGCTGACGCCGGTTCGCCGTTGCAGATCCTTCAACTCCGCGCGCATCTGCTTGCGCAGCGCCGGATCCAGCGCCGCCAGCGGCTCATCGAGCAGCAGCACCTCGGGCTCAACCACCAGTGACCGCGCCAGCGCCACACGCTGCCGCTCGCCGCCGGAGATTTCCGACGGTTTGCGGTCCTCTTTGCCTTCCAGCCGCACCATCTCGATTGCTTCCCGCACTCGCCGCGCCCGTTCCTCGGTGGGCCGGTGCTTGAGCCCGAACTCGATGTTGCCGCGCACGGTCAGGTGCGGAAACAGCGCATAGTTCTGAAACACCGTGCTGACGTTCCGCTCGTAGGGTTTCAAGTGGCCGATCGGCGCGCCATTCAGCCGGATTTCGCCCTCGTCCGGCCTCTCGAACCCCGCCACCAGCCGCAGCGTCGTGGTCTTGCCGCAGCCCGAAGGCCCCAGCAGCGAAAAGAAAGACCCTCGGGGGATCTCCAGCGACACCTCCTCCACGACGCGGCTGCCGCCGAAGGCTTTGCTCACCTGGCGCAACTCCAGAACCGTCCCCATTTGGAACCGATGTTACCGCGGATCGGATCGGTTTCGGCGCACCGATTCCTTCCGTCGCTGTGTCCGCGAGGCCGCCGGCGCCGCTCGGTTCAAGGTTGGGGCGATTTGTCGCGCCGGTCCCGCTCGGGCAGAAACCCCAGCCAGGTGAGCGCTCCCGCCATGGCGACGCCGCTTGCAAAGTACAAGCCTCCGCTCCAGCCCGCGAAGGATGCGATCCAGGGGGTTAACATCGGCGCAATGAAGCCTCCCAGATTGCCTCCGGTGTTCAGGATGCCGCAAGCGGCGCCCACATCCCGGCCCGCGATCTCCATCACCGCCGCCCAAAACACCACATCCGAGCAGGCGGCGAACCCCAGCGCCAGCGACATCAGCGCCACCGCCGCCGCTGTGCTCTCCACTCCCAGCGCCCCCCAGAGCAGGACCGACGCCAGCGCCAACCCGCTTATCCCCACCAGACGCATCCCCCGCCGGCTGCCCCACCGGCGCACCGCACGGTCGGAGGCCCAGCCGCCGAGCGGCATCATCACGAACCAGGTGAGAAAGAGCGCCGTGGTGTAGACCGCGCTCTGCTCCTCGCCCAGTCCGCGAATCTTACCCAGGTAATAATAGATCCAGTAAAAAAATATATACTCAAAATAACACACCATGAAGTAACCTAGAGTAAGCCACATCAAACTACGGTTCCCGAACAGGGATTTCCACGGCGTGGCCGCCTTCGGCGCCTCTGCCCCCGCTGCCGGCCGGCCTGCCGGTTCCCGCACCAGGACCAGCCAAAGAAGACCGCTGACCGCGGTCGCCGCCCCCGCCAGCACAAACGAAAGCCGCCAACCGAACTGGCCGATCATCCAGTGAAACAGCACGGGCGCCACCGCGCCCCCCAACCCCGCCCCCGCGTTGACGACGCCTTGCGCCCGCCCCCTCTGTTCCGGCGCCATCCATTCGGCGTTCATCTTCCCCGTCGCCGGGTACAGCGGAGCGGTGGCTACTCCCATTCCCAGCCGGAGAATCACAAACGAAGGCACGACCCCGATCCAGGCCGCGATTTCAGGCCTGCCGCCCAACGCGGTCAGCGCCGTGAACAGAGCCGAACCAAACGCCATGCCGGCCAGGACCCGGCGCGGGCCGAAACGGTCCGCCAGCTTTCCTCCTGGGATCATCAGCAGGGTGTAGCTGAGCAAGAACGCCGAAAACACCGTTCCCATCTCGGTCTCCGAGAGGGAGAACTCCTGCATGATCGTAGGGGCCGCAATCGATAGGATCGTCCGGTTGAAGTAGCTGCCGACGCTGAAGGCCAGCATCAGCACTACCACCGTCATCTGCGCGCGCGAGAACCGGACCGCGGTTCTGGAGGTGATCTCGACCCCGCTGCTCATCTCTGTTGGTCCTCTCCTCTCGAAGAGCCGGCAGTCGGCTCGCTTGCCAGTCTTGCGGCGCCGGACCGCTTGCCCGTGGCCGCAATGCAGCGCGGCGCCCCGGGGCTACCGCACCGACTTCAGCAGCGCAATGCTCTCTTCTATCACTTTCTCAGCGGCCTCGGGTGCGTAAGGAGTCATGTCCACCTCGTAGGAACCGAAGGCGTATTCAGACTTTATGGGCATATAACCGCCGCCCGTCCGGTTGCCGTATCCGCAGAACATGGTCACCCGGAACGGCGAAGCTTTCTTGACCGCGGCGCCGATCTCGGCGAACAGTTCGCCATTGGTCATTACCAGCGCCATGTCCCCGATCCGCAGGACTGCGACCTCGAGCCTCACCGGCGTGCGGTCCGCGGAGCTCCGATAGCGCGCCAGGAGGTCGGCCCACCGGCGGTGACGCGCCGCCGCCTGCGAAACCTCCCAAGGAGCGGCCCCCGGTTTCTTCTTAACCTCCTCCAGCGCTTTGGCCGCGGATGCCGTCAGCCTCTCCATCCGGTCGATGTCAGCCTTCGTGTAAATACGCCGGGGCAGCTCCAGAACCTTGCTCGCATACCGCATCGTGCTCTCGTAGGGGCCCAGCACGCGGTAGGGCTGCCGAGCTTGCAGTGCGGTCGACTCCACGTAGCCTTCGAAGCGCGGTTCCCGGCGGACTGTCCAGGTCCGCAGCGCCAGCGCCGCCGCTTCATGCCCCAGTATCTTGCCCAAGCGGTGAGCCACCGACAGATCTCCGCTGAAACCTTCTATCGGTCCCTGGTTGCCCGCCGCGCCCTGAAAAAACAGGCATGTCGCTCCAGGCAGACTTTCTTCGACAGTCTTCCTCATCGCCCCCGGCCAGTCCGCCGAAGCGATCTGGTTCTCGAAGCCAAGCACGGTGCCGTGAGCCTGAAAGTTGACCAGGACCGCGTAGGGGTTGCCCTCGGCATCATCGATCCGGATCACCGGCAGCTCCCGGTCTACAAACTCTTTCGGGTTCAGGCCCACGGCCGGCGGTCCATCGTCGGTCCCGCTGCCCCGGAAACGGCGATTGATGTTGATGCTGCCTGTGCCGGTCATGCCGTTGGCGTGCGCCGGACGCAGCCGGCTGTTGGCCTCAACGATTGCTCCCACCAATTTGTCCGCCACCACCGCTTGATGGGCCTCAACCATCTGCTGATACGGCGTCATATCCACGCCGGCCGGGCCTTTGCTGCGGTTCAACGCGGGCCCGGCGTGCGTGTGGCAGCTTCCGATGCGCATGTGCTCCACCGGGATCCCGGTCAACTCGGAGGCTCTCCGCAAGGCTCTCTCCGAATTCGCGACCGGCGTGTCCGTATCCACCAGCACAAACTTCATCTTCCCGTCGGACAGCACCAGCACCCGCAGGTAGAGGCCCACTGGGTCGTTGCCCTTCGTCACCAGATGCGTGGCCGACCCCCAGTTCATGTGCGGCATGCCAACCGCCGGATCGATATTGACTTTGGAAACGCCCGCCAGAAGCCCCGATGGCTTGGAGTCCTTCACCCCCTGCTCGACAACATCCGCCGCCGCCTGCCGTCCGCCGCCGGCCAGACATGCCAAAGCCGCCAGACAGACCGCTGCCTTCCGCTCAGCGGCATGCTTGCTGTCGAAACGCGTCATGAGCTTCGCCTCCTTGCTCGATTCGCGCCACTAACGGCCATCCGCCTTGCAAGCCGGCCGTCTGCCGAAGGCCGCTCTCGAGTCGGCACACGAATGGCTCGGCGCTCCCCTGATTGTGTTCCTGCCTGCTGCTCCAGTCAATCAGAACAACCCGCTTCGTCCAGCCTTCGGGACAAGATCTTGCGGCGACAAGGCAGGCAAACTCCCCCTCCGTGCAGCCGGCATTCTCTCGTGGGGCAGGCATTCTTGCCTGCGGCCGACATTCCTGTCGGCCTGGGCTCCGCTGCACCCGCTGCCCGGTTCCACCCTGTGTTCCGGCCGCCAACCGCGAGCCGCACAGCCGTTCGGTTCCCCCTTCCGGCCATCTTGCATGGAACAACTCTGCGCGGCTCCGGCCGGGCGGCGCTATGTTATGCTTGTCGCTTGCGGCTGGCAACAACCTCACGCGATCAAGGAGAAACACCATGAGAATCGGAGTTTTCACTGCGCTTCTGGCGGACCTGAGCCTTGATCAGGTGCTCACCAAACTCAAGGGACTCGAAGTATCCACGGTGGAATTGGGAACGGGGAATTATCCCGGCGGCCCTCATTGCAGCCTGTCGATGCTCGACAACGAAGCCGCCCTGAAGGAGTTCAAGAAGAAGCTGGACGATGCCGGCTTCACCATCAGCGCGCTCAGTTGTCACGGCGACCCGCTGCACCCCGACCCCGCAATCTCGAAAGCTCATCAGGAAGTAAGCCGTAAGACCATTCTGCTGGCGGAGAAACTGGGCGTGCCGGTGGTGATCGACTTCTCCGGCTGCCCCGGCGACAGCGACGATGCCAAGTACCCGAACTGGGTCACGGCCGCCTGGCCGCCGCACTTCCCACAGCTGTTGGCCTGGCAGTGGGAGAAGAAGGTTGCGCCTTACTGGATCGAGCACGCCAAGTTTGCGGCGGACCACGGCGTGAAGATCGCTATCGAGATGCACCCCGGCTTCGTCGTCTACAGCCCGGAGACCCTGCTCAAGCTGCGGTCCATCGCCGGCCCCAACGTGGGCTGCAACTACGACCCCAGCCACATGTTCTGGCAGGGCATCGATCCCATTGCCGCCATTCGCGTGCTCGGCGACGCCATCTTCCATGTCCACGCCAAGGACACCCAGATCTATCCGGCCAACTTGCCCAAGACCGGCGTGCTCGACACCAAGAGCTACACCGACGAGCGCAACCGCGCCTGGATCTTCCGCACCTGCGGATACGGCCACGGCGAGGACTGGTGGCGCGAGTTCGTCTCCACCTTGCGGATGTACGGCTATGATTATGTGCTGTCGGTAGAGCACGAGGATAGCCTGATGTCGCCCGAGGAGGGCCTCACCAAGGCGGTCCAGTTCCTCAACCGCATCGTGATCCGCGAAAAGCCGGGCGTGGCCTATTGGGCTTGATCTCATGAGCGAACCGGTGCACGAGTTTACCCTCCGCCTCGAGCAGGTGGAGGACTATCAGTTCCGCGTCAAGTTCAACAAGGCCGGGCTGCCGGACCTCATCATGGATGAGCCGCCGCCTCTGGGCAAAGACCAGGGTCCCAGCCCGGCCCGCGTATTGGCCGCCGCCATCGCCGACTGTCTCAGCGCCAGCTTCTTGTTCTGCGCCCGCAAGGCGCGCGTGGAGCTGGGCCGGATCGAGACCGAGATCCGGATGCAGATCGTGCGCAATGAGAACAAGCGGCTGCGTGTGGGGCGGGTGGTAGTGGCGATCGATCCGCACCTGCCGGAGTCCGAGCGGGAAAAGGCACGCCGCTGTCTGGAGTTGTTCGAGGACTTCTGCACGGTGACCCAGAGCATCCGCGACGGCATCCCGGTTTCGGTCTCGGTCAAAGGGCTGGAATAGGCGCGGCGGCCGCATGTCTCAGCCAGCGATAGGAGAAGGGCCGGAGCAGCAGTTGCCACCTCGTTTGACGTTTGGCGGCTCCTTGGTTGGGGAATCAGGAGCAATACGATGTTCAAGGGTTTTCTAAAGGAGGCGTCTTATTTTTTCAAGACCCTGGTCAAGGCGCTGCTTTTTTTCTACCTCCCTATCGTGGTTGCGCTCACCGTCCTCCACTTTCCATACGACACTGACCCACCGCTGCAATTCCCCGATCGTGCTCCCTCTGGAAAATCGGGGGACACGCCCGAGCGGGCTAAAAGGCGTCCAAGCGAGTTTTATTCGTCTGCCTATGATATAGCGGATCATTCGCTTCAGGGCATGGATTACGAGAGAACTGCTAAGCGAGCGGCAGACACCTTTAAAATTGAGAAACTTGTCCGGGAATTTGTCAGCCGATACGGCCTGGAACAAAAGAAAGTCCTCGAAGTTGGATCCGGGCGCGGTTATTTGCAGCA
>JAIMAR010000212.1 GCA_023511855.1 Bryobacteraceae bacterium
CTACAATCGGGATGGCATTGAGCGCCCGCAGGCCTCGCGCTACGAAGGCGGCTTTACGCTGGGCGGCCCAGTCCGGAAAGACCGGGTGTTTTTCTTCGGCGGCTACCAGCGCACTAACGCCACTACGGCCTTCGTGCCCACGGCGCAGAGCCTGTCGCACCTGCCCGACGCCCTGAATCTGGTCCAGGGCGAGCGCACGGCGGAGAAGTTGTTCAACGCGTTCAAGGCCACCAACCCGGCCTTCGGTTTGGCCAGTCCGGCCGAGATCGACTCGGTGGCGCTCAAGCTGTTCAACCTGAAGAATCCGAGCACGGGGGATTACATCATTCCCGCGCCTCAGGGCAAGGCGGCGCTGGGCTCTGCCAAGGACGCGGCCGGCAATCCGCTGACTCTGGTGCGCAACGTGTTTCCGGCGGAATTCCAGCAAGACCAGTTCACCACACGGCTGGACGTTCAGCTTTCGGCCCTCAACCGGTTGAGCGGAACGTTCTTTTTCAGCAACTTTCCTGGCTACGATCCCTATCCGGACCCCAGCAGCCTCACGTCGCCGTTCGTGCTAAAGAGGGCGGACCGCGCCCGGACGCTGTCGGTTTCGGATATACACACCTTCGGCGCATCGCTCACCAATGAGGCCCGCTTCGGCGTCTTCTTCCTGAACAACACGCGGCAACTGGATGACGCCTACGGCAAGATCACCAATGCATCGGTGGGTCTGGACAACCCCGCGCTGAACTTCGACAAAAGGCCTGCGACCGAGCGGCTGGGCCATTTCGTGTTCCGTGGGCCCAGGATCTCCTTCGGCGGGCCGAACGACAGCTACAATACGCGCGATCAGGCCAGCTACACCGCTTCCAACACGCTGGCGTGGTTCCGAGGGCCGCACAGCATTCGCTTCGGCGCCGAATTCAAGCGCCACCGCTACAATACGGATTTGCCCGAAGAGCAGGCTATCGAATTTGAAAAGTTCGCCAGTTTCGACCAGCTTCTGCGCGGCTGGGCCCAGGAGGGCGACACGCAGTTCGGGTTCACCCAGAAGTCGTTCCGCATGACGGACCTGAGCTGGTTCGTAGCCGACGACTGGCGGGTCACCCCCAGGCTGACGCTGAACCTGGGCGTGCGTTGGGATTGGTTTGGATGGCCCGTGGAGAAGGACGGCCGGATCGGGAATGTGGATCTTGCCCGGATCACCAACACCGAGAACCCGGTGAACGCCTTCCTGGTGCCAAGCAACGTGCGCAACACCGGATTCACCGCCATCGACACCGCCATTGCGGCCTCGATTAAGGCCAACAACAAGCACACCCTGAATGGGCAGGACCTAAACAACTTCCAGCCGCGGCTCGGCTTCGCCTACTCGCCTCTGGCCAGCGGCCGGTTGGTGTTCCGCGGCGGCTACGGAATCTTCTTTGACCGCCCGTCGGCCGCCTTCATGAACACGGTGTTCAGCAACTATCCCTTCCTGCGCGAGATCGAGGTGACGTATCCCTCAGGGCGGGTGCCCATGCGGACCGCCTTCTCGCAGCAGGACCCGCAACTGCCGTTCAACCGGTTCCTGCCCATGCGGGTGACCTTCACGGGAGGAACCAGCGGGAACTACGTTCTGCGCGACGGTACGGGGGTCACCCGCGGCGCCGACGGGACACCGAACCCGATCGACCCGGTGACCGGCCAGCCGGCGCTGGGCAACGTGGCCGAGACCTTCGAGTTCCGCGCGGTGGACCGGAACCTCAGGACGCCTTATATCCAGCAGTGGAACTTCAGCATCCAGAACGAGTTCGTGAGGGACTGGATGTTCGAAATCCGCTACTCGGGCACAAAAGGGACCAAGCTGTTGCAGGCGCTGGCGTTCAACCAGAGCTACGATATGAACGACCCGCGCACGCCGGATTACATCTACGAGCGCTTCAACCAGGTCTACGTCGCGGCCGGCGCTCCCCGCGGCCCGCTGAATCCCGGCGCCACGGCCCGGGAACGCGGCTTGGGCAAGGCGTTCGGCTTCGAGAACCCGCTCACCGGCAAGATCGACCTGAACTTCGGGCGTCCGGCTTCCAACGCCACAACCAGTGTGTTGATCCCGTTTGAGGCGCGGGCGCCGATCCTGGGGTTCAACATTCCGGAGGCCCTGCTGCTTCAGTCCAACGGGAATTCGATTTATCACGGCGCGCAACTGGCGCTGAACAAGCGATTCTCGCGCGGCTTGCAGCTCCGCGGCTCCTACACGTTCTCGAAGGCCATCGACTACTCGTCGGCCGATCCGGGTTCCACGGCCGGCGGCGGCCGTCCTGACGTGCCCAACACAGGATTCGTGGTCCAGGGCGACCAGCGGAACCTGAAGGCCAATCGTGCGCTGTCTGATCTGGACCGGACGCATCGGTTCTCAATGAGCTACGTCTTCCAGTTCCCGGGCTACAACTCGAACTCGTTTTGGCGGCAGGGCTGGCAGATCGCCGGCATGGCGCAGGCCCAGAGCGGGGCTCCGTTCAGCATCTGGTATCCGGAGCCGGAGGCCAACACCCCAGCGGCGCTGGCATCGCTGGGGAATGGCTCGGGCGGCTTGTTCCGGCTGGGCTTCGGCCGCCCCAGTTTGGCCCCGGGCGCAACCCTGGCCGACCTGCGCAAGCACGGTCCGGATAAGACCATAGAATACTTCAATAAGTCCGTACTGGCCTCCCCGGGCGGCGGCTTCGGCAACCTGGGTCGGAACGTGCTCCGCGGACCGAAGCAGGTGCGGTTCGACCTGGCTCTGTCCAAGGAGACCCGGTTCTCGGAGCGGGTGGGGTTGGAGCTTCGCGTGGAAGGCTTCAACGTGCTCAACAACGTGAACTTCGCGCTGCCCTCCGGCGACCTTTCCGACTCGGAGTTCAACACTATCACCAGCACGGTGGGTGGGCCGAGAACAATGCAGTTCGGTCTGCGGTTGAGCTTCTAGCAGGCCGGACCAGCTGGCTTTGGATCCAGGGGCGCGGCCTCCCCGCGCCCCTCTTCATTGTTGACTCAGCAAAAAAGACGTGGGGTCCTTCCCCGCCAGTTGGACAGAGGCAAACCGGGGATGAAGCAAACCGGAGGAGTCATGGTCCAGTCTTTGCAAAGCATAGTGAGCAACTTCGTGAGCGGCAACCCGGGCCAGCGCCCGGCCCACAATCTCGGCCGAGCGCGCCGGCCCCAACGTACGAAGCACAGGGTTCAGATAGACTTCCACCACCGGCAGGACCCGATCCTGGGCGAACCACGCCAAGCCGAGGGCCGCGCCATAGCGAGCCGGCGGATCGAACCGAAAGATCACCCGAACGGCCTGTTGACCGCAAGATACGAATTCCCAACTGGGCAGCAGGATCTGAAACTCCCGCTGAAAGCTGGCGGCCACAGCCGCATCCAGCCGAACGCGGTCCTCGATGCACAACTCCGACGGCTGGGCTGCGGCAGCAGTCGCCGCAAACCCAAAGGCCAACAGGAATTGTGCGGATCGGAGTCCTTTCACAGCCCTATGATAAAGCAGATTGCAACCATCCTGTAACGGATTTTTTGTAAAAAGTTGATCTTGTTTTAACTGTTTTGTAACAGTTTTGTAATGGATAGACCAGAGAATGGGATCGGAGAGATACGTGAAGCAAGGTATCCTTTTGGTTGCAATCCTGCTGTTGCTTTGGCCGGCGCAAGCGGCTGGGCAACTGCTGATCAACGGCGCAGGCGCGACGTTTCCTTATCCGGTCTACGCCAAGTGGTTTGACGAGTACCACAAGCTCAACCCGAAGATTCAGTTCAACTACCAGTCCATCGGCTCGGGGGGAGGGATCCGCCAGTTGCAGGCGGGCACCGTGGATTTCGGCGCCAGCGACAGTCCGATGACCGACGAGCAGCTCGCCAAGTCCAAGGGCGGCGTTCTCCACTTTCCAACGGTCCTTGGCGCTGTAGTTCCCGTTTACAACGTGAAGGGCGTGGCCGGCGAATTGAATTTCACTCCGGAGGCGCTGGCGGGGATTTTCTTGGGAAAAATCACGCGGTGGAATGACGCGGAGCTGGTGAAGGCCAATCCGAAGGCGGCTCTGCCGGCTGCGCCCATCGTGGTGGTGCACCGCTCTGACGGAAGCGGAACCACTTTTGTCTGGACCGATTATCTTTCCAAGGTCAGCCCGGAATGGAAGAGCCGCGTGGGAGCAAACACATCGGTGAGCTGGCCGGTGGGGTTGGGCGCGAAGGGCAACGAGGGGGTTGCCGGGCTGGTGCGGCAGACGCCGAACTCCATCGGGTACGTCGAGCTGGTGTACGCGTTGCAGAACAAGATCCCTTACGGTCGCGTGCGCAACGCGGCGGGCATATTCGTGCGTCCGGAGCTGAAGAGCGTCACGGCGGCCGCGGCCGGGGTCGCCATGCCGGAAGACTTTCGGGTTTCCATCACCAACCCGCCCGGCAAGGACGCCTATCCGATCGCGAGCTTCACCTGGCTGCTGATCCCGGCCAAGATCGCGGACGCCCGCAAGCGCGAGGCGATGACCGCGTTTTTGCGTTGGATGCTCACCGAGGGGCAGAGACTGGCCGAGCCGCTGGGCTATGCGCCGCTGCCCAAGAGCGTCGTCGACGCGGAGCTGAAGGCCATCGCAAAGATCCAGTGAAGGCGCAACTGCAATCCAGGCCGGGCTGGCTCCAGCGGGTTCTGAAGCAGAATCCGGCGGATGTGGCGGCTCATCTTTTCACCCTGGCTTTTGCGGCCGGCGTGCTGGTCATTGCCGTCCTGCTGGTGTACGAGCTGTATGCCGCCTCTTCGCTTTCGCGGAAAGAGTTCGGCTGGAGCTTCCTGCTATCGAGCGAATGGGACCCGGTGCAGGACAAGTTCGGGGCTTTGCCGTTCATCTACGGCACCGTGGTGACCTCGGTGCTGGCGCTGTTGCTGGCGGCGCCGGTAGGCATTGCAGCAGCGATCTTCCTGGCGGAGCTGGCGCCGCCGAAGATCTCCGACTCGCTGACGTTCGTGGTGGAGCTTCTGGCGGCGGTCCCCAGTGTGATCTATGGGCTGCTGGCCATCTTTACGATGGTGCCGCTGCTGCGGGAGGTGATTCAGCCGTTCTTGCAGAAGCATTTTGGGTTTTTGCCCTTATTTCAGGGGCCGATGTATGGCGTGGGCATCCTGGCGGCGAGCCTGGTGCTGGCGGTGATGATTTTGCCGTACATCGTTTCGATTTCGCGCGAGGCGTTGCTGGCGGTGCCGCCGGAACAGCGCGAAGCGGCCTTGGCGGTTGGAGCGACGCGCTGGGAGGCGGCCTGGCAAGTAGTGACGCCTTACGCCGGACTGGGAATCGCAGGATCGATTTTCCTGGCGCTGGCGCGGGCGCTGGGCGAGACTATGGCGGTGACGATGGTGATTGGCAACGCTCCCAACATCAGCGCCTCGCTGTTCGAATCCGGCTATTCGATCGCGGCGGTGATCGCCAACGAATTCACCGAGGCCACCGGCGACATGCATCTGAGCGCCCTGATCCAGTTGGGCCTGGTCTTGTTCGGCATCACCATTGTGATGAACGCCATCGCCCGGCTCATGCTGGCTGCCACCTCGCGGAAGGGTCAAGCGCGATGAAGTGGAACCTGCATCTGTGGCGGAAAGCGGTGAACTACATCATGTTCAGCCTGGCGGGGCTGTGCACGCTGGCCACGGTGTCGGTGCTGTTTGGCATCCTGGGTTTCCTGGTGTGGAAAGGGGCCAGTTCGATCAACTGGGACTTCTTTACGCAGCTCCCCAAACCGGTGGGAGAAGCCGGGGGCGGGATGGCCAACGCGATCATCGGCAGCTTCAAGCTGGTGCTGCTGGCCGCTGCCGTGGGCGTGCCGGTGGGATTCATCAGCGGCGTGTACCTGGCGGAATTCGGCGGACGGAGGTTTCCCGCGCTGATCCGCTACGTTGCCGACCTGCTGAACGGCGTGCCTTCGATCGTGATCGGAATCTTTATCTATGCCCTAGTGGTGGTGCCGATGAAGCGATTCTCGACGCTGGCGGGCGGTCTGGCGCTGGCGCTGATGATGGTGCCCGTGACCATGCGGACTACCGAGCAGTTCCTGCGGGCGGTGCCCGACTCGCTGCGGGAAGCGGCGCTGGCGCTGGGAGCGAGCCAGTGGCGGATGGTGGCGACGGTGGTCATCCCGGCCTCGATGCACGCCGTGCTTACCGGAACGCTGCTGGGGGTGGCGCGCGTGGCGGGAGAAACGGCGCCGCTCCTGTTTACCGCCTTCAATAACCGGTTTTGGTCGCCCGGCTGGGACCAGCCGACCGCTTCGCTGCCGGTGATGGTTTTCACTTACGCGATCGCGCCTTATGAGGACTGGCACCGGCAGGCTTGGGCCGCCGGATTGGTTTTGCTGGTTTCGATGCTGGCGCTCAATATCGCAGCCCACCGGATCCTGTCCGTGAGAATGGCCCGGAGGCCTGGAAGATGACTGTTGGCCAAAAGATAATTGTGGAAAGCGGAATCACGCTGCCGCCGCTGGCAGAGGCCGATATGGCTCCGAAACCTACCAGTTTTAAACCCAAGCTGGAAGTCTCCCGTCTGAACTTCTTTTACGGCGCGCAGCAGGCGCTGTTCGACGTGAACCTCAAAATCCCGGAGCGGCAGGTTACGGCGCTGATCGGGCCTTCGGGCTGCGGCAAGTCCACCTTTCTGCGAACCCTGAACCGCATGTACGAGGTGATGCGGCATGCGCGCGCCGAGGGAGAGGTTCTCTTGGACGGGGAGAATATCCTGGCGATGGATGTGGTGGAGCTGCGGCGGCGGGTGGGGATGGTGTTTCAGAAGTCCAACCC
>JAIMAR010000213.1 GCA_023511855.1 Bryobacteraceae bacterium
GGGCTAGGATGAGACCGGCGATCCAGAACCGGACAATGATCTTGGACTCCTGCCAGCCGAGCGCTTCGAAATGGTGATGCAGCGGCGCCATCTTGAAGATACGCTTGCCGCGCAGCTTAAAGCTGGCCACTTGCAGGATGACCGAGAGCGTCTCCAGCACGAAAACTCCGCCGACAAAGATCAGCAGGATCTCCTGCTTGATCAAGACCGCTACGATGGCGATGGCGCTGCCGAGCGACAGCGATCCGACGTCGCCCATGAAAATGTCGGCCGGATGGGCGTTGTACCAGAGGAAACCGAGCGCGGCGCCGGTCATCGCCCCGCAAAAGATGGTGAGCTCGCTCGCGCCGGGCAGCCGCACCAGATCGAGATAGTTGGCGAACTGCGCGTGGCCGCTGGCGTAGGTCAGCACGGTCATAGCGCCGCTGGCGATGATGGTGAGCCCAATGGCCAGGCCATCCAGCCCGTCGGTCAGGTTGACGGCGTTCGAACTGCCGACGATGACGAAGATCAAGAAGGCAAAGAAGAACAAGAAGGCGAGAGGATAGGTCAGCGGGCTGGCCAGCCAGCGGTCGATGAGCAGATCGGGCCTCAGCTGCTTGAAGAACGGAACGTTCATGGTGGTCGAATATAGACCCATGGCGTGAAGGCCAAGCAACAGGAATCCGATCAGGAGCGCCGCCAGAACCTGGAGCAGAAACTTCTGCCTGCCGGTCAATCCGAGGTTCTTGCCGCGGCGGATCTTGGACCAGTCGTCATAGGCGCCGATAGCGCCGAACATCAAGGTGCCCGACAGGGCCACCCATAGGTAAGGATTGCGGAGGTTGGCCCAGAGCAGCGATGGGACCACAATCGAGACCAGGATCAGGATGCCGCCCATTGTGGGGGTGCCGGCCTTCTTGAAATGCGTCTGAGGACCGTCCTCGCGGATGTGCTGGCCGATTTGCAGTTCGCGCAGCTTGCGGATCATCCAGGGGCCGAGAAGCAGGCCCAGAAACAGCGCGGTCATGCTGGCGAAGGCGGTGCGGAAGGTGACGTAGCGAAACAGAGGGAACGGGATGATATTCGGGTACATCACCTCATAGAGCAGCCAGTAGAGCATAGCCTTCTATTGCGCCCCTTTCCCGGGCGGCGGCCCCGCCTGTAAACCCTGAAGGAACCGCTGCAAGGCGATTTCAACATGAACGCCCCGGGAGCCCTTGAACAACACCGCGTCGCCGGGGCGGGCCTCCCTGCGCAGGAAATCGCCGGCCTCGGCGGGATCCTCGAAAAAAAACGCGGCGCCGCTAGACACTCCGGCGCTGACGGCTTCGTCCACCATGTGACTGGCCGCGCCGCGTATTCCGATGAGCATATGGATCCCGCACCGGGCGGCGTGGCGTCCCACGTCGCGGTGCAAGGACTCGGACCAGCGTCCGAGCTCGAGCATCTCCCCCAGCACGGCGATCTTGCGCCGCGCCGGTTCATCCCGGAGCACTTCCAGCATGCGCTTGGCGGCTTCCGGGTTGGAGTTGTAGCAATCGTCGAAAACCGTGATTCCGTTATGGACGAAACGGCGCCCCCGGCCGCCCGGCGCCTCCAGCTCGCGCGCGGCCTCCGCCAAAGCGGCCGGCTCCACGCCCACGGCGCGCGCCGCCGCAATCCCCGCCAGCAGATTGGAGACCCCGTGAAGGCCATCCAAGGGCGCTTCAAAGCGCGGCCCGCCCTCCAGGCGGAACCGGATCCACCCCGGGCGGCACTCGACCTCGGTGGCGCGAATGTCTGCGCCTTCGGATAAGCCGAAAGTCAGCACGGGGCCTGGGTGCACCTCACGGAAGCGGATCACGCGGGGATCGTCGGCATTGAGCACCGCTACGCCGCCGACAGGCAAGCTCTCGATGAGCTCCCGTTTGGCCAGGGCGACCTCCTCGACCGAATTGAAGAATCCAAGGTGCGCCGATCCAACGTTGGTGACCACTCCCACATCGGGGCGGGCGATGGCCGCCAAACGGCGAATCTCGCCGGCGTGGTTCATGCCCATTTCCACCACCGCGAACTCCGCCTCTTCCGGCAGGCGCAGCAAAGTGAGGGGAACCCCGATGTGGTTGTTCAAATTGCCTTCCGATTTTGCCGTGCGCTTCACCGAACCGAGCAAAGCGGCGGTGATCTCCTTGGTGGTGGTCTTTCCCGCGCTGCCCGTGATGCCGATGAGCCGTCCGCTCCACTGGGTGCGCGCCCAAGCCGCCAAGGACTGCATTGCTTCGAGGACTCCGCCAACCTGAAGCAGCGGACCGGAGAGTTCCACCGGACGGTCCACCACCGCCGCCGCCGCCCCCCGCCGGAAAGCATCTTCGAGGAACTCATGTCCATCCCGGCGCTCTCCGCGCAAAGCGAAGAACAGATCGCCAGGTTGAAGCGTGCGGGTGTCCACGCTCCAGCCCGTGACCGGGCAATCGGCGAATCCCTCAGCACTAGCTCCGAGGACTGCGGCGATCTGGGAAAGCCTAAACCTCATGCCGCCTTGCCTCCGTAGCCCAGATCCCGCAGAACTGCGCGCGCAACTTCGCGATCGTCGAACGGAATGGTCCGGTCGACCAGGATTTGATAGGTCTCGTGACCCTTGCCCGCCAGCAGAACGATGTCGCCGGGACCGGCTATTTCCAGTGCCTTGCGGATGGCCGTCTTGCGGTCCGGCTCCACAATGCAAGGAACGTCGAGGCCCCGGATTCCGGCGAGGATTTGGTCCAGGATCGCCAGCGGATCCTCCGAGCGCGGATTGTCGGATGTGAGCACGACCACGTCGCTGAGCGTGGCCGCCGCCTGCCCCATCTTGGGCCGCTTGCCCGGATCCCGGTCGCCGCCGCAACCGAACAAGGTGATGACTCGCCGCGGCCTGAGATCTCGCGCCGCACGGATCAGATTGCGAAGCGCGTCCTCGGTGTGAGCGTAGTCCACCACCACGGTAAACGGCTGCCCCAGGTCGACGCGCTCGAACCGGCCCGGGATCGCTGCGCATTTTTGCATGCCGGCCGTAATGTCTTCGGGGGCGACGCCGAGGGCCTGAGCCGCACCCCAAGCCGCCAAAAGGTTGTAGACATTGAACCGGCCAGTGAGCGGAGAACGCACAGGGAAACACCCGTTGGGGGTAAGCACGTTGAACTCCAGGCCTTGCGGAGAGACCTTCACGTCTGTGGCGCGAATCGTGGCGGGCTGCTCGATCGCGTAGCTGAGAAGCGAGCTCTCGGGCGCCAGCCGCAAGGCGGCGCCGTAGGGATCGTCCCAGTTCACCACGGCGAAGGCCGGCGGAGGAGCGCCCTCTCCCGTGAAGAGGAGTTGTTTGGCGGCGAAGTAGTTCTCCATCGTCTGGTGGAAGTCGAGATGATCCTGCGTGAGGTTGGTGAAAACCGCGCAATGGAACGGGAGTCCGTGCACTCTTCCCAGCGCCAGGGCGTGAGAAGAGACTTCCATTATGGCATGGGAGCCGCCCTTGGCCGCTAGTTCGGCGAAGATGCGGTACAGATCCGCCGATTCCGGTGTGGTGTTGTGCGCCGGCAGAATGCGCCCGGCCACGCAATGCTGCACCGTGCCCACGAGCGCGGTCACATGCCCTGCGCTTCGAAGAACGGAGTCGAGCAGAAAAGTGAAGGTGGTCTTGCCGTTGGTGCCGGTGACCCCGGTGATGCGCACCGGGCGGATGCGTTCGCCCCACAGGTTGCGGCAGGCGAGGCCCATGGCCCGGCGGCCATGTTCCACTTCGATCCATGGTCCCGTGAACCCTTCCGGAGGCGGACCTTCACTGACGGCGGCTACAGCGCCCCGCTGAAGGGCTTCGGCGGCGAACTGACGCCCATCGGCGCGCTGGCCCGCAAAGGCAAAGAACAGCGCACCGGGCCGGATCCGGCGGGAGTCATAGTCGATGTCTTCGACTTCCCGATCGGCCAGTTCGGCCGGAAGCGGCCGGCGGAGGCGGACGCCGCGCAATACGTATTCCAGTTTCATGCCGATCAACGTGTAAATTGAACGCGGATTCGTTGGCCGCGGGGCAGAATCTCACCCGGCGGCGGCACCTGAGCTCGGGCGACGCCGCTGCCTAGCACTTCGACAGGCAGGCCCAGCGCCGCGGATTCTTCGAGGACATTACGCACGGTCTTGCCGTGGAAATCGGGCACCGTCGGGCCCCACACCTCCAGGGAAGCGGCGCGCAGCGGGGCCCCCGGATCCGGGAGCGGTGGAAATGGATCCGGAGGCCCCGGCGCAGCGATCGCCGGGCCGCGGGCAGCGGCCGGCGTGTCTTCCCGAGGGGGAGGAGCGTCAGGAAGATCTCTATGAACCGACATCAGCCGCAAGGCGTTCGAAGTGATGTCGCGGAACACGGGCGCGGCTAACACGCCTCCAAACACCGGCGCCCGGTTGATGGTCACCACGACGACCAGCGCCGGGCGGGTCACCGGGGCGAAGCCCGCGAACGACGAATTGTAAAAGTGCCGGTAGCAGCGGCACTCGGGATCCCACACTTGCGCCGAGCCCGTCTTGCCGCCGGCGCTGTATCCGGCGAGCTTGGCCTGCGTGCCGGTGCCGTGCAGCACGACGCCCTCCATCATCTGGCGCATGGTGATGGCCGTCTCCGGCTGAATCACGCGTACCGGCGGCGCAACCGGCTCCGGAACCGCTTCCTGACCCGGCCTTCGTTTGGAAAGGATCAGGCGCGGCCGGACCAGCCGCCCGCCGTTGGCAAACACCGCCATGGCTTGGGCAAGCTGCACCGTCGTGGTGCTGATCTCGTGGCCGATCGCCACCGATCCGATCGAGGTCTTCCCCCAGGCCTTCAAGTCCCACACCCTCCCGGGCGATTCGGCGGGCAGCGGCAGGCCGGTCTTGCGTCCAAACCCGAAGCGCCGGACGTATTCGTTCAAGTTGCGCGCGCCAACCTTGAGTGCAATTTGGATCGTCCCGACGTTGCTGCTGTTGGCCAGCACATCCGCCATGCTGAGCAGGCCATAGGGATGGTGATCCCGGATGATTCGTCCATAGAGGTTGATGGAGCCGTTGCCGCAGGGGATCACCGTCTCCGGCCTCAGAGAAGTGGTCTCGAGCGCTGCCGCCATCGTGACGACCTTGAACACGGATCCAGGTTCGAAAGGGACGGAGACGGCCTGGTTCATGCGCAGCTCCAGCTCCTTCGGACTGCGCACCGGCTGGCCCGGATCGTAGGTGGGGTAGCTCGCCAGCGCCAGGATGTCACCGTTTTCGGGGTCCAGCACGATAGCGCTGCCGGTGGCGCCACCGCGCGAGGCCACCGCCCGCGCCAAACCCTCCTCAGCGATTTGCTGAATCCGCTCGTCGATGGTCAAGGTAATGTCCGTGCCGTCGAGCGGGGGCTGCTTCACGTTCTGCTCGATAAAGCGGCCCGCCGCGTCCCGGATCACCTCCGCCAAGCCGGGGACCCCGGCTAGCTCCTCATCCAGCGCCTGCTCCAGTCCGAAGTTGCCATGCTGGCCGGCATCGACGCCGCCCAGAATGTGCGCCGCCAGCGTCCCTTTGGGATAGAGGCGCGGGTGCTTCGTCTCAACCCAAAGCCAGTCGAAGCGGAACTTCCTCAGGCTTTCCGCCTGCTTGTAGCTGATGCCGTTCTGGATCAGCAGGGACCCGCGCCGGCTCGCCACGGCGGCGGCCAGGCGCGATTCCAACGGCGTGCGGTCCAACTCCAGGACCCGCGCCAGGATCTCCGCCGCCACCGCGGGCTGGGAGATCATTCGGGGGTTCACGTACACCGCGCGCACGGGCGCCGTCAAAGCCAGAAGGTTCCCGTTCCGGTCATAGATCGATCCGCGGCGCGCAGCCAGCGTGACCTTCGCAACGGCCTGCTTTGCGCTTCTCTCCGCATACCGCGCATGATCCAAGATCTGAAGCTGGATCAAACGGACGCCAAGCACTCCCGCCCACAGCAAGACCGCGGCCTTCAGTACAACAAGGCTCTTTCCCGTGCTTGCTGCGTGCCGGCCCATCGCCACTCTCGTCCTCGAGGCTATTTCGCCCCAGAATTCCAGGCCACCGCAGGTTTGTCGCTCGGCGCATTGGGTGGATTCAAAAACACCATCTCGGAGGGCGTGGGCTCGGTCAATTCCAACGCAGGAGCCGCCTCCCGCAGGCGCTCCGGACTCCTAAGCCGAGCCTCCCGGGCTTCTAAAGACGCCATTTCAGCGAGGATGCGCTCGCGGTCCGCTCGTAAGCGACTCAGCTTGTAACCCGCGTGGGTCGCATAAAGGGCCGGGAAGTACGCCGCCCAGAACACGAAGATCAGGAATATGGCAAAGAAGATGTCTCCCAGGCAGCGCCGCCGGTTGGACGCATCCGCCAAGCGGACTACACCGGAGTTGTCGATCCGCTTTCGGAACAGGTAGATGTCTTCGAACGGCAGCGGCCGGAGACGATAAGGATCCGGTCCGTGCCCGCTCGTCGGATGCCCCGCCGCAGCTTTCGACTCTGCCGCCATCGTGTGGAACGCTTCAGCTTGACTCGCCATCGGTGTCTCCCAAATCGATCAGTTCAGCCGCACGCAGTTTCGCCGAGCGGCTCGGTGGATTTCCATGTACTTCTTCCGGCGTGGGCCGAACCACGTGCCGGGTCAAAATCCGCATCCGGCCTTGCCGGGCGTACTGTTGGAAAGCGCGCTTCACGCGCCGGTCTTCGATCGAATGAAACGTTAAGCACACCGCACGGCCGCCACCGCGCACCAAGTCCGGAATCGACC
>JAIMAR010000214.1 GCA_023511855.1 Bryobacteraceae bacterium
GCCGAAGCGGTCATTTCGTCCTACGAAACGGCGCTCAACCACAGGTCTTAGGGGAGGAGCTGGTTTATCTCGTACCCAACTGCTTCCGTGGCGTGAGGCCGCGCATTCTGTGCGAGATGTGACCGATGATCGATTTGCGCTGATGTCTGAGATTTCTATTGACGGCTCAGGAATCGCGGATTAAAATCACCCAAGCAGCTTGGCAGGATGGGTCGAGTCGTTTCGGGTGAGCGTTTTGGGTGGTCTCGCAAAGTGAAACCGTTTCCCGTTCTCCGAGCTACGTGTGCGTGAAAAGAGAGGAGAGATTGAATGCCAACAACCAGAAAGGTGGTTATTTGCGCCACTTTGGCGCTGGTGTTCTGCCAAGGAGCGATGGCTCAGGCAGACCGCGCCAACATTGTGGGAACGGTGACCGATCCGACCGGGGCCGCCATGCCCTCGGCCTCCGTCAAAGCGGTGGAACGTAGCACCAACATCGAGCGCACTACGCAGACGACCGGAACCGGCGAGTACAGCCTGCCGCAATTGCCAGTGGGCGAATACCGGGTGGAGATCAGCGCTCCGGGTTTCCGGACCTTTGTCCGTCCGGATCTGATCCTCACGGCCGGCTCCACAGTGCGCGTGGACGCCAAACTGAGCGTGGGCCAAGTGACCGAGTCGGTGACGGTCACCGGCGAGATCCAGGCTCTTCAAACCGACACCGCCAAGATCTCCACGGCGATCACCAACCGCTTCCTGGAGGATCTGCCGCTGGTGGTCGGAGGCGCGATGCGCAGCCCCTTTGACCTCGCGGCGATTGCTCCGGAGGTGAAGCCGGGCGGGAATTTCCGGGTAGCGGGCGGGCAGGAAGCGGGCTGGGACCTGACGGTGGATGGCATCTCAGCCACTCCCGGCGCCCCGTTTGACCAGAGACTCTGGACCGCGATCAACACGCCGTCCGTGGATGCGATTACGGAGTTCGCGATTGACAGCGGCGGTTTTAAGGCCGAGAGCGGCCGGGCCGGGGGCGGCATCCTGAGCTTCGTCACCAAGTCCGGCACCAATGAATTTCACGGCAGCGCCTATGAGTTTCTGCGGAACGACAAGTTCGACTCCAACGACTGGTTCGGGAACGCCTTGAACCGGGCGCGGCCCATCCTGAAGCAGAGCGACTTCGGATTCACCGCCGGAGGTCCTTGGCGGATTCCCAAGATTTACGACGGGCGCAACCGAACGTTCTTCTTCGTGTCCTACGAGGGCTTCCGCAACCGGCGCGGCTCGTCCACTTCCATCCAGACCATCCCTCTGCCGGAGATGTACGAGGGAGATTTCTCCAACTGGAAGGATTCCAAGGGCGTGCTGATGCCCATCTACGACCCGCTGACGCTGCGGCAGGATGCCAGCGGCAAGTGGATTCGGGATCAGTTCCCCAATCAGAGAATTCCCAAGGACCGCTTCAGCAATCTCTCGAAAGAAGTCATCAAATATGCGACCATGAAGCCGAACCTGCCGGATCCCTCTGGCATTCTCAATCCCAACCCGCGCAACAACTTTCTGGTTGTGGCCGGCGGCGCGATCGAGCCTTGGGATAAGTTCGACGTCAAGGCCGATCAGCAATTCGGGGCCAGCCACCGGGTGGGCTTCTTGTTCCACTGGGGACAGAACCTCCTGAATTATCTTGGCGACGCTCCCCCGGGCTTGCCGGTTCCTCTGAACAGCTTTCGCGAGGAGGACACCAACACGCGGGTCTACCGCTGGACCTGGGATTACACGATTTCCCCCCGCATGTTGAATAGCGTCCGGGTGGGCTGGAACGACTGGTGGCAGATGAAGGCCTCGATCAACTATGACAAGGGCTGGGGCACCAAGATCGGAATCAAGAACGTACCCGACCCGAACAAGAACTTCCCCGGCATCAGCATGGACGGCTACACCGGCTGGGGTCTGAATGAGTGGGGCGGTTCGCTAAATAAAGCGTGGGCGTTTTCAGACTCCCTCACCTTCATCCGCGGCTCGCATAGCTTTAAGTTCGGTTTTCACTACCAGCGCGATCACTACAACGGCTACGGGCAGCACACCGGCGCCGGCGGTTTCAGCTTTGGGCGCACCGGAACCAGCGTGCCTGAAGACCAGACCAACACCAGCGGAAACGGCTTTGCCACTTTCCTCCTGGGCTACGTGACTTCCGCTTCCATTCAGACCCTGCGGTTCGTCTCCGACCAGTGGCACTACTACGCTGGTTACGCGCAGGACGACTGGCGCGTGAACCGCAAGCTGACCATCAACTACGGCATCCGCTACGAGTACACGCCGCCCACCACCGAGGGTCATTTCCCAGACGGGTACAACAACTTCGATCCGAATTTGCCGAACCCCGGCGCAGGAGGACGGCTGGGCGCCTTGGTGTTTGCGGGGTTTGGCCCTGGGCGCACGGGAACCCGGACCCTTTATCCGCCCTGGCGCGGCGGTATTGGTCCGCGGTTGGGTTTCGCCTACAGCGTGAACGACAAGACCGTGATCCGCGCGGCGGGCGCCCGCAGCTTCGGCTCGGTGAAGAACACCGGCGGCAGCTCGCACTGGCAGGGCTTCATCGGCGAGTTTAGCTGGTCCAGCCCGGACGCCAACAAAAGCCCAGCGTTCTACTGGGACAACGGCGTGCCTTCCTGGCCCAAGCCGCCATTCCTGGTGCCTGACTTTCTGAACCGCGACGGCGTCTTTACCAACAGTCCGCCTTACTGGCAGCCGTATGACGCGGGGCGGCTGCCGGAGTATTTGAGCTGGAACCTGAGCATTCAGCGGCAATTGCCGTCCAACATGGTGGCCGAAGTCGCTTACAACGCCACCATGGGCCACCATCTAACCACCAACATGGTCCAGATCAATCAAGTCGATCCGAAGATCTTCTATAGCTACGTGGACAAGCTCGGCTTCGATGCGGCCTACTCGCTGATGACTCTGCGGGTCAATTCGCCGCAAGCGGTGGCCGCCGGCGTTCCGATTCCTTATCCCGGATACAACCCCACCATGACCGTTGGCCAGGCGCTGAAGCCCTTCCCGCAGTACAACAACATCAACACCGGCAGCGACGGCGGGGACCGCAGCGGGAACTCCACCTACCATGCGTTGATCCTCAAGCTGGACAAACGCTATTCCAACGGCCTCCAGTTGCTGGGTTCGTACGTGTTGTCCAAGATGTTCTCGGACGCTGAGGCGGCCAACGCCTCTTCCGGATCCGCTATGACCCATTACAACCGGCGGCTGGAAAAAGACCTTTCCTCGAGCGATCAGACCCACGTGATCAAGCTGAACTACAGCTACGAGCTGCCGTTCGGCAAGGGCCGCAGGTGGCTCAACTCGGGCATCGCGAGCCGAATTGTGGGCGGCTGGCGCGTGGCTGGGGTGCAGGTGTACCAATCCGGCACGCCGCGCTCGATTAGCCCCGGTTACAGCCTGCGCGTCCCCGGCGCCGGCAATCGCATCTCGGTCACCAGCTACGAAGGGTGGCGAGCCAAGCCGAAGGGTGAGAAGTTCGACCCCTTCGTGGACCTGTGGTGGAACGTGAGCGCCATGGACAAGAACCCGGCTATGGCGCCGCCGTCCGGGGCCGTGGTCTGGGTCGCCAAGACGGTTTTCGGCAACGCCACCCGGCGCAACCCCAAGGAGCGCTCTCCCTGGGGACGCAACGAAAACGTTTCCGTGGCGCGCACCTTCCAGATCAAGGAGAACTTCCGGGCGGACTTCCGCTGGGAGGCGTTCAATTTGCTAAACCGCCACACCTGGGGCGGCCCTGATTCCACCCTTACCAGCACGAACTTCGGCTTGGTGCGCTCCGCCGGCGGCACGCGCCAGATGCAGCTTGGTTTGAAGCTTTACTGGTAGGCTTCACGGCAAGCTGACAAACTGCGCCGGGTCTGGGCTTCGGCTCAGGCCCGGCTTTTTCACCATTGCGGTTATCGCCGCAGCCACTGGCGGCGCGGGCTGCGGCCGCCGAACCATCCCACGTCCCCCAACGAGAAATGTCAGCCTGAGATAATGAATGGTTCCGTTATGCGTCAGCCCGACCGTTATTTCAGCCCCGATCCCGGAGTTCGAGCCCTCGCGCGGCAGCTTTATGAGAGCGTCCGCAACTTGCCGCTGATTTGTCCCCATGGACACGTGGACCCCCGCATTCTGGCCGAAGACAGCCCTTTTCCGGACCCGGCGGCCCTGTTCATCGTTCCCGACCACTACATCTTCCGGATGCTCTACTCGCAGGGAGTGCCGTTGGAGAGTTTGGGGGTGCCGCGCCGGGACGGCGGCCCGGTCGAGAAAGACCCCCGCCGCATTTGGCAGACCTTCGCGGACTACTTCTACCTGTTCCGCGGCACGCCCTCCGGCTGCTGGTTCCAGGACGAGCTGGCCGAGGTCTTCGGCATCGAGGAGCCATTCGGACCCTCCAGCGCGATGCGGATCTACGATGAGATCCAGGAGAAATTGAGCCGGCCGGAATATCGGCCGCGCGCGCTGTTCGAGCGTTTCCGCATCGAGGTCCTGTGCACCACCGATTCGGCCACCGACTCGCTGAAGCACCACCGTCACATCAGCGAATCCGGCTGGAAGGGCCGCGTGCTGCCCACCTTCCGCCCGGATGCCGCCGCCGACATCCTGGCCCCCGGCTGGCTGGAGGAGGTCAAACAGTTGGGCCGCTTGACGGGCCTGGACACCGGCACGTTCAAAGGGTTTATCGCCGCGCTGGAGAAACGGCGCGCCGTGTTCCGTGCCTGGGGTGCGGTGGCCACCGACCACGCGGTCCTTGAGCCCTACACGGAAGAGCTCTCCGCGGTGGAGGCGGAGGCCGTCTTTGCGCGCGCCCGCAAGGGCCAGGCGAGCCTGGAGGACGCCCGGCGCTTCACCGCCCACATGCTGATGGAGTTCGCCCGCATGAGCGCCGAAGACGGGTTGGTCATGCAGCTTCACGCCGGCTCGTACCGGAATCATAACCAGTGGGTTTACGAGCGCTTCGGGCCGGACAAGGGTTGTGACATTCCGGTGGCCACCGAGTTCACGCGGAATTTGCGGGCATTGCTCAATAAGTTCGGCAATGACTCGCGCTTCCGCCTGATCTTGTTCACGCTGGATGAGTCGACCTACTCGCGGGAGCTGGCGCCGCTGGCCGGCCACTATCCTGCCGTGCGTCTGGGGCCGCCCTGGTGGTTCCATGACAGCATCGAAGGCATGCTGCGCTACCGGCGCCGCGTGACCGAGACCGCGGGCATCTACAACACCGCGGGCTTCAACGACGACACCCGCGCGTTTCTCTCCATTCCGGTCCGGCACGATTTGTGCCGGCGGGTCGACGCGTCTTTCCTGGCGGACCTGGCGGCGCGGCACATCATCACCGAAGAGGAAGCCTTCGAGATGGCCGCCGATCTGGCTTACCGCCTGGCGCGTTCCACCTACCGGCTGGACGGTTGAACCATCGCCTGCGCGGCTCCGCAACGCCGCTATCGGCCGGATAAGAAATTTCGATTGGACGTGTGTGTTGGAGAACCGTAGTCTGAAATTGAATGGCTACGGATTCATCGAGGCCGCCAGGCGCCTCCACGGAGCTGCTGCATCGGATCAGCGCCATTGTGAGTTCGGACCGCAGCCTGGATGAAGTGCTCAAGGAACTGGTGAGCCTGGCCGTCGTAGGCACGGGCTCGGATGCGTGTTTGGTGTATTTGTTGGACCAGGAGTCCGGCGAGGCCGTGCTGCGTGCCTCCCAATTGCCGCACCCCAAGGAGCTGGGCGAGGTGCGGCTTAAGCTGGGCGAAGGGATCACGGGCTGGGTGGCAGCGCACAGCAGCGTGGTGTCACTGCCGGCCCGGGCTTGGGAGGATCCGCGATTCAAGACGCTCGCGGCGCTAGAGGAGGACGCGTTTGAGGCGCTGCTCTCGGCGCCGCTTGTGGCCGAAGGAAGAGTGGTCGGTGTGATCAACGTCCATCACCGGCAGCCGCGCCGGCACACGGAAGAGGAGATCGCCTTCGTCACGTTTCTGGGCCAGCAAATCGGCGGAGCTTTGGAAAGGGCCCGGCTGCGCGAGCAGAACGCCCGTCTTCAAGAGGAGGCGCGGTTGATCCAGCAACAGCTTGAGGCGCGCAAACTGGTCGAGCGCGCTAAAGGCATCCTGCAAAAACGGCTCAAACTCAGCGAAGAGGACGCTTACCTGCGGCTGCGAAACGAAAGCCGCCGCCGGCGCCGCTCGATGCGCGAACTGGCCGAGATCATCATTGCCGAGGAGATGCGGCTGCGGGGGCAGATCTTGGACTGAGCGCCCAGCGGGCGCTGCGCGGAGCGCGCGCCAGCCGGGCGGTCTGAGCTGCTGGCTGGGGCGGACATGACGGTCTACCCCCGCAGAGAACACGATCTTCTCGAGGGCTGCGACAAGACGTTCCGCGTGCACGCATCGCGTGCAACTTCATGCTGCTTCCACCGGCGGCAACTCGTCTTTGACGTAGTGAAGCTGGATGAACCGCGGACGTTCTTCGCTGTCCTCGAAGTGGGGCGCCGCCGCCTCAAGAACACCCGGATTTCCATTTTAAACATTTCGGTGCAACTTTGTTATATCCTCCAACGTCCTTATTCATGGGGGTTCCAGCG
>JAIMAR010000215.1 GCA_023511855.1 Bryobacteraceae bacterium
CTCCCGGGGGAGGTCCCAGATTAGGGGACATTTCTATTGAGTTTACAAGGGGACATTTTTATCGAGGTTCAACATAGTGTATTCGGCGTCCGCTGTCTGAAAGCCTGGCGGAGGGTTAGAAGGAGACAAGGCAGTCTGGCAGACGCCGCACGCATACCCCGTTCCTTGTAGAGAGAAAGGATCCCTGGGTTGCTAGCCTCCCCCTCCTACTCTACCAGCGGCTTCAACACGCGGTCCAGCGTGGCGTCGTCGAAGCGGTCGATCTTGATCCCCCGGTGCAGGCTCCAGATCTCGACGTGCTCCACCGTTTCGCCCGGCTTCAGGCGGGAGAGTGGTCCCAGAGTCTCCAGCTCCAGCATGTCCCCGTTGGTGAACATCTCGAAGCTGGCGCCCATGTCCGCATAAGTCTTGCCGGGGAAAGCGGCATAACGTTTGAGGAACAATTCGCCATTCAGGTAGTAAGCGCCCCAAGTGTCGCTGTTGAAGTGGCCGATCTTTTGCGGGACTTTGTTCTTCGGATCCTGCCTGAGGCCGATGTACTTGTTCAAGAAGATCCAGCGCGGGTCACCCAGGTCGGTGAACGCCCAGATGATTAGTGGATTCGTCGGCGCGAGCACCTCCGGATGCGTGCCCCGCGGAGGCAGTCCCGTCAACCCCACGCCGCCCGGGGCCATCACCGTCAGCGCCCATGGGGCCAGCTCGATCGCCCACATGTTCCGGTTCGTAATCCGGTGGGACACCTGGACCTGCGTGCCGCTGGCCGCCAGCCGGACCTCGATCTGCTTCTGAAGACCGGCCTCTTCCTCGAGCGGCGGGGTCGCGACCAACCCGGTTGCGGTGACATCGATCTTCACCGGGTCGTTGTCCACCGCATAGGTGATGGGCGAGATTTCTTGAGCCACCTCGGGCGCAACCCAAATCCGGTGGCCACCCCGAATCTGCCAGTCCGGCTCGCCGCTCTTGCCCATTTGCTCCTTGAATTCCTTGAACAGGTTTTGTCCGCCGATGAAGCCGTAGCGAATGATGCGCGGACCTACATCCGAAGTCACAATCAACTCAACCGTTCCGTTGCTAATCCGGTAACAATTCGGCCATCCTGCGTAATTCACTTTTTCGATGGTTTGAGCCATAGCTAAAGATGCCAAGGCCAGCAGAATCGCCGGCGCCGTGGTTCCTCCTTTCATATCTGCACCTCCAACCGGAGGGAATCCTTCTCGTTCAACCGCAACTCTTCGAACGCGAAGGCTGTCCGCCCGTCTCTGGTCGCGGCTTGATGCCGCAAGGCCTTCTCATTGACGAAGACGCCGGTCTTCGGCCCCGCCCCTTCGATTTCGACGGCGCGCACAGCCAGGCTGCCGTGAAGCACGTCCAACGTCAGCGAGGCGCCGGGCGGCACCCCGCGTAGCGCAAACCTGCCCCAGCCGGTCCCCGTGGCCCAGAAGCAGCGGAACGGCCGCTGGCGCAGCGCCGGGGCAATGGCCACTCTCCGCTCCAGCCCGTCGTAGCGGAAGCCGCTCAGCGCCGGAACCCCCGACCACGCCGACATGGCGCGCGCGTAGTGATGGCCGCACTCCGGCTCGTCCCAGGGATTGCGCCTCTCTCCGTCGTGCCGGCTCCGCACCAGCCGGAAACACTCCACCCCTTCCTTCACCATGCCGGCAAAGATCATCTGCGACCCGGCTGCATATTCGAGCCCCGTCCATACTTCGGCGTAGTAAGGAAACGGAATCCGCGGCCGCTTCGCCTTGCCGTAGTCGCACACCAGCAGTCCGCCTTCGTCGTTGAGGGCGTAAGTCCGCTGCACGCTCTCGTGCTCTTCCAGATTCCGGCGCAGATTGTAGCGCCAGATCGAAGCGAGCGCGCTGCGGATGTGGCTTTCGTCCAGCAGCGGCCCCAGGCCCGCTACATCGGCCAGATACTGCCCGATCAACTGGTCCACCAGGCACCCCTCGCCGAGTTGATACTCCGGATTCTCCGTATCCTCCGAGCCCATCGTGCTGCGCAGCACGGGCAGGACCTGATCTTTCGGCACTCCGCGAACCCGCTGGATGTAATACTCGCCGTTGAACAGGTTCGCGTCGATCCAGCGCATGCCGCGCTCATAGACGCGGCGGTACTCTGCCGCGGAGGCCTCGTCGCCCACTGCCCGGGCCATCTCTTCGCCGGCCCTTAAGGCCGCCAGGTAGTAGATCCCGCATTGCGGGTTCGGTCCGTAAAACTCCACGTCATAGGTGTTGTGCTGGACGCCTTCCATGACCCCGTCGCGGTCCGCGTCCCATCCGCCGGGGACCCATGCGAACTCCAGCCCCTTCTTCACCCGCGGCCAGATTTCCCGCAGCCATGCCGTGTCGCCCGAAAGCTTGAAATCCAAGTAGGCGTGGACGATCTGGCCCATCTGCCCGTCGGCGGCGGCGAAGCCGGAACGCGCTTTGCCGTCCGGCAACAACTGGCGGAAGTGCATGGCGCCGGTCTCGTCCATCGAGTAGCCGAAGGCGGCTTGGCGCAAGCTCCGGGCAAAGGACGGAAACAGGTACGCGGTTGCGGTTTCGTAGTTCCAGACGTGGGTGCAGTTGCCGAAACAGCAGCCGCGGTTGTTGCTGGAGCCTTCGAAGGCGTGGAACTCCCCGTCGGCGGTCCGGAAGCAGGTCGTGGAGGCTAGCGTCGACAGGTTCGCCGTGGCCGCGTCTTTCACCTCGGCCGGCAGCGTGCTCTCGCGGAGGGCAGCGGCAAACTCGCGCGTCTTTTGTTCCAGACGCTTCAGGTTGGCCGCCAGATACTCCGCCGCCTCCCAAGCATCGTGGAACCGGGTGGCGTAATAGTTGCCGATGTTCACGCCGCCTTCGCCCGGAGGCGCCGACCAGCCGCACCATTCCGGCGTCCGGTTCGGAAAATGCCACGCCAGCACCAGCGTGAACTCCGCCGCGCCACCGGGAGCGATCACGCGCTGCGCGGCAACGCTCCCCACCTCGTTGCGCGGGCCCGTTTCCGGCTCGAGCAGGCCGTCCTCCCGGAAGTCGTCCCAAAACAGCATGGGCGAGTTCCACCAGCGGCTTTGCGGCCATCCGCGCCACGCGGTCACCTTGGCATCCTCCGGCTGCGCCAGGCACAGCGCGATGGTTCCCTTCATGGGCTGGCCGTCGGGCAACGCGGGGTTGCTCATCAGCAGCCCGCTCAGCGCCTGGGTGGCGCGCCATTCGTTCTGCCGCTGCCCCGCTGCCGGACCGCGTCCGGCTGGAGTGATCGGGTTCTGCAAACAATACGCGATCGAAACCCGAGCCGCAGTCTTGCCCGGATTCACCACTCGGTAGCGCAGGACCGCCGCAGGCAACCCGGAGTCGTCCGGCTCGTGCGGGATAAACGGAGAGAACGCCTCCAGCGAGACCCGCACCGGCAGCCGACCGTCCAGGAATTCAATCCGCGCCAGCGGATACTCGCCCGTGAAGACCGCCGAAGCCAACCGCGGAAGACCCGGCGCATTGTCGGTTCCGAGCCCGCTCTCTCCCTCATACGGCGGCCCTAGGCGCGCCTCCAGAACCCGCGCCACCGGCTTCCCCGCCCCGCTCTGGGCCCAAATCGAAGCGAAGCAATACGCGGGCCGGTAGCCCTTGTTCGGGCGATTGAAAATCTCCCAGTCGCGGAGTTGTCCTCGCCCTCCCAGGTTGACGCTGCCTGCCGCCACCCCGCCCAGCGGGAAGGCGATCATCGCCAGTTGGCGGCCACGGAAGACTCGTGGATAGCAGATCGCCCCTCCGGACTGCGTCTGGGCTGCCGCGGGCGCCCCGGCTGGCGGAGCGGCAGGAGCGGGCATCGTTGCGCCCGCAGCCAAAGCGGCGCTCTGGAGAAACTGCCTGCGCGGAGTCCCTGTTTTCCGTTCCATGCCGGCTACCAAATATATCACCCGCCCGTGAACTTGTGCGGTGCACTACGATGGTTCTTATCTGATATGCGCGTCCTCAAGATCCTGAACTGCACGCGGGACACGGTTTTGGCTACGCAAGCTGCGGTGGCGGGCACCAGCCGCGCCCGCAACATTGGATTATTGCGGCACAAGAGCCTGCCGGACGGTCAGGGCCTCTGGATCGTGCCTTGCGAAGGCGTGCACACTTTCTTCATGAAGTTTCCCATTGATGTGGTCTACCTGGACCGCCACAAGCGGGTGGTCAAGGTGTGCCCCAACCTCGTCCCGTGGAGGATTTCGTTGTGCTTGCGGGCTCACTCCGTACTCGAGCTGCCTGCGGGGAAGGTCGTGCAAACGGGGACCTCGCGCGGAGATCAACTGGAGTTTTCAGACGCGGGCGAGGTATAAGTTTCACGCCCGCTGCACGCCGGGCGCTGAGGGCCGCGTCAGCCGCCGGTGCTCCTTGAGAATGCAGCGGTCCATGACCACCGTCAGGCCCGCTTGCCGCGCTCGCTCGGCGGCCTCCTCGTGGACGACACCTTCTTGCATCCAGATAGCCTTGGCGCCTGCGCGGATGGCCTGCTCGACGATCTCCGGTACAAATTCGGACCGGCGGAAGATATTGACAATGTCCACCTTTTCCGGCACCACCTCCAGGCTCGGGTAAGCCTTTTCCCCCAGCACCGACTCTTCGTTCGGGTTGACCGGGATGATCCGGTAGCCGGCGCGCTGCATGTATTCCGACACGCCGTAGCTCGGTCTGTGCTTCTTGCTGGACAGTCCGACGACCGCAATCACCCGCGCGCTCGTGAGCAGCTCAGCGATGGTCGACATCTTGACTGCTTCCCTCCTGCAATATCCGGCGGAACCGCTCCACTTCAGCCGGAGTGAGCGACCGCACCTGGCCCGGTTTCAGTTTCCCCAGCTCCAGGAAGCCGATCCTGGTTCTCCGAAGCTTCTCCACCAGCCGCCCGAAGTGCTGAAACATGAGCCGGATCTGATTCTGGCGCCCTTCGATGAGCCGCACCTCATACCATGGATTCGCGGCGCGCTTCACCAGCCGCAGCCCAGCCGGCGCGGTCATCCTGCCGTACAGCGGAATCCCCTTGCGGAATTGCTCTTCCTGCTCCGGCGTCAGCATGCCGTTCACCTTCACCAGATAGGTCTTTGGAACGTGGTTGGCCGCCGAAAGAATCCCATGCGCAAACTCGCCGTCGTTGGTTAACAGCAGCAGTCCTTCGCTGTGATAATCCAGACGACCCACCGGATACACCCGCTCCCGCATCTTCGGAAGCAGATCCAGGATGGTCCGGCGTCCCTGAGGATCATGCAGCGTCGTCACCACCCCATCCGGCTTGTTCATCGCAAGGTAGACCAGCCGCCGCGGGGCGCGCAGCAGCTTCCCATCCACCTTGATGTGATCGCGCTCGAGGTCCGCCTTCGCGCCCAGCCGGTCCACCACTTGGCCATTGACCGTGACCCGGCCTTCCAGAATGAGCTGCTCCGCCTTGCGCCGGCTCGTCACACCTGCGCGTGCCAGAATCTTTTGGAGCCGCTCTTCCGCCATCCCTTACTCCGGCTGTTGCCCTACCAGGCCCTCGGTATCCGTTTTCAGATTCGCTTCGCTATCGGAGCCCTCGGCAGCCGCAACGGGCGCTTCCTGAGCGGAAGACCCTTCGCCGCCGCTCGCACCGGATTCTTGAGAGGCCTCCACTGGACCTTCCGCTGGCGGCGGGCCCGCTTCAGAGTCGCCTGCCGCCACGGGCGCTTCGTCTTCCCCGAGCGCCATGCGGCGCAGCTCTTCAAACTCCTTTAGCGTGGGCAGCTCGCTCAGGTCTTTCAAACCGAACTGCACCAGGAACTCTTTGGTGGTCTTGTACAGAATAGGCCTGCCGACGACGTTCTTCCGCCCTGCCGTCGTGATCAGCTTACGGTCCAGCAGGGTCTTGAGCACACCCGCACCCTGCACGCCGCGGATCTCCATGATCTCGGGCGCGGTCACGGGCTGCTTGTAGGCGATCACCGCCAGTGTCTCCAGCGCCGCCAGCGACAGCTTCAGCGGCGGCTGGAGCTTTTTGACGAACGCGCGAATCGCCTCATGGTGCTCCGGCTTGGTGGACATCTTGTATCCGCCGGCCACCTCGCGGATGGTCAGTCCGTGGTGTGGCTGGTTGTACTCGGCCACCAGTTGTTCCAGAAGCTCCGCTACCCGCTGCCGGGGCTCGCCGAGCGCATCGGCGATCTGCGCTGCGGTCAGAGGCTCATCGGTCACGTACACGATCGCTTCCAGGATCGCCATCAGCGGATCCTGTTGCGCGCCCTGCGCGGGCGCCTGCATCTCAATTCCGAGCTGTTCCGGAGTGGCTTCTTGCGCCTCCGGAGCAGCCGTCATCTCTTTCTCATCCATCCTTGACTACTGATAACCCTTTTCAATCGACTCCCAGGCGCCGCCATTGGCGAACGCCTCTTCGAAGCGCCGGTGCCGCTTTAGGCCGATGTCGCCGAACAGGTCCTTCTGCGTCAGCTCCACCGCCTGCATCCGCACCAGCTCCAGAATGGCCAGGAATAGTGCCACCATCGCCCGCCGGCTCCGTTGCTGTTCAAAAAGCTCCATCGCCGACAGCGCTTCGCCCGGCTTCAACGCCTCCAGCCCTGTCTCTTATACACAAATGACGCTGCCGACGAACACTAGGG
>JAIMAR010000216.1 GCA_023511855.1 Bryobacteraceae bacterium
TTTCCGGACCGACTGGGGCCGTTGGGATCCGAACGTCGGCTTGGCCTGGAAATTCCACCCGCGGGTTGTTTTCCGGGGCGGCTTCCGCCTTGCGCACATCGACTTTCGCACGGATTCCACCAGCATGTTCTTCACGGACGAAATGATGACCGTCTCCTACTCGGCCTCTCAGGTATCCGGCAACTTCCGGCCGCAGTTCATGCTGGATAACGGCATTCCGGCCTGGAGCTACCCCGCTCTCCGTGCGGACGGCTCCGTACCTTACACCGCGACTAACCCTGGCAGCCGCAGCGTGAGCATCGTCTCCAGCGACCTGAAAACGCCGTACATCATGACCTGGAACGCCGGCTTCCAGACGGAATTGAGCCGGAACTACCTCCTCGAGCTTCGCTATGACGGCGCTGCTCAGGTGAAGGGCCTGGGTACATACGACCTCAACACCCGGCCCTGGGGCATCATCCCTGACCCCTCGACCGGAGGATGGCTGAACCTCGAAGACCCGGCTCTGGCCAGTTTCCGCCTGAGCTGGGTCAACGGCGGCAAGACTCAGTATTACCGGCCTTGGCCGAACCACGGCAGCATCAATCTGTTGGGGAACGTCGGCCACTTGTCGCACCATGCGGGCGTCGTGCGCATTGAGAAGCGCTACTCGCAAGGCCTGAACTTCCAGGCCTTTTACCAGTTCCAGAAGACGATTTCCGGTGGTGCCGGCAATCCGTACCTGAACTGGAGCCTCTTCAAAGCCCGCACCAGCATGGACCAGAACCACAACTTCACCGGAACCATGAACTACGAAATCCCAGTGGGTAAGGGCCGGCGCTGGCTGAACCAGGGTGGCTGGCTCGACGTGGTTCTCGGCGGCTATAACTTCATGTGGACCTACACCATCGCCTCGGGAACGCCCGCTGGAATGAGCATCAGCGGCTACCCCACCACATACAACTACCCATCCTACATGCCTCGCTACGGCGGGGTCCTGCTCTGGCGTTTGCCTAGGCTCCGCGACAACTGGCAGGACTTGGGCGGAGACCGCTTCAACCAAGCCAACCAGAACAGCATGATCGACTGTGGCGCGGTGACCGTCGGGTGGGGCAACGCCTGCTTCAGCTATGTTCCCTCGTTCAGCCGCGGAACCAACGGCAGCAACCTGTGGAACAACCAGCGCATTATCGCTCACAGTTTGGCCGCCTCCAAGGAAGTTCCCATCAAGGAGCGCGTCACGCTTCAATTGAGATTGGACTTCCAGAACCCATTTAAGTGGTACAACTGGGGCGGTCCCAACACCAACCTGAACGTGCAAAGCCTCGCCAACGCCAAGCTGTTCGGCACGAACTCCGGCGGCGGCGAATCCGGAACCGGCACGGCCGGCTACGGTGGCACCCCGCTGATGAATCTGACCCTGGCGTTCAAGTGGAAATTAGGCTGGCAGGTTCCGGGGGGAATCCCCGGAACCTGCCCCGCTTGCCAGGCAATGGTCGCTCCGCCGAAAGCGGTTCACAATCCTAACGCCGCGGAGGTAGCGAGCGCAGTAATCTTCTTTCACTAGTCCCTTGATGATAAGGAGGACGAATGCGTTTCCAGGCGGTAGCCGCGGGCATCCTGATTCTGAGTGGCTTGTGTGGGGCGCAGCCTTCGCCGGACTGCAAACCCGCTCCGACAAACATTCCCGGGGCCCAGTACCCCTGCGTCTACCCGGATGGAAGAGCGACGTTCCGCTTTGTGGCGCCAAAGGCTGCCAGCGTCCAGGTCAGAGTCGGCGCGGCTTACGACATGACCAAAGGTGAGGATGGCGCCTGGATGGTTACAACCCCGCCCCTTGTCCCAGGCTTTCATTACTACTCGGTTATAGTGGACGGCGCCGTTGTCAATGACCCCGGCTCTCATACCTTCTATGGCACCTCCAAGGATTCCAGCGGGATTGAGATCCCCGAGCCGGGCGTGGACTACTATCTTTCTAAGAACGTACCGCATGGCCAGGTGCGGATGCATTGGTACTACTCCAAGATCACCGGCGCCTGGCGGCGGTGCTTCGTCTACACGCCCCCGGATTATGACACCAACCTCAAAGCACGCTACCCGGTCCTGTACCTTCAGCACGGGTCCGGGGAAGACGAGACCGGCTGGACGATCCAGGGTAAGGCCAACTTCATCCTGGACAATCGGATCGCCGAAAAGGAGGCCGTGCCGATGATCATCGTCATGGAGAACGGTTACGCTTCCCGGCCGGGAGAGAAACCCCCTGCGAGCCCGCCCTCGGCCGCGGGCAGAGGCGCGCGACCTCCGGTTGGACCCGGCACGAGCGCTTTTGAAGAGGTGCTGGTCAAAGAAGTGATCCCCATGATCGACGCCAGCTACCGCACGATCCCGGACCGGGAGCACCGCGCCATGGCTGGTCTGTCCATGGGCGGCAACCAAGCCTGCCGGGTTACTCTTGCAAATTTGAACATCTTCTCCCATATGGGGATGTTCAGCGGCACCTGCCTTGGCCTGGGAACTCAACCATTCGACCCCAAGACCGCCTTCGGCGGCGTGTTCGCCGATGCGGCCTCCTTCAACAAACGGGTCCGCTTGGTCTGGATTGGCCTCGGCACGGCGGAGCCCGAGCCCTTCCCCGCCAGCATCAAAGCCTTTCGCTCTTCGCTCGACCAAGGGGGAATCAAGTACGTTTACTTCGAGTCGCCGGGGACAGCTCACGAATGGCTCACCTGGCGGCGTTCCTTGTATGATTTCGCCCAGCGGCTGTTTCGTTAGGGTGGCGTAATGACGGAATTCGCCGGAGGATTTTATGAAGACCTCGCAGTATAAAGCGCTCTTGTTGGCTTGCTGTATCGCGGCGGCGGCTGGCTTGCAGGCTCAGCAAGCCAACGTCAATCTGGATTACAACCCTCAGAAGAACACGGAGAACCTGATTCCTTTCAGCGCGTCCCTCATTTCGCCGGATGTGCGGGACGACCGGATGGTGACTTTCCGCGTGCGGGCGCCGGAAGCCAAGCAAGTGCTCCTTTCCGGCGTGGCCGTCCTCACCGCCATCGGCAAGGGCAACAAGCCGATTCCGTTCACCAAAGGCGAAGACGGCGTATGGACTTTGACGGTCGGCCCGCTTGAACCCGACATGTATCAGTACCACTTCCTCATCGACGGAGTGCGGGTGGCCGACCCGAACAACACGATCGCCGGTTTCACCGCCATGCCGCCTTTTAGCACGCTTGTGGTGCACGGCGACGGGCCGGCCTACTACGACGCCAAGAACGTCCCCCACGGCCTGGTGACGCGCCACGTCTATCACTCCGAGGTCACCAAAGGGCCGCGCGAGCTCTACGTCTACACCCCGCCCGGCTACGATCCCAAGAAGACCTACCCCGTGCTCTACTTGGTCGGCGGCAGCGGCGACCTTCCCCACAACTGGGTTTACGACGGGCGCGTGAACTTCATGATGGACAACCTGCTCGCCGAGGGCAAGGCCTTGCCCATGGTGATCGCCATCCCCAACAATCAGGTCCTTCACCGCAACCACCCGCGCCACGTCGAGCTGACCTTCGATCTGTTTGAGGCCGAGCTGCGCAAGCACGTCATCCCGCTGGTCGAATCCGCCTACAGCGTGCGCAAGGACCCACGGGGCCGTGCCCTGTCGGGACTCTCCATGGGCGGCCGCCACACGATGTTCATCGGGTTCCGCTCGCTGGATCTGTTTGCGAATTTCGGCATCCTCAGCGCCGGTGACGTGGATGCGGAGAAATCCTTGGCCGAGTTCCTCAACGATCCCGATGTGAACAAGAAGGTGGCTTATCTGTTCGTGGGTCAGGGGACCGAGGAAGCCAAGGGACAAATGGGGGCCCGCTGCGTGGCACTTCACCAGGCCCTGACAAAGCACAACATCAAGCACGAGTATTACGTCGGCGGCCACGGCGGCCATGACTGGTCCACGTGGCGCCACTTGCTGTATTACCGGTTCCTGCCCAACCTGTGGCGGACCAAGTAAAGGACGCGTGCGTTGGGACGAGTGGAAGATTCGATTCTCAAAGGAGTTAGAGGAAGAAGGAGGATTATGAAAAAACTACTGCTGATCCTACTTTTGGTTGGCAGCTTCGGCCTCTTGCAGTCTGCCGAAGACTGCAAGCCCAACCTGTATAACATTCCGGGAGCGCAATACCCCTGTGTCTACCCGGACGGCCGCGCTACCTTCCGCGTCAATGCCCCCGACGCCAAGTCCGTTGTCGTGAGCGTCGGCAAGCGTTACGAAATGACCAAAGGACCCGACGGCGTCTGGACCGTCACCACTCCGCCGCTGGTGGTTGGCTTTCATTATTACTGGCTGATCATCGATGGCCTCCAGGTGGCGGATCCGGCCACCCAGACCTTCTTCGGGTCCGGCTGGTACAACAGCGGGATTGAGATCCCTGAGCAAGGCGTCGACTACTACCACGCCAAGGATGTGCCCCACGGCGAGGTGCGCTCCCGCTGGTACTTCTCGAAAGTGACCGGCAAATGGCGCCGGGCCTATGTCTACACTCCGCCGGACTATGACACGAATTTGAAGGCGCGCTACCCTGTCCTGTACCTACTCCACGGCTGGGGCGAGAATCAGTGGGGCTGGCACATTCAGGGCCGGATGGACTTCATCATGGACAACCTGATCGCGGAGAAGAAGGCCCGCCCGATGATCGTCGTAATGGACAACCTCAATGCTGTCAAGCCCGGTGAGGATGAGTCCCTGTATCACGCCCGCGGACTCCGCGCGGCCGCTCCGCCGAAACCGGAGGCTGGACGCGGCGCAGCTCCGGGGCGAGGCGCAGCTCCCGGACGCGGTCCCGGTTTCGGCCCTGGCTTCGGCGCCACCTTCACCGAAATGATGTTCACGGACCTGATTCCGATGATCGAGAAGAACTACCGCGTGGCGCCGGGACGCGAGAACCGGGCCATGGCCGGCTTGTCCATGGGAGGGATGCAGACCTTCACCACGGCCTTAGGCAACCTGGACAAGTTCGCTTGGATCGGCAACTTCAGCGGCGCCGGCCTGCGGGGGGACTTTGACCCCAAGACCCTGTACAACGGAGTCTTCGCCAATCCGGAAGAGTTTAATAAGAAGGTCCGGCTGCTCTGGATGGGCATCGGCACCGAAGAAGGTATGGGCATGAAGTCGCTGCACGAGGCCCTGACCAAGCACGGCATCAAGAACGTCTACTATGAGTCGCCGGGCACCGCCCACGAATGGTTAACCTGGCGGCGCTGTTTGTACGAGTTCGCCCAGAAGCTTTTCCGCTAGGACACGCGCGCATGGCCGGGAGAAAAGCGGCCGCGGCGGGCGCCCGAGTGCGCCGCATCCGGACGCTGCGCACGGCCGCAACCTCCCGGCCAGCCTTACCCCAACAGGTTCTCTTCCTTCCCCTGCGCTGCGCTCCTTCTCCAAACCGGCCCATCCGGCACGCACGCCCCCGCGTCTAATATTCTGGTAGTCAGAGTCGAATTATGGAAGAACCGTCCTCCCCCGCTGCGCATTCCCGGAGTAAGCCCCACTCGGGCTTACTGGCCTGGATCCGCGACCTCGTCCTGGCTGTAGCGCTTGCCCTGGTGGTCATCCTGTTCATCTACCAGCCAGTCCAGGTCGAAGGCACCAGCATGATGCCCTCGCTCCAAGACCAGGAACGCATCTTCATCAGCAAGTTCGTCTACCGTCTGGGCATCGAAGACATCCGGCGCGGCGACACCGTGGTCTTCTACTTTCCGGCCGACCCGCGCAAGTCCTACATCAAGCGCGTCATCGGCGTCCCGGGTGACCGGGTGAGGATTCAAGAGGGTATTGTTTACGTCAACGGAGCGGCTCTTAAGGAAGATTACGTACCTGTGGCTTACCGGGACAACGGATCCATGGCCGAGGTGCTCGTGCCTCCCGAAAGCTACTTCGTGCTGGGCGATCACCGAACGTCCTCCAACGACAGCCGCCACTGGGGATTCCTGCCCCGCCGCAATATTTACGGAAAGGCGGTTTTCATCTACTGGCCCCTCGATAAAATGGGCCCCGTGCGCTGATTACCTGCGCCCGATCAGCCACAGAATCAGCGACAGCACCACGCTCAACAGCAGCGAGGTCGCCAGCGGAAAGTAAAAGACCGAATTCTTGCCCCGGATCACGATGTCCCCGGGCAACCGTCCGATCCGCAGCGGCAGGCGGTCCTGGAAGGTGACCAGCAGCCCAAACAGCACCAGAATCCCGCCCATCACGACCATCAGGCGTCCCAAGTCCCGCATACTTTCCATCCTATCCTGCCCGTCCGTGGCTTGGGCCGCCTTATGTGAGGCAGGCATTCTTGCCGGCCTTGGCCTCCCGCCACCCTCGGCCTCTGTCCTCACCCGTGGCGCCCGCCCACTCGTGAGCTGAGCTGCGGGTGGGCCCAATCTGCGCGCCCTCCGCCCTCCGAATCTCGTGCGCGGAAGCGCGCCGGATTCGACGCTCCTGCCGCCGATGCACACAGGCCGTGCAAGGGGACCTACAGGGATGAAAGCCTTGCAACTTAGGGAAGGATTGGTGCGGATGAGAGGACTTGAACCTCCACGGGGTTGCCCCCACTAGAACCTGAATCT
>JAIMAR010000022.1 GCA_023511855.1 Bryobacteraceae bacterium
CCGCAATGCTCGCGCTCGAGCTCTGAATAGTCACGATCGCCGGAATCTGCTGACCGACCGCGAATCCGTACGGATAGATCCGCACGTTGGTGAGCCGGATGGTGCGCATCGAAGTGTTGCTATTCGGTCCTGCCAGCACGACACCCTGCCACTCGATCGTGTCATTGCTGATCTGAACCGCCTGGTAGAGGTTCTGGGTTCCGTCATTGTGCGGGACCAGAGAGGGACTGGTGCTCTGGTAACCCTTGGGTACCGGCCCACCCGCCCCGGCTTCATCCAGGATCAGCAAGGACTCCAACACGTTCTGAGTCGGCGTGTTGGCCGTGCCCATGATCCTGCTGGTGATATTGGTGCCCGGGATGCGCAGCCGCACGGTGGCGGTCGTCGGCGCCGGGAACGTCTCATTGTTAGGGATAGCCTCGCAGATCAGCAGGACGTCGCCCGCAAAATCCGCCACGCCCTCCGAACGTACCAGCGTCGGAACCGCGCTGACCGAACACTGAATTGGTGCGGCGCTGGCGACGGTCCCCAGCAGGAGAGCCCCCGCAATCAACGCCAGAAACAACTTGCGAAAATCAGCCATTTCCTTCTCCTTTTGAAATCGAATTCGAATTGATGAGAGTGCTCTCTTTCCCTGAGCCTCAGTTCTTCCTCACTTCGTCTCAGAACCGCCGCCTTTGCCCCTGCCGCCTCCCGCGCCGGACATGAAAATCTCCTCCGGCGGTGGCTTCAAGCTGCATCGGCTTCCGGTCCTCTACATCTTGATCCCGGCTGCTCCTTCTTTTCCAACTACTTCGGTGCTCGCGGGACTCAACCACATGAAAGCCGCCATGCTCATCGGACGCGGACAAATCATTCATAACACTGAACCGGCCCCGGAGTCAAGAGGAAATTTGCACGGGCCCGAACTTCTCCCATCCCTCTCCACCGGTTCCGCATCCGGCAGCCATTACAGCACGCCCGCCCGCCGCAAGTCAAATCGGCCTCCGGCCCCCCTATCCCCCTCCCCGGCCAGCCCGCCCCAAATCCAACCCCAAGGCCCAGCGGCCCACCGGGTAGCGCATCCCTCCAGGCTTGCGCCGCCCGGCAGCGTCATAATGGAGTTCTGTTGGAGGCATCCCATGCACATCGTCCACGTCCATGCCCGCGTCAAACCCGAATTTATCGAGGCCTTCCGCCAGGCCACCATCGACAACGCCCGCCAGAGCGTTCAGGAGCCTGGCATCGCCCGCTTCGACGTGCTCCAGGATAGCGGCGACCCGAGCCGGTTTGTGCTGGTGGAGGTCTACCGGGACGCCGGCGCTCCGGCCGCCCACAAGCAGACTGCGCACTACCAGAAGTGGCGCGACACGGTCGAGCCGATGATGGCCGAACCCCGCTCCAGCGTGCGCTATTCCAACGTCTTCCCGCCCGAGGAGGGCTGGTAGCCGATGCGCTTCGAATTCGCCACCGCCGCCCGCATCTTGTTCGGTCCCGGCACGCTCGCCGAAGCCGCTCCGTCCGCCCGCCAGATGGGCCGCCGCGCCCTGGTGGTCACCGGACGCTCCTCCGCCCGCGCCGCCAGCCTGCTGGAACCCCTCGCCCGCGAAGGCGTGGAGGCCATCTGCTTCCCCACCCCGGCCGAGCCCACCGTGGATCTGGTCCGCCAGGGCGCACGCCAGGCGCGCGAACAAGCCTGCGATCTGGTGATCGCATTCGGGGGAGGCAGCGCCATCGACGCCGCCAAGGCCATCGCCGCGCTGGCCGCCAACGAGGGTGACGTTCTGGACTACCTGGAAGTGGTGGGCCAAGGCCGGCCCCTCACCAAGCCCTCCTTGCCCTTCATCGCCATCCCCACCACGGCCGGAACCGGCTCCGAGGTCACCCGCAACGCCGTGCTGGCCTCCCCGGAGCACAAGGTCAAGGCCAGCCTCCGCAGCCCCTTCCTGCTGGCCCGCCTGGCCCTGGTCGATCCGGAGCTGACCTACGATCTGCCCCCGGCCGTGACCGCCACGAGCGGCCTCGACGCCCTCACCCAGCTCATCGAACCCTACGTCAGCGCCCGCCGTTCGCCCCTCATCGACCCGCTCTGTCGGGACGGCATCCGGCGCATCGCCCGCAGCCTGCCGCGCGCCTTCCACGACGGCCGCGACCGCGAGGCGCGGCTCGAGATGTCCCTGGCCAGTCTGTTCAGCGGGCTGGCGCTCGCCAACGCCGGCCTGGGCGCGGTGCACGGGCTGGCGGCCGTGATCGGCGGCGCCTTCCCCGCCCCGCATGGAGCCGTTTGCGCCGCGCTGCTGGCGCCCGTAATCGAGGCCAACATCCGCGCCCTCCGCGCCCGCGCTCCTCAAAGCGATGCGCTCGGCCGCTACCAGGACATCGCCGCCATTCTCACCGGCTCGCCGGAGGCCGCGCCGGAGCAAGCCGTGGAGGCCGTCCGCCGCCTGTGCCGCGAACTGACCATGCCGCCGCTCAGCGCCTACGGCCTCCAGCCGGCGAACCTGCCTGCGATCGCCGCGGCGGGCTTGCGCTCCAACAGCATGAAGGCTAACCCGGTCCCGCTCGAATTGGACGAACTTATCGCCGCACTCTCCGCCGCGCTATGACCCCCATTGACTTCTCGGCCGGTTGGCGCTAACAACGAGGTGGGGGCAATTGAGCCGCACCATGGCCGCAGCCCGAGAGGAGGCAACTATGGCCACGCGCACTCTGGTTCAAATGATCGAGGATCACGGCGAAGCGATCGCCCAGCGTGTCGTCCGCAAGCTCCGCCAGGACCTGCACTTGCGCCACATCGCCCGGCTGCCGGAATCCGAACTGTTGAGCCGGGCGCTCGAAGTGGTCAAAAACTTCGGCCGCTGGCTGGCCCCGGGTGGGGAGCAGGAGGCCGCCCTGCGGTTCGAGCAACTCGGCCGCCGCCGGGCTGAGGAGGCCATCCCGTTGTGCGAGGTGGTCCGCGCTTTGCAAATCTTGAAAGCCAACATCTTGGATTATGTCCGCGAGCAGGGCGTGGGCCACACCTACTTGGAGCTCTATGCCGAAGAAGAGCTGGAGCACCTGGCCGGGCGCTTCTTCGACAACGCCGTTTATCACGTCATTTGCGGCTACGAAGGCGCCGCCCAGCATGCCGCGCACAGCGCCTGAGCACGGCGGCGCCGGACCAGAGCGCTTCCTGCGCCGGGCCATCGAGCTGGCGATCGAGAACGTCCGTAGCGGCCGGGGCGGACCATTCGGCGCGGTCATTGTCCGTGAAGGCCGCATCGTGGCCGAAGGCGCCAACCTCGTCACCTCCAACCTCGACCCAACGGCCCACGCCGAAATCACGGCCATCCGGCGGGCTTGCGCCGCGCTCGGCCGCTTCCATCTGGACGGCTGCGAGATCTACTCCAGTTGCGAGCCATGCCCCATGTGCCTGGGCGCCATCTACTGGGCGCGCCTGGACCGCATCTGGTACGCCGCCACGCGCGCCGATGCCGCCGCCGCAGGCTTCCAGGACGAGCAGCTTTATCGGGAGATCAGCGCTCCCGTTCCGCTACGCTCCATCCCTACGGTGCAGCTCCTGCCGGAAGAAGCGCTGGTCGCCTTCGAAGCCTGGAAATCCTCGGCTACGCGGATTGATTACTGACCCACTTGGCAGGCAGCCGGCGGCGCATGCCTCCAGGTTTGCGCCGCCGGGCGCATGGGCAGGCCGGCGGCCTGCACCACAGCGCCTACGTTACACTGGCGGCGTGGCACCCCGGTGGAGATTGGCCGCGTGGCTGTTGCGGCGCACCTTCATTGCCGCTTACGAGGACGGTTGTTTCGGAACCGCCAAGGGCGCGGCCTACTCGGCGCTGCTCTGTTTCTTCCCGCTGTTGACCGCCACAGCCACCGTGCTGGTTCAGATCCGCGCCGAGCCGGTCTCCCGCCTGCTCTCGAGGATCCTGGCCCATGCCGTGCCGCCCGGAACGGAAGCAGCCGTACTGGAGACCTTCCGCGCCCAGGGCGAGCGGCCGTTCTCGCTGCTGGTGGCGGCCTCGCTGATCTCCCTGTGGGCCGCCTCCCGCGTCATGACCAGCTTCCTGGAGGGTTTCCAGGCCATCTACCGCATCCCGAAAGGAAGACCGTTCTTCCAGCACCAAGGCATGGCCATCCTGCTGGTGCTCTCCACGGCCGCGCCGGTAGCCCTGGGTTTAATGCTGGTCTTGTTCGGCGCGCGGGTGGAGGGTTGGGTCATGCGGCGGCTTGGGGTCGTACCGGCCGGCCAGGAGCTTGAGCTGTGGGTGTCGTGGACCGCCAGGGCCATCCGCTATTCCGTGGCGCTGGCGGCGGGCGCCGGCGCGGCTGCTGTGTTGTATGCACTCGGCCCCAACCGCCCACAGCGCTGGCGGTTTGTCTGGCCCGGGGCCCTGGTGGCCACGATGCTCTGGCTGGCCTCCACGCTGGCCTTCGGCTGGTACGTCCGCAACATCGCCGACTACAACCTGCTTTACGGCAGCATCGGGGCGGCCATCGCGCTTATGGTTTGGCTTTATGTGCTGGCCGCCGTGGCGCTGCTGGGCTGCGAATTCAATGCGGAGCTGGAACGCCTGTCCCACGCCCTGGGCCGCGCGTGAAGCGCGTGCGCCACACTCCGCAAGCTGCCCCACTCCGCCCCCTATACTGGAATTGTGGGGTTCCGTCTCGGCATCGATTACCAGCCCAGGGGCGACCAGCAGCAGGCCATCGACCAGCTCGTGCGCGGCATCCTGGACGGCGAGCCGCACCAGGTATTGCTCGGCGTCACCGGTTCCGGCAAGACCTTCACCATGGCCAAGGTCATCGAGCGGGTGGGGCGCCCCGCCCTGGTGCTGGCGCACAACAAGACCCTGGCCGCGCAGCTCTACCACGAGTTCCGCACCTTCTTCCCCAACAATGCGGTCGAGTATTTCGTCAGCTACTACGACTACTACCAGCCCGAGGCCTACCTGCCGGCCAGCGACGTCTACATCGAAAAGGAAGCCACCATCAACGACGAGCTGGACAAGCTGCGGCTGAGCGCCACCAAGTCGCTGTTTGAGCGCCGCGACTGCGTCATCGTGGCCAGCGTGAGCTGCATCTACGGCCTGGGTTCGCCCGAGGCCTATTACGGCATGCTGCTGATGCTGGAGCGGGGCCAGAAGATCTCGCGCGAGCAGATCCTGCGCCGGCTGGTGGAAATCCTCTATGAGCGCGACGAGACCGATTTCCGGCGGGGCACGTTCCGCGTGCGTGGCGACGTCATCGAGATCTTCCCCACCTACGACGATTACGCCTACCGCATCGAGTTGTGGGGCGACCAGATCGAGAGCCTCTCGCAGATTGACCCGCTGCTCGGCCGCATCCGCCAGACCTACGTCCGCCTGCCCATCTACCCCAAGACCCACTATGTCATGAGCGAGGAGACGCGTGAGAAGGCGCTGGCCAGCATCGAGGCCGAGCTGGAATGGTGGACGGCCGAACTCGAAAAGCAGGGCCGCACCGTGGAAGCCCAGCGCCTCAACCAGCGCACGCGCTTCGATCTGGAGATGATCCGCCAGATCGGCTACTGCCACGGCATCGAGAACTACTCGCGGCACTTCTCCGGACGGCTGCCCGGCGAGGCGCCGCCCACTCTGCTCGATTACCTCCCCAGCGACGCCATCGTGTTTTTGGACGAGAGCCACCAGACCGTCCCCCAGCTCCACGGGATGTACCACGGCGACCGCTCCCGCAAAGAGACCCTGGTGCAGTACGGCTTCCGGCTGCCCAGCGCGCTCGACAACCGTCCGCTCACTTTCGAGGAGTTCGAGCACCGCGTCAATCAGGTCATCTATGTCTCGGCCACCCCCGGACCGTACGAGCTGACCAAGACCGGCGGCGCGGTGGTCGAGCAGATCATCCGGCCTACGGGGCTGCTCGACCCCGAGGTGGAAGTGCGGCCCATCCGCGGCCAGGTGGAGGATCTGCTTCAGGAGATCCGCGCCCGGGCCGAGCGCGACGAGCGCGTCCTGGTCACGACGCTTACCAAGCGCATGGCTGAGGACTTGGCTGAGTATTACACCGAGAAGGGCGTCCGCTGCGCCTACCTGCACTCGGAGGTGGCCACTCTGGACCGGGTGCGGATTCTGCGCGATCTGCGCCGCGGCGAGTTCGACGTCTTAATCGGAGTCAACCTGCTGCGCGAGGGGCTGGATCTGCCGGAGGTCTCGCTGGTCGCCATTCTGGACGCAGACAAAGAAGGCTTCCTGCGCTCCGGCGGGTCGCTCATTCAAACCATCGGCCGGGCTGCCCGCAATGTCCATGGCAAGGCGATCCTCTATGCAGACAAGATCACCGACGGCATGCGCTTCGCCATCGACGAAACCAACCGGCGCCGCCGCATCCAGGCTGCCTATAACGAGGAGCACGGGATTACGCCGCAGACGATTATCAAACCGGTCGACATGACCCTGGTGGCTGTAGCCGAAGGCGATTACGTCACGGTTCCGCTCGAACCCGAGGACGCCTCCATCGAGACCCTTTCCGAAGAAGACCGCCAGCGCTTGATCCGCGAGCTGGAAGAACAGATGCGGGAAGCGGCCCGGCGCTTCGAATTCGAGAAAGCCGCGGCGCTGCGCGACCGCGTGAAGGCGCTCAAGACGCGCGCCCTATTGGAGCCCGAGGTTGCCGCACCGGCCTGATCCCTCCGCCGGGCTCTCTCATAGCGTGAGGGTTGCTACCGGCCGCTGGGATAGGTTCTCCGCCAGCGTGCGGATACCCGCCGCGTAGCGCGAATCGGGCTGAAGCAACACCAGCGGCTTGCCCGCATTCAAGGCCATCAGGCAGCCCTCGCCCGAGGAGGGGACGATGCCCGCCACCTCGCAGCGAAGCCGGTCTCGCAGGTCCCGCGGCCGCAGGCAATTGGCCAGCGCCGCCCGATTCACCACCACCAGCCCCACCGATGCCGGGTTCACGCCCCACTGTTCAAGCAGCGTGAGAGCCATCTGCGCATACTCGGCGCAAAGCGGGTCCGGCTCCAATACCAGGGCGATGAAGTCCGAGACCTCCAGAATCCCCCGGTGCGCCTCTTCCACATGAGAGGACAGGTCCACCAGCGTCAACTCGGCCAGCTCCGTGAAGGTGTCCAACAATCGCTCCGTCTGCTGGAGTTGGCCCGCCTGGCCCACGGCGCCGGTTCCGAAAAGCACCTGAAACCCGAAGGGCAGCATGGTCAGCTTCTTTTCGAGGATTCGGCTGTCCAGGTTCTCCGTTCCCATTCCCAGCAGTTCCGCCAGCCCGGCTGTGCGAGACCGCTTCAGTTGGAGCGCGAAGCCCCAGGAAGGCAGCATTTCGGCAGCGATGACCTTTCTGCCCTGCTGTCCCAGCGCCGCCGCCGCGTTGAGCACCGTCGTCGTCGTACCCACTCCGCCCTTGACGCCGAAAAACGTGATCACCCGGCCCAGCTGCCCCTGCCGGCGCGTCGTGGCCAGCAGCCGCCGGATGTGGCGATGGCGTTCCACCGTATGACGCACACACCGCAGCAGCGCCGCCGGGCTCAGGCGTCCCTTCACCAGATAGTCCTCGGCCCCTAGCCGAACCACCCGCAGGCCGAGCTGCGGATTCTCGACCGTGCCCAGCGCGACCACCGGAATGCCGCCGGCCTGGCGCAGGAGCTTCTCCAGCGCTGGTTCTCCCTGCACCCCGCCCAACGAAAGACTATACAGGACGACGTCCAAGTCGCCCTGCGCCAGCCGGCCGAGTCCGTCTTCCAACCGGTCCGCCACCTCCAGGCGGAAATTGCCCTCTTGGCCCAGAAAGGCCTGTTTGGCGGTTTCGAGGCAGGCCGCATCATCATCAATCAACAGAACCACCGTGCGCTCATTGGGCATCTGCTCTCCCTCTGGCCGGCCGTAACATTAACCCCGGCGGCCGTAACAAATCAGTCTACCTCCGCGGCGGCCGCGCGGCCTGAGAGCCCCGCACGGGTTACTACCATACCGGCGAGCGTTGTCTAGACTCCTAAACCGAGATGTGCGATCGCGTACTGGATGCTGCGCTCGACGTGGTCCCGCTCCAGCTTGGCCCGCTGCTCATCGGTCAACCCGGTGATCCGCGGCAGCGGCTTGCGGGGCTTGTTTTGGCGCACCATGCGCAGCGTGCGGGCCAGATACACCCCGTTGCGGTCCGTGAATGTCGCCCAGTACTTCTCGGTCAGGCACGGGATCTGCAACGGATCGCGGGTGATCATCTCCAGCGAGAAGTTCACCTCGGGCCGGGCCTTGCGGATGGTGTTCACAATCCGCTTCATGTCGAGCATCCCCTCTCCGAGCGGCACTTCGGAAAGCAAGAATCCATCCTCGTACTCCTCGACCGCCATGTCCTTCAGGTGCACGTTGAAGGTGTAGGGAGCGAGCTTCTCGACCACCTCCATCTGGTCGTCCAGCAGCGAAATGTTATTGCCGGTATCCAGACACACGCCCAGGTACTCGCTGCTGTACTTGCGGGTTAAGGCGAGCTGCTCGTCCACCGTCCAGTCCTTATGCGTCTCGATGCCCAGCGGCATCTTGTGTTTCTCCACGATCGGAACCGCCGTAGCGATCTGCTTGTGAAAACCGGCCACAGCCTCCTTCCACTCCGCCGCGGTATGGAACATCTCGTAGCGCCGCCCGAGCAGGCACACCACGCGCAGGCTGGTGGCGCCCGCTTCTTTGGACACACGCACCGCATGTTCGAACACCGAGGGATCCTCGCCCAGCCGCGGCAGGAAGGTCTGGATCTCCACATACAGTCCGTACTTCTCCTTCATCGGCCGCACCTTGCGGGCGTACTCGAAGCTGACGTCGGTCATCCCGCCGTGGGCGCCTCCGGCGCCAAATTCCACGGCCAGCTCCATGAGCCGGTCCACTTCCAGGATCTGTTTGGGGGAGCTCCACCGGATCATGGCGAACGAGTCGGAGGTGAAGCCCATCCTGGTCCTTCGGGGCCGGGCCGCCGGCAACGGCGCGGCCGCGGCGGCTGCCAAGAACTCTCTTCGGGTCATATGGGATCTCGCTCTGCCTGAAATTGCCAGCAAGAATTATAGTCGATTCCCAGCCGCCGGTATCCTTGCGGGGCGGCAAGACGTCATACACTGAAAACATCAGCCCGGAGTTGGGCTGAAATTCGGAAGGAGGGAATTCGGACATGAAAAAGACGACACGATGGCTGACCCTATCCATGTTGGCCGCGAGCGCACTGGTGCTGGCGCAGATGCAGAAGAAGGGTGGTCCGCCGCTCAGTCCGCCCGCTGAGACGTCGGTGACCATCGCCGGCAAGAACATCTCCATCAAGTATTCGGCGCCGTCCGTGCGTGGGCGGCAGATGTTCGGCGAAGGCGGCGTCATCAGCAAGGACCGGACATGGCCGGTCTGGCGGCTGGGGGCCAACGCCGCAACGACGCTGAACACAGAGGCGGATCTGGTCATCAGAAACCTGACCGTGCCGAAGGGGACCTATTCATTGTTCGCGCTGGTGAATCAGACCCCCTGGCAACTGATCGTCAATAAGCAGACCGGCCAGTGGGGCCTCACCTATAACCAGGACCAGGATTTGGGCCGGGTCCCCATGGACATGGCCAAGCCTGCCGCCCCGGTGGAAACCATGACCATCACCCTGTCTCAAACCGGTCCAAACACCGGCAAGCTGGAAGTCCAGTTTGAAAACTACATCGCCTCGGTACCCTTCACGGTGAAGTGATGAGAATTCCATCCCGGAATGCGCGGTCCCGCTGGGCCGGGGCCGCGCTGGTTCTGTGCCTCATCGAGACTCCGTCTGCGGCGCAGAAGAACGTCGCCGGAGCCGTGCAGACCAAGCTGGCGCTGCAACGGCTCACCAACCTCGGCAGCGTTCTTCTGATCGCAGCGCATCCCGACGATGAAAACGCAGCCCTACTCGCTTATGTAGCCCGCGGTAGAGGGGCCCGCGCGGCATACCTTTCCTTAACCCGCGGCGACGGCGGCCAGAACCTGATCGGCTCCGAGCGCGGGGAGCTGTTAGGACTGATCCGCACGCAGGAGCTGCTGGCCGCCCGGCGCATTGATGGCGGCGAACAATTCTTCACCCGCGCCATCGACTTCGGCTTCTCCAAGACGGCGGAAGAAACGTTTGAGAAGTGGGGCAAAGAGACTATCCTCGGAGACGTCGTCTGGATTGTCCGGAACTTCCGCCCGGACATCATCGTGATCGGCATCAGCGCGGGACACGGACACCACCAAGCCGCGGGAATCCTGGCCCGGGAGGCCTACTTCGCCGCCGCCGACCGCACGCGTTTCCCTGAGCAACTGCGCTACGTGGAACCCTGGCAGGCGGCGCGGTTGATCACGGGCGGTTTCGGGGGGGCGGGACGCGGGGGTGCGGCCGGCTCGGCTTTGGGTTCGATCCGCGCGGATTTCGGCGCCTACAACCCGCTGCTTGGCTATTCCTACACGGAGATCTCCGGCATGAGCCGCAGCATGCACCGGTCACAGGGCGTGGGAGCACCGGAACGGCGCGGCTCGGCGGTGAGCACAATGTCCGTGGTGGCGGGACTGCCGTCCAAAGGCGATCTGTTTGACGGCATCGACGTCACCTGGCGGCGGCTGCCGGGCGGCGCGGCAGTGGCGGCCATCCTGGAAGAAGCCGAACGCACCTTCCTGCCGGAGCAGCCGGAGAAAACCATCCCGCTGTTGCTCAAGGCGCGGCCGCTGATGGCAGCCATCAAGGATCCGAGAGCCGCCTTGAAGCTGCGCGAGTTGGACGAAGCCATCGCGCTGTGCGCAGGGCTTTATCTGGACGCCTCCACGGACCGCTCCACCGTCACGCCAGGCGAGTCGATCACCGTGAACTTCGAGGCCACCAACCGCTCGCCGTTCCCGTTCTCGCTAACGGCCGTTCGGCTGGAGGGCGTGGCCGGCGCGCCGTCGGAAGAGTTCGCCGCCGTGGCGCTTCCCAACAATCAGCCGCAGCGCCGCTCCTTGCGCGTGACCATCCCCGCCGATCAGCCCTACTCACAGCCCTACTGGCTCCGAAAACCCAACCAGGGCTATGTCTACGAGGTGGAGGACATCCGTCTGATCGGGCTGGCTGAGACGCCGCCGGTGCTGAGCGCGCGCATCCGCATCCAAGCGGGTTCGGAGGCGATCGAGTACAGCCGCCCGGTGGTGCAGCGTTACGTAAGCCGCACCGAAGGCGAGACAACCCGCCCGCTGCTGGTCGTTCCTCCCGTGGCGGTGAATCTGGCGGATGCCGTTGTGCTGTTCCCGGAGGCCCGGCCCAAGCCGGTGGAGGTGACCCTGCGGCCCAACACTTCGGGCCTTTCCGGCACGCTCTCGCTGCGGGTCCCACAGGGCTGGCGGGCGGAGCCCGCTTCGATCCCGTTCCAGTTTTCCAACTCGGCCGAAGAACTCACCTTGTCCTTCACGGTGACGCCTCCGGCCGCACCCAGCCGCGGCGAGTTGAGGGCGGTCGCCCGCCTGGGAGACCGCGAAGTGTCTTCCGGCATGCGGGTGATTGAGTACCCCGACATTCCTCCCCAGACGGTCTTTCCGCCATCCACCGCCTCGCTGGTGCGAACCGATGTCCGGACGCTGGCCAGACGCCTGGGCTACATCATGGGTGCAGGCGATGAGGTGCCGCATGCGCTGGAGCAGCTCGGCTGCGAGGTGACTTTGCTAAGCGCGGCGGATCTGGCGCGCGGGGACTTGAGCCGCTTCGACGCCATCGTCACCGGCGTCCGCGCCTACAATGTCCGGCGGGATCTCGTCGCCAACCAGGCCCGCCTGCTGGAATACGTCGAACGCGGCGGCACGCTGGTGGTGCAATACAACACGGCCGACGGACGCTCATCGCTGCGCTGGCAGGACTTCGCGCCGTATCCGATCCAGCTCAGCGGGTCCCGCGTCACCGTTGAGGAAGCCCCGGTCACCTTCCCCAATCCACAGCACATTCTGCTGCGCACGCCGAACCGGATCACGGAGGAGGATTTCCGCGGCTGGGTGCAGGAACGGGGTCTGTACTTCCCTTCGCAATGGGACCCGCGCTATGAGACCGTTTTTGAGTCCCACGATCCGGGCGAGCCTCCCTTGCCGGGAGGCAATCTGTACGTGCGATACGGCAAGGGCGCTTACGTGTACACCTCCTACGCCTGGTTCCGCCAGCTTCCGGCGGGCGTGCCAGGCGCGTTCCGCATCTTCGCCAACTTCCTGAGCGCAGCCAAAGCGACGCCATGAAGCGGGAGAGCACGCCGGCCGAGGAGCGCTTGCAACACGCGGAAGAGCCGCCTCCTTTTGGCGGGAGCTGGGGGCGGCTCTACGCCGCCGTGTTGGGCTGGCTGGCGCTGCTGATTCTGCTGTTTTATCTGTTCAGCCGGAGGTTCGCCCCTTGAGAACCGCCGACTGGGTGGTGCTGTGCGGCACCCTGGCCTTCATGGTGCTCTACGGGCTGCGGCGCTCGCGCGGCAGCGACACCGTCCGCAAGTATCTGCTGGCGGGAAAGACGCTGCCCTGGCCGGTGATGGCGCTCTCCATTATGGCCACGCAGGCCAGCGCCGTCACGTTCATCTCCACCACCGGCCAGTCCTACGTCGACGGCATGCGCTTTGTGCAGTTCTATTTCGGACTGCCGCTGGCCATGGTGATCTTGGCCATCGCCGCCGTGCCCGTCTTCCACCGCTCCAACGCCTACACGGCTTACGAGTATCTGGAGCAGCGCTTCGACGGGCGCACCCGCGCCCTGGTCAGCCTCATCTTTCTGTTGCAGCGCGGCCTGGCCTTGGGGATCACCATCTACGCGCCCGCCGTGGTTCTCACCGTCATTTTGGGGTGGCCGGACCGAATCACCACGCTCATCATGGGCGCGGTCGCGCTCACCTTCACCACGCTGGGAGGCGTCAAAGCCGTCGCTTGGACGCACGTGCAGCAGATGGCCGTGATGACTCTGGGCCTGGTGGCGGCGCTCATCGCCGCCGTGATGCTGCTGCCGGATCACGTTTCGTTTCTGGATGCGGTCACGCTGGCCGGAGCCGCCGGCAAGCTCAACGCCGTGACCCTGCGCGCCGACTGGAACGACCGCTACAACCTCTGGAGCGGGCTCATCGGCGGCATGTTTCTGGCGCTGGCCTATTTCGGCACGGATCAGTCCCAGGTGCAGCGGTATCTCACAGGAAAGTCCATCGCGCAAAGCCGCATCAGCCTGCTGTTCAACGGCGTCGCTAAGGTCCCGATGCAGTTCTTCATCCTGTTCATCGGCGCGATGGTCTTTGTGTTCTACCTCTTCAACCAGCCTCCGATCCTGTTTGAGCAGACCGAGCTGCGCCGCATTCAGGCCCCTCACCTGCGCGCCGAATACGAGGCCCTCGAGGCGCGTTACAGCCGCGCCTTTGAACAACGCCGTCAGGCCGCCGAGCTTATCGTGCAAGCCCGGCGGTACGGCGAGCCGGAGTTAAGGCGCGAGGGGCTGGAGCGCTACCGGCAAGCGCAGGCCGAATTCGAGGCGGCGCGCCGCCAGAGCGCCGTGCTGGTGGAAAAAGCCGGGGGGCCGAAATCCGTAAACGACACCAACTACATCTTCCTGACCTTTGTCACCCGTCACCTGCCTGCGGGCTTGGTGGGCCTGGTGCTGGCTGTGATCTTCGGCGCCACCATGTCAGCCATTTCCTCCGAGATGAATTCGCTCGCCACCGTGAGCATGGTGGACATCTACAAGCGGCACATCCGCAAGCAGGCCTCCGACCATCACTATCTGAACGCCTCGCGCGCCATGACGGTGTTCTGGGGCGTCTACGCGGTGATCACAGCCCAGTTCGCCAAACGCCAAGGTTCGCTGGTGGAGACGGTGAACCTGCTGGGATCCTTTTTCTATGGCGCGATGCTGGGGGCGTTCGTTCTGGCGTTTTTTTTCCCGCGCGTGGGCGGGCGGGGCGCCTTCTATGGCGTGCTGGCGGGAGAAGCGGCGGTGATCGCCTGCTACGTGTTCCAGGTCAAGGTCGCGTTCCTCTGGTACAACGCAATCGGCTGCCTGGTGGTGGTGGCGACGGGGCTGCTGATTTCTCAGATGGAGCGCGCCCTGGCCCGCCGCGCCGGCTGACGGACCTGGGGATGGTATACAGGAGGGATGAGCCCGAAACAACGGATCTCTCGCCGCCGGTTTCTCCAAGCTTCCACCGCCGCTTTGACCGCCCCTTGGGCCGCCTCGTTGTTTCCTGACAGCGTCCGCGCCGCGGCCGCCGCGGTGGAGCCGATGAAGATCACCCGCGTTGAGGCCGTCACCTTCCGCCGCGATTTGAAGATCGGTGGAGGCTCCGGCGGCAGCGGGACCACGGAATGGTTCTGGGTGCGCCTGCACACCAACACGGGCCTGATCGGCACCGGAGAATCCTATCCGTACTCCAATGCCGAAATCGGCGCACTGAAAGATTACGCTTCCCTGATCCGGGGGCGCGATCCGCGCGACATCGACGGCCTCTGGCGCAGCTTCTACCATCAGATGACCATGCGCAACGCCGGAGGCGCGGATATGCGCACGCTGAGCGCCATCAACATGGCGCAGCTCGACATCCTCGGCCAGGCGGCGGGCCTTCCGCTGTACCGCTTGCTCGGAGGCAGGACCCGTCAGCGCGTGCGGGTGTACAACACGACCACCAATTATTGGGCGATCAACGAGACCCGCATGGGCCCGGACACGGCGAAGATCGTGCAGTTCCTGCTCGAGCGGGGCATCACCGCCATGAAGATCTACCCCTTCGACGCGCGGGACCGCTATCTCACCAGCGAGGCTTTGGAGCGCGGCATGCAGTGGATCCGGGACATCCGCAAGGAAGCCGGATCGAAGATGGACATCTGCGTGGATTTGTGGGGCCGTTTCGATTTTCCCAGCGCCCTGCGCATCGCCAAGGCCCTGGAATCTTACGACATTATGTACCTGGAAGACGCGATGCTTCCCATGAACGCCGACGCCTACGCGCGGCTGGCGGCGGAAACCAGCGTCCCGATCTGCATGAGCGAGACGCTGGCCACGCGTTACGAATTCCGGGAGTTTTTCGAGAAGCGGGCCGTAGATGTCGTCATGTTCGACGTGACCTGGTGCGGGGGCGTCTCCGAAGCCAAGTACATCGCCGACATGGCCGATGCCTATCAGTTGCCCATCTCGCCTCACACCTGCGGCGGGCCGCTGCTGTACATCTGCTCGGCTCATCTGTGCTCGGCCGTTCAGAACTTCTTGATCATGGAGAGCAACTACTGGAAATACACGCACCAATATCCGCACTTTGTCGCCAACGTGCCGGTTCCCGTAAACGGCTCCGTCGCGCCTCCCGAGCTGCCCGGCATCGGGGCTGAGATCAAGCCCGAGATCTTCCGCAACGGCGACGCCATCGTGGAGACAATCGCTCAGGCATGAACCGCGCCACCGTCCGCGATCTACTGCTCATTGCCGCAGCCGTGCTGCTGCTGCGAGCGCCCTTCCTGAACCAGGCGGTGCAGGGCGACGACGTCTACTACCTGGCCGGAGCGCAATACGCGCAAACCGACCCGCTGCACCCGAACCATGCGCGGTATCTGTTTTTGGGCCAGGAAGTCACCATGCAGGGCCACCCGCACCCGCCGCTCAACGTCTGGTTGCTGGCGCTTCTGCTGGCTGCGCTGAAAGACGTGCGGGAAGTCCCGTTTCACGCCACCTATATCCTTTTTTCTTTGGCGGCCGCCTTCAGCATGTACTGGCTGGCAAGGCGTTTCACCGCGCGTCCGCTGGCGGCGACCCTGCTGTTTCTGGCGGTTCCTGCCTTCGTGGTCAATGGCAACTCCTTCGAGGCGGACCTGCCGTTTCTGGCGCTTTGGATGCTCTCGGCGGCGCTGTTTGTCTCCGCCGTGGATGCCGCCTGCCTCCGCCGGCTGATCTTGGCCGCCGGGGCCATGGCCCTGGCCGCGATGGCCGCGTATCAAGCGGTCCTGCTCGTTCCTGTGCTGGGCGTGTACCTCTGGCTCAAGCGGCGCAACTGGCGGTGGGGCTGGGCGGCGCTCACAGCGGGACCTGCCGTGCTGGCGGCATGGCAACTGTTTGAGCGCCTCAGCTCGGGCGCGGCGCCGGTCTCAGTGATGAGCGGCTACTTCCGGACTTACGGCTTGCAGACTTTGGCCTCGAAGGGACCGAACGCTCTGGGGCTAACGGTGCATCTGGCTTGGATGCTGTGTCCCTTGCTGGCCCTGGCCGTCTTCCGGCCGGCGAGCCGCGCCGCGTGGATTATCGCCGGGCTGGCCGCCGCCACCGGAGCGGTTTCCGACTCCAGCCCGCTGTTCTGGGCCTCGCTGGCCACGGGCATTCTGATTTTGGCCTGGGGTGTGGAACGATTGAGGACAGACCGGGATCCTGATAGCCGCTTCCTGTTGTTGTGGCTTTTGGGCTTTTTCGGCGCCGCTCTGGTGATTTTCTTCGCCGGCTCGGCGCGCTATCTGCTTCCGCTGGCCGCCCCGCTCGCCCTGCTGGCGGTGCGGGCCGCGGGAAACTTGCCGCGCTGGTTGCCCGGTGTGTCGGCGGCCGTCCATTTGGCGTTCGGCCTCGCGCTGAGCACCGTGAACTACCAGCATTGGGACGGCTACCGGCAATTCGCGGCCTCTTTGCGAGCTCAGGCCGAGAACCGGCGCGTCTGGATCAACGGGGAATGGGGTCTCCGGTTCTACTTCGAATCGGAAGGCGGACTTCCGGTGAAGCAGGGTCAAGCGGTGCAGCCCGGCGAAATGGTGGTGAGCAGCGATCTGGCGTTGCCGGTTCCGATCGCGGCGGGCGGCGCCACGCTGGTTCCGCTGGCGGAACGCGAGATCCACAGCCCTGTGCCGCTGCGATTGATCGGTTTGAACGCGCGCTCGGGCTATTCGACCGTATCGCTGGGGTTGCGCCCCTTCGACCTAAGCCGGCAGCCTATCGACCGGGTCCGGGCCTGGCTCGTCCAGGAGCGCCGCCCGGTTCTGTCCTATGTGGAGATGAAGGCGCCGGAAGCCGAAGAACACATCGCGGGCGGCATTTATCAGCTCGAAGAAGGGCGATGGCGATGGATGAGCGGCCGGGCGGCGCTGTTGCTGAAGAGGCCCCAGGGGCCCTGCGTGGTCCAAGTCGAACTCTATGTTCCAGAGGCCGCCCGCGCCCGGCGCATCTCCGTCTTGCTGGACGGAAAGCCGGTGCTGGATCAGCCGCTTGCGGGCCCCGGACCGTACACGCTGCGCTCCGGGGAGCTGCGGCCGGAAGCCGAAGTGGCGCGTCTGGAGATCGCCGTCGACCAGACGTTTACCGCGCCGGGCGACCAGCGCGCCTTAGGCGTGGTGCTGATGGGCGCGGGCTTGAAGCCCGTCCCGTAAGCTCCGCCCGACGGGTATGCTGTTTCGCGTCGCCGGCGGGGAAGCGGCCCAAACACCACTTTCTTAGCCTCTTGACGCGCGGTTTTACTTCTGAGACAATTTCGGAACGGTTTTGCTGTAATTCAGGAGAAAGGCAAGTGAAGGAACGGGGTGTTGTGAAGTGGTTCAATGCCGCCAAGGGTTATGGTTTCATCCAGAGATCCAGCGGGGAAGATGTATTCGTGCATCATAGCGCCATTGTGATGGAGGGTTACCGCACCCTCGAAAATGGCGCGGAAGTGGAGTTTGAGGTCCGTCAGGGGCCCAAAGGTTTGCAGGCCGAGAACGTGCAGCGGGTATAGTGGTCAGGCGCCGCGCCGGCTTCCACTAGGTCTTCCTGCCTGCCCGCAACTCAATTGGTGAGCTGTTGGGTGTGGCTTTCCTCGATCAAGGGAAGATAGTGCTTCTTCCATTGCTCGTAGGCGGGCGTAGTGGGAAAGCGTTCCGCCGCCGTTGCGTCGTCAAACTCGATCGCGTAAGCGGTCATGAAATCCCGCGGCTGGATGCGGAGGGCGCGCAGCCATAGATTGCGCACGCCCGGCGCGGCGGCGGCTGCCTTCTCGATCTCCTCGAGCGCCGCCTTGCGCTGCTCCGGGGCTGCCTCGGCCGTCCACTTGATCGTGACCACTTGAATTACGGTCTTAGGCCGGCCGTGCACTTTGGCCCCGACCGCCAGCCCCGCCACGAGAAGCGCCGCGGCCGCCGCGGCCGCCAGCGGAACGGAAAACAAGCGCTCCATCCGTGCCGGTTTCATCCCGCCGCAGCTCCTTTCTGTTTGCGCAGCCCCGACCATTGTTCGCAGACCACGATCGAATTGGCGGGGTTCGAAGGAAGATACTTCACCAGTACCGGGCCGGCCGGCTCCGGCGGCAGCAGGTGGCGCAAGGCCGATACGTCTTGAGCCGCGCTATATTCGGCGCCGCCGACTGAGTAGCTGTAATGCAGGACGTCTTGTTGCAGCTCCAGCGCCATGCCGCACACCAGCCGGCCGCGGGCGTTCACTTCCAGCCGCCGGCGCCTCTCGCGCTCCGCCGGAGGCCTGCGTTTCAACAGGACAAGCTGCACGAGCGCAGCCATGCCGGAGACCGCCGCCACGGCGGCCAGGCTTGCCGGCGTCAGAATCGCGAGCGTGTGATCCATAGCCGCGGAGCAAAACAGAAACCGAACTTCGCGTTTTCTGATCCTATCACCTTGGCCCCCCGCCGGTCCATGGACGGGCCAAACGTTCGGAGGGCATCCGGTACTAGGAATCCCCGGCTATTCCTGAAGAATCTTGGTGATGCGCTTGAGCTGGGACTTGACCTCTTCGCTGGCGTCCACCATGGCGTTGGTGTCGTAGATCACCCGCGGCGTCATGAACACCACCAGCTCCGTGCGGGCGTTGCTCTTGGACTTGGCGCCGAAGGCGCTGCCCACCACCGGGATCCGGTGCAGGAACGGGACGCCGGCGCTGCTGGAGGTGTTGGACTCGGAGATGATGCCCCCCACGGCGATGGTGTCGCCGTCCTGGACGGTCACCTGGGTCTGCACGTTTCGGGTGGAAAACGAGGGGGACTGAATGGCCGCATTGGCCGAGGGCGCCTGCGGGCTGCTGACCTCCTGGTTGATCACCAGGGTCACGATGCCGCTCGGGTTCACCCTCGCCAGGATGTTCAGCGTCACGCCTGTGCTGCGGCTGGAAATCGTGTTGGCGAACAGCGAGCTGCCGCCTTGCTGGACCCCGGTGACGGCTTGCGAGGCCAGCACGGGGACTTCCTGGCCCACGTTGATCGAGGCCGGAATGCTGTCGGTGGCGATCACCATAGGGGCCGAGATCACTTTGGTGTGCCGGTTGTCTTCGGAAGCGGAGAGAATTCCCAGCAACTCCCGCGTCTTGCCGACCAGCACGCCCGAAGTGAGCCCCAAACCGGCTGCGCTGCTCACGCCCTGCGTCACCCGGGAGGTGGGAGCGCCTTCCAAGCCGCCATTGAGCTTCTGGAAATAGGCGGTGACGCCGCTGGCGAAAGCGCCCGTCAACGTCACCTCGTAGATCTTGGCCTCGATGAGCACCTGGCGGGGCGGGATGTCCAGCTCTTTGAGCAGCTTCAGGATCTTGGCGTAGTCCTGGGCCGTGGCTTGAATCAGCAGCGTGTTATCCATGGGGTTCGGCACCACCCTCGGCATTCCCTCCGGCACCATCCCCAGCCCTAGCCCCGCGCCCAAATAGTAGCCGGACAGATCGCCCGTGATGGGGCTCACCGCCGGCGCCTGTTGCGCCGTGGCTGCACCGCCGCCGGCCTGCGCCGCCGCGGCGGTTGGATTTCGGGCAGCCATCGCTCCCATGCGTCCCGCCTGCATGCCGTAAGCGCCGGGGTAGAGACCGCCGGCCATCCCGTATCCGCCATACGCCATGCCCGGATAGCCGCCATAGCCGCCCATCGCTCCCATCCCCGGGTAGCCGCCGTAGCCGGCTCCCATGTAGCCTCCATAGCCGCCGTAACCCATGCCGCCCATCATGCCCATTCCGTAAGTGGGGTAGCCGAGCATCCCCAAGTAGAGCTGCATGATGACCGCCGCCAGGATCTCGGCCTGACCGTACTTCACCCGGTAGACGTAGTTGTCCATGGCGCCGACGGTGACCTCCACCCGGACATCCAGTTTCTTCAGCCAGGTTTCCACCGTCTCGAAGACCCCGGGATTAGGCGCCACGGCGATGATCGTGTTGATCCGGTCGAGCGGCATGAGTTTCACCGGACTGGATTTCTCCCCGCCGAGCGAGATGGACCGCAGGATCGAATCCAGCTCCTTGGCGATGTCGCTCGGGCTTCCGTTCTTCACCTCGAAAAGCCGGACGCGCTGGCCGGCCAGCGCGTCGCTGTCGAACAACGCGATCAGCTCCATGGTGCGCCGCATGTTGCGGTTGTTGTCGAGCAGCAGCAGCAGATTGGCCGGCTCGTAGACGATCATGCTGGCGCCTTCGCCGATGAACCGCTCCAGGAGCTTGGAAAGCTCGCCCACGGTGGCGTACTTCAGAAAGATCAGGTTCAGCGACATCTGCTCGTCGTCGGGCAGGTTCTGCGGATTGACGCGCGGCGACAGCGGCATGCGCGCCACGTCGGCCAGCGGCACGATGCGGTGAATCGGCCCGACCTCCACCATGGCGAAGCCATTGATGCGCAGAATCGTGTCCAATAGCGCCCGGGCGTTCACCTCGCGCAGCTCCCCATAGGTGTGTACCGTCACGGAGCCCTTCACCCGGGGATCCAGGATGTAGTTGATGCGGAGCTGGCGGGCCAGCACGTCGATGACTTCGAGCAGAGAGGCGTTCTGCAAATGCAAGACGGCTCCACCGCCAGGCCCGGGAGCGACCTGAGCGGCGGGCGGCGCGGTTTGAGGCGTGGTTGCCGGAGGCGCCGCCTCGGGCTTGGCGGTCTCAGCAGCCGGAGCAGGCGCAGCAGCTTGCTGTGGCTTGGCTTGCTCCGCCGCGGGAGCGGCCGCCGCTTCGGGCTTGGCCTGCCCCGGAGAGGGCGCGGGCGGCGGTTGCTGCGCCGCCAACAAGCCAAAAACGGTCAGGTAGACGACTACAGTCCGCACAGGATGCGTCATTGATCCTCCTTCTTCGACTTCTTTGCCGCTTCCTCAGCCCTGCGCTGTTCCCGCTCCCAGGCCCGGCGCTCCAACTCGTTCAGTTCCGTTTTCTTCTTGGTCCATTTCACCGGCACGAAGGGAGTCATGCGCTGGAATTCGATGCTGTCGCCAACCTCGCGCACCTTCAGGTCCGGCGGCGGCTCGTTCTCGTCGTCCTTCTCGGCCTTGGCCGGGGTTTCCGGGACCTTCACGACGCCGAACGGCGTTTCGCGCACAATGTAGGTCTTGCCGTCAGAGCCGGTGACCCGCTTGGGTTCGGATTCTTTCTTGCCCGCCGCCGGCGCCGCGCCGCCGGACTGGCTCTGTTTGGGCTGGTCCTGAGACTTCGACCCATTCGAACCCTTGTCCTGAGCCCACAGAAGGACCCCGCAGAGCGCCATCATCCAAACGGCGTGTCTGATTCCAACCCGAAGCATTCTCAGCATGTCTGGCATCTCCCAATCCGAGTTCAATTCACCGGCTCCCAGCGGCAGACCGCCACGAAGGGAGTCTGATAGATCACCTTCTTGAAACCGTCCCGCACCGTACCTGCCGGCGAAGTGTCCCCAGCGACGCAGGCCCGGTAACCGTCGCCCGTGTCCCGCCCCGGGCCGCTGTCCGCCTGGCTGGAAGAAGTGCTGACCGATCCCACCGTGGTCGTGACCGGGGCTGGAGCAGGCTCCTGGACGGGCGCCGGAACCGCCGCGGCAACCGGGGCGGGCGCGGGCGGCGGAGTATTGGCATCCGGCTTCAGATCCTGGAGCGTCTTGCGGAACTGTTTTCCGTCCCATTCGAAGACCAGTTCGTCGTTGTGAATCGCGGCCAGCACGAAATCGCCCACTTTGTCGCCGGCGCGGTAGCCCCGGTTGGGCGCGCCGGGCTTTTCGCTCAGGATCACCGTCGGCGCATCGCCCAGGCTCATAAGTCCATAAGCGACCGGAAACGGCGGCACGGGCTTGGGCGGCGGGGCTTCAATGACCACATCCGGGTTGCGGTCCGGCGTGAACAAGGTCTTCTGAGCCACCTCGCCGTAGTCGGCGGGGCGGGCAGGGGGCGGCGGATTCAGTTCGGGCACGGGGACCGGCGCGGGCGGAGGCGGCGCCTGCCGCAGCAGCTTGCCTTCCTGCGCGCGGATCTCCTTTTGCCGCACGTGGAGCTGCCAGGCAGCTGCACCGGCCAAGGCCGCCAGCACCACATTGAGAAGGATAAGTTTGCGCTTCATAACAACCCGCCTTGGCGTTTCTCCGGAACCAGCTTGCGCGGGCCCGCGGCTGAAATTGTGAGACGCACGTTGAGGGTTTTCTCCTTGGCGTCGCCTGGGGTGATTCGCAGGCCACTCGCCGCCAGCCACTCCGGCTGAGCCGTGATGTCGGCCAGCAGGTTCACAAGCTGGTCAATGCGGCAGGTGAAGGCGACCGGCACGCTCACCTCGGCGTAATCATTGCCGAGCGGCCGGGTCTGGCCCACCTCCGGCGTGCGGATCTCGATGGGCGGTTGCTGCGCCCCGGCGATGCGGCGCATGATCGTGACCAGTTGGGCCTGGGCTTGGGCGGGGGTCTCGGCCTGAATCATGCCCTGTTCCCTCCGCGCCAGTTGAGCTGCGAGCGCCTTCTCGGCCTGTTCCAAGGCCGGCGCTTCGGCGGCCATCTTGCGCAGCCGGGCCAGCCGCTTTTCGGCGGCGGGGATCGAATCCACCACATGCACCACGGGCGGCTTGTCCTCTTCCGGCAGCGCGTATCGCAACACCAGCATCGCCGCCATCGCAATCGCCAGCAGCAACAGCGCCCGGCGGTCTCGTTGCTGAAGGGTCATGGTCCCACTCCCTCCCGGAGAGCCCGGATGCGGAAGGTTTCCTTGGCCCCCGAACGTCCCACCGGTCCGACGAATTCGGAGTTCCGGAAATACGGCGTCTCGTCCAGCGCTTTGAGCAGCGGCGCGGCCTGATCGATTTCGCCGGAGATGACGACCGCCTCACGAGTGATTTCCAGGGAATTGGCCCAGGCGGGTGGCGCCAGCACCCGGGTCAGGGCGTTGAGAGCATCCAGATCTTCGCGGGTCCGGTTGCGAAACGCATCGAGCAGCAGGATCTGCTCCTGTTCCTTCTGGATTCGCTTGCGCAGCGCCTCCAGCCGCTGCGCCTGCGGCTCCAGCTTCATGATTTCCGCTTCCAGCATCGCGAGCTGTCTGCGGCGGGCGATCTCCGGCTGGGCGGCGGCGGCCACCACCAGCGCCACCAGAAGCAGAGCCAGCGCCAGCGTCGGCACAACCAGAGCCCGGCTGCCGCTGGCGCGGTATTGCGGCGGCAACAAATTGGGCCGGATTCCCAGCCAGGGGCAGGCTGAGGCGAGCGCCGCGGCGTAGCCTACGGCAGACCGGGACAGATCGAACCCCTCCGGCGCTTTCACCGGTTGGGGTAGGATGCCGGCCAGCGGCCGCGCCTCGGTTTCGGGAGGCAGCCGTAGCTCGGAGAGCGCCAGCGCCACGGCCCGCTCCGGGTTCATTTCGACCACGGCGGAGAAGATGGGGCGGTCCTGGCTTTCCCCGTACAGCTCGACTTGGCCATTTCCTGTCGCTGCGACGAATCCGCCAGCGGGGGGCGAGCTCAGGATGCGCGCGCCGGTGTACAAGGCCGCGGCGGAGAAGGAAAAAGCCGCGGCCTTGACGCCGGCCTCGAGGAAGACCTGAGCATAGCGCTCCACCAAATCCTTTCGGGCGATTCCGACCAGAACCACGGGGGTGCCCGGCAGGCGAGACCAGGCCGTGACCACTTCATCCTCCCCATAGGGATGAAGCCCGTCCAACTGAAGAGCGATTGCGGCTTCCAGGTCCTGCGGCGCAACGCCGGGCAGGGCAAGCTGGCGCACGATGACCTCGCTGCGGGGCAGCAGAAATGTCGCGGCCAAATGCGCCAGCCCCAGGCGCTTGAGAAAGGCCTGATAGTCGGCGCCCCATTCGGCCGCCGGCCGCTCCAGAAAGCGCTCGAAGACGGCCTGGTCCAGCACCCGGGCGCCGCCGGGGCGCACGCGCACGACCGTCGCCACAAGATCCTGGCCCGAGACCTCGAGGCTCACGCCCGCGCCGACGGCGATCAGTTTTCGGATATCCATGCGTCGTTGTGTTCCCACATCCAGTCGTACCAGCGCAGCACGGGGTTCCGGACCGCTCCGGATTCTCCCAGATAGACCAGCGCGCCAACCGTGCGACGCAAATCACCGGGCTTTCCTCCGGCCGTGCGCAGCCAGGCGGTGGCCCGCAGGGTGTACCTCTGAGTGCCCCCCAGGGTTAAGCGGGGGCTGACCGCAGGGCGCAAACCCAACTCGCGCAGCCGTTGCAGGTTGCGGAACGGCGCCGCGGCCCGGGCTTCCAATACAGCCCGGATTTCCTGCTCCAGCAGACCGGCCGCGGCCAGCACCGGGGCGGGGGCAGAATTCGCATCCACGGCCCAGCGGCTGCCATGCACCGAGAGGCAGTCGCGCAGTCCCAGGCGGCGTACAGGCCTACCCTGGGCCGCCATCTCCACTCCGCCGTAAAGAAGCTCCGGTGTCACGCCGTTCACCAGCAAGAGTTCCTCAACCTCTTGAAAGGACGCGCGCGGAGGCCGAAAAGACGGAACCCCGGGCGCAGAAATCACCTCAAAAATGCCCGGCGCCGGCCCTCCCTGTCCTGTGCGCCTGGCCACGATGCCGGCGACAATGCTTTCCGCGCGCGCCGGTTCCACGCCGAGAGCGGCCAGCAGCCGCGCCAGATCCTCGGGCGGGGACGTATTCAGGTTGAGTTTGGCGTTCTCCGGAACGATGTTCACCACCGCATAACCCGTGTCGAATTCGAAGCGCAATTGCCGCATCCAGGGCTCGAAGAAGCGGGGCGTACCGTCCGGGTTGCGGTAGCGCGCGCCCCACTCCATATAGGCCAGGGCTCTTTCGATGGCGCCGGCGGCGAGGAAATAGGCGCGGGTGGAGTCCAGGTGGGTGGAGGTCCGGTCCGTCTCGCTGCGCACCGTGGAGGCGACCGAGAAGGCGATTGCGGCCAAAGCCGCCGTCAGCCACAGGACGGCCAGCAATGCGCCTCCCCGCCGCGTGCTGTGCGTGCTACGGCGCATAGGTCCTCCCAGGCTCGGCGGTCACGTGCAGCGGGATGGTTGCCGTCACGGGGCGCAACCGGACCGCGTCGGATTCCACAGGCGCCATCTCGATCCGCACGGCCGCGGGCCAGCGGGGCAGAATCCATTGCGGCGTCCAGCGGTCCTCGGCCGGAGTGCGGCCGCGCTCCAGAAAGGAGAAGCGGCAATAGGCCAACCGGTCGGCCAGAACGAACGATTGCGGGCCGATTTCGATGGGGCGAAAAACAGGCACGGGTGCGCCGGTCGTCTCGTCCGGCCGCATCCCGGAGCAATAGATGCCGGCCGAGGACGCTCCGGCATAGGGATGTTCGTTGACCACCAGCCGGAGGCCGCCGCCGGGCTCACCGGGAATGACCTGGAATTCGAGGATCTGCGGGAGGCCGCGCCAGCCCTCTTTTAACGAATAGGCCGAGACGAAGCGCATGGATTGGGGCTCCCCCTGAAAGAAGGGGATCCGTGCGGGAGGCCGGTCTCCGTCCGGAAGGCAATCGGTGACGACCGGAACAAAGGCCGCCACCTGTTGCTCCACGATGCGCTGCGCTCCCGCCAGACGGCGGTTGTCCATCAGGCGGGTCTTGACCTTGCTCATGCTGTTCAACCCCGTGTGCAGAGCGATCAGGATTCCGCCTGACAGGAGGCTTAGGAGGGTGACCGCTACCAGCATCTCCAGCAAGGTCACTCCCCGCTCGGCGCGGGCGGATTTCGGAGCGGCGCTGCGCGGCTCGTGCTTCATGACGGCCCTCCGGCGGGAAAGGGGATGACGGCCCGGCGGAACCCCTCCAGCGCGAGCGTCCGCCGGCGCTCGCCGCTCATCCACCAGATCTCCAGCTCCAGGCGCTCGACGACCGGAACGCCGGGCGCGGGCGCCTGCGGACTTTCGAAGTTGGTCAGCCGCGCCCGCCAGCCGCCCTTCAGTCCCACCGCATCTTCGGAGTACACGCCCTCCAGGATCTGGTCTTTGGGCAGGCTGCGGTCCAGGAGCAGCTCGTTCATGGTGCGGCGCGCCAGCAAGGCGGCCTTGTCGTAGTCGCTCAGCCGCGACGCATTGCGCAGCGAGGTGGACAGGTTGGACAGCAAGCCCACCACGGCGATGCCCAAGATCACCGTGGCCACCAGCATTTCGAGCAGGGTGAAGCCGCGGCGCGGGCGCAAGGATCGGGATGGAGCCGGGCGGTTCATCGCGGTTGGCCGGAGAGGATTTCCGGCACGCCCGTAACCGGATCGATCCGCACCGTCTCGGAAGCTCCGCGGCTGTTGACCAGCCTCACCGCAACAGCGGGCGGGGGGCCGCCCGGGTAGACCAGGATTTGGCGCGGGGCTTCTTCTTCCGCCCAGCGGTCCGGCTCCGCCGGGGCGAGGCGCACGCCGCCGGAGAGTTCCAGGCGCTGCTCGAATCCGGGACCCTCAGAACGCGCCGTCAACCGGTTCTGAGCCGGGTCGATGACGATCGCGACCGCTTGTTGCCGCCGTTCGGCCCAGTTCATGGCTCCCGTGAAAAAGCCGGCCACCGCGTCACCGGCCGAGCGCAGGCGCAGGCGCTCCACGCCGCCGGCCACCGCGGGATAGGTGATGGCGGTCATCAGGCCGATGAGCGCCAGGACGATCAGCATCTCGATCAGCGTGACGCCGGCTTCGGCGCCGCCCGGCGCCGCACCTTTGCGCAAGCTTCGCCTGTCTGCTACGCGCTCCACCAGCCGCTCCCCCTACTGGCTCTTCCAGCTCACAACGTCGGCGTTCATTCCATCACCGCCCGGCTGGCCGTCCTGTCCGTAGGAGATGATTTCCGGCTCGTCGCCGTGCTCGCTGGGATATTTGTAGACGTAGGGCCGTCCCCAGGGATCCAGGGGGATCTCTTGCGGAAGATAGGGACCGTCCCACTGGTTGACCCCTTGGGGCCGAACCCGCAAAGCCTGTAGGCCCTGCTCGGTGGTGGGGAATGTGCCGGTGTCGAGTTTATAAGCGCCGAGCGCCGTCATGAAGGCGTTGATCTGGGCCCGCGCCGCCGTGACTCTGGCCGTGTCGGTTTTCCGGAACAGGCGCGGGGCCACCAAGGCCGCGAACAGACCGATGATCATCAGCACCACCAGCATCTCGATCAACGTGACGCCGGCGCGGCGCTTTCTTTTGTTCTCTGGGTGTGTCATGGTCACACTGCAACCTCATTAATGCTAGTGATCGCCACCAGCATGCTCAGGATCAGGGCGCCGATCAGCACGCCCATCACCAGGATAATCATGGGTTCAAACAAGGCCGTGAGCCTGCGGATCGCAACCCGCGTCTCGGACTCGTAGATCTCCGCCATCCGGTTGAACATTTCATCCAGGCGGCCGGTTTCCTCGCCGACGGTCAGCAAGTGGGCCGCCAGGGGCGGGAACTGCCGCGTGCGGCCCAGCGGGCCGGCAATGCCCTCGCCGTGCTTGACTCCTTGCGCGACCGCTTCGAGCGAAGCCGCCATGCGCCGGTTGTTCATGGTGGCCCCGGCAATGTGGATCGACTGCACCAGCGCCACCCCGTGCGAGACCAGCGTGGCCATCGCCCGCGCAAAACGGGCCGTCTCCGCCTTGCGCAAGGCCGGCCCCAGCACCGGAACGCGCAGCCGCAGCGTGTCCCACCACATGCGTCCGGAGGGAGTGCGGACGTAGAGGCGCAGGCCGGCCGCCATGGCGATGGCCGCCGCGGCGGCAATCCAGCCGTACGCCTGCATCCACTGGCTGGTGGCCAGCAGGATCTGCATGGGCAGCGGCACCGGCAGCCGCGACTGCTCGAAGACCATGGCGAAACGCGGCGCGACGAAGTTCATCAGCACCAGGATGGAGGCCAGGCCAACCAGCGACAGCAGGGCCGGATAGATCGAGGCGGAAATGATGTAGCCGCGCAGATCGTCGCGGCTGGTCTCGAATTCAGCCAGACGCTCGAAGACCGCGGCGAGCGCCCCGCTGGCTTCTCCCGCGCGGACCATATTCAGGTAAAGCTCGGAGAAATACTCCGGGTGGGTCGCCAGGCTGTCGGCCAGCGACTTGCCGCCCTTGAGCACCCGCAGCACGTCCTGCAAGACCGCACGGAAGGCCTCCCGCCGGGTCAGCTCGGCGGTGATGCTCAGCGAGCGGTCCAGCGGCACGCCCGCCTTGAGCAGCGTGGAGAGTTCCTGCGTGAATAGCAGGACGTCCTTGCGGCGGCCTCCGCCCAAGGAGGGCAGCTTCAACCGGAGCCCTGGTTTGACCGGCTCCGGGCCGACGTAGACGGGAATGAGCCCCTGGCGGCGCAGCTCAGCCGCCACCTGCTTCTCGTTGCCGCCGGCCAGCAGACCGGTCCGCAGCTTGCCGCCGGAGGTGACCGCCTTGTAGTAGAAGCTCGCCATCAGAACTCCTGAGTCACGCGCAGCACCTCATCAGCAGTGGTGACGCCCTGCCGGACCTTCATCCAGCCGTCCTCGCGCAGGGTGCGCATGCCGTTGCGGCGCGCCGCGGCGGTGATCTCGGCGGCGTCGGCGTTGCGCATGATGAGGCGGCGCAGCTCGTCGTTCATCTCCATCATCTCGAAGATGCCGATGCGTCCCAGATAGCCGCTGCCCAGGCACTGCTCGCAGCCCGCTCCGCGCCAGCACTCCACCGTCTCCCCGTCGGGCGTGGTGCGCACTCCGTCCGGGACTTTGCAGTTGGGGCAGATCAGCCGCACCAGCCGCTGGGCCAGCACGGCGACCAGCGAGGAGGTGATGAGGTAGTTTTCCACTCCCATATCGACCAGGCGCGTGATGGCGCTGGGCGCGTCGTTGGTGTGCAGCGTGGAGTAGACGAAGTGGCCGGTGAGCGCGGCGCGGATGGCGATGTCGGCGGTCTCGCGGTCGCGGATCTCGCCCACCATGATCACGTCCGGGTCCTGGCGCACGATGTGGCGCAAGCCCGAGGCGAAGGTCAGCCCGATCTGGGGGTTCACATGGATCTGGTTGATTCCGTCCATCTGGTACTCGACCGGGTCTTCGATGGTGATGATCTTCTTGTCGGGCTGGTTGATGCGCTTCAGGGCCGAGTACAGAGTCGTCGATTTGCCGCTGCCGGTCGGCCCGGTCACCAGGAAGATGCCGTGCGGCAGCGAGGTGAAGTGCTCCATGCGCGCCAGCATCTGATCGTCGAAGCCCAAGCGGGTCAGATCGTAGAACTCTCCCGCCGAGCGGTCCAGCAGGCGCATCACCACGCTCTCGCCGTAGAGCGT
>JAIMAR010000217.1 GCA_023511855.1 Bryobacteraceae bacterium
CGCATGCTCAACATGAGCAGCAGCTATTTCATGCGCTTCTTCCGCCAGGCGACCGGACTAACCTTTTCCGCTTACGTGGACCATTTGCGCATCAGCCAGGCATGCCGGCTCTTGATGGAAAGCGACCTGTCCCTGGCCCAGATCGCCGCTGAGACGGGCTTTTGCGATCAATCTCATCTGTGCCGCCATATCCGCCGCCGGCTGGGCAAATCGCCGGGGCAGCTTCGCGCCGAGCGCCACATCTCCAGCGCCACACCCCTGCGGACCCCGGATGGGTAGCTTCGTACAACTTTTTTCGCGGCATCTTTCTATCTTCCGCAAGCGCACACGCCGTAAAATCTGAGCGGATGGAGGCCGGATCGCCGGCCGCGCGCATCAAAGGTGTCCAATGGCCCAGAGAATCTGGCCGCCGGCCCCGCACCGGCGCCCTCCCCCCATCCCCGGAGAACTTAATATGAACCGCCGCGCATTTCTCAGTCTCGCCGGTTGCGCCCCCTTCGCCAGGGCTGCCCGTGCCCGCCGCACCGAGGTCCGTATCGCGGGGGATCAATTCTTCATCAACGGAAAGCCCACCTACGCCGACCGTTCCTGGCGTGGCTGGAAGATCCAGGGCCTACTGATGAACTCCCGCATGGTCCAGGGCATTTTCGACGACCTCAACCCCCAGACCCGCTCCCGCTGGGCCTACCCCGACACCGGCCGCTGGGACCCGGAACGCAACACCCGCGAGTTCATCGAGGCCATGCCCTCCTGGCGCGCTCACGGCCTGCTCAGCTTCACCATCAATCTCCAGGGCGGCAGCCCCGAGGGCTATTCCAAAGAGCAGCCCTGGCACAACAGCGCCATCGAAGCCGACGGCTCGCTGCGGCCCGATTATCTCGGCCGCCTCGCTCGCATCCTCGACCGGGCCGACGAGCTCGGCATGGTCCCCATCGTCGGAATCTTCTACTTCGGCCAGGATCAGCGCGTGAAGGATGAAGAAGCCGTGCGCCGGGCCGTGGTCAACGCCGCCCGGTGGCTGCTAGAGCAGGGCTATCGCAACGTGCTGCTCGAGATCAACAACGAGTGCGACGTCCGCGCCTACGACCACGAAATCCTCAAGCCCGCCCGTGTCCACGAGCTGATCGATCTGGCTAAGACCATCCAAATCGGCGGCCGCCGCCTCCTGGTAGGAACCAGCTACGGAGGCGGCGCAGTACCCCGCCCCAACGTGGTGGCCTCTTCGGACTTCCTTCTTATGCACGGAAACGGCGTCAGCGACCCGCGGCGCATCGCCGAAATGGTCCGCCAAGCGCGCCAGGTCCCCGGCTACAGACCCATGCCCATCTTGTTTAACGAAGACGACCACTTCGACTTCGACAAACCCTTTAACAACATGTTGGTCGCCATCTCCGAGTACGCCTCCTGGGGCTACTTCGATCCCGGCCAGAGCAACTACCGTGACGGCTATCAGTGTCCGCCGGTCCAATGGGGTATTAACACCGAGCGCAAGAAGGCTTTCTTCGGCCTCTTGAAGGAAGTCACCGGCGCATGAGGCCCCATCGCATCGCTGTTCTGCCCGGGGACGGAATCGGTCCGGAAGTCGTTGGCGAAGCGCTTCGGGTTCTGCGCGCAGCCGCCCCTTCTCTCGTCTATGAGGAGTTCTCCGTGGGCGCCGGCGAGTACCTCCGCAGCGGCGATCCCCTCCCGCCGGGCGTCCTGGACCGGCTCCGGCAGTTCGACGCCATCTTGCTGGGGGCCATGGGACTGCCTGGCGTGCGCTGGCCCAACGGCCTCGAAATGACTCCCCAACTGGACCTACGCGAACGGCTGGACCTATATTGCGGCCTGCGCCCCGTCTACCTTTTCCATCCCCTCGACTCGCCCCTGCGGGACCGCGCCGCAGGCAGCATCGACTTGCTAGTGGTCCGCGAGAGCACCGAGGGTTTGTTCTCCGCCCGCCTCCGGCCTCCGGATCCCGCCTCGGGATGTGTGGAGGACATCTTGCGCATCACGCGCGCCGGCGCGGAACGCGTCATCCGGGCTGCCTTCCGACAAGCCCTGCGCCGCCGCAAGAAGTTGACATTGGTCGACAAAGCGAACGTACTGCCCTCCATGGCTTTCTTCCGGCAGGTGTTCTTGGAGATCGCGGAAGAGTTCCCCCAGGTGACCGCCGAATGCCTCTACGTCGATGCCGCCGCGCTGTTCCTCGTCCTACAACCGGAGCGCTTCGACGTCATCGTCACCGAGAACATGTTCGGCGACATCCTCTCGGACTTGGCCGCGGGCCTGGTGGGCGGCATGGGGATGGCGCCTTCGGCCGATATCGGCGAACGCCACGCCGTGTTCCAACCCGCGCACGGCTCCGCGCCGGACATCGCCGGCCAGGGATTCGCCGACCCGGTGGCGGCGATTCTCTCCGCAGCCATGATGCTTGATTGGCTCGGTGAGAACGGCGCGGCCGACAAGATTCGCCAGGCGGTCCGGCGCGCTTTGCGGCAGCGCACGGTTCGTACGCCGGACCTCGGCGGCCGGTGCCGTACCACCGCCATGACAGACGCCATCCTCGCGGAGCTCAAATGAGAAACGGATTTCACATTTTCGATGCCCATACCCACATCGGCGCAGCCTGGCACAACGGCCGCACCATGAGCGCCGATGACTTGCTAAGGAACATGGATGAACACGGCATCGACCGCTCGCTGGTCATTCCGTTCCCCGTGGTCGAGGAATACCGCCGCCAGCACGATCTGATCGGCCGCGCCGTGAAGCAACATCCGGACCGGCTCACCGGCGCGGCTTGCCTCGATCCCAGGCTCCCCGGGCGTCAGTTCCAGGACGAAATCCGCCGCTGCCGCGAGGTCTACGGCTTCCGGGCCATCAAGCTACAGCCGCAGTACCACGGCCTGGATCCGATGTCGGACTCGAGCCATTTCTTCTTCGAGACGGCCGTCGAAAACCGCCTGCCGGTGATCTGGCACACCGGAGCCGGTGTTCCGTTCGCGCTGCCCTCCCTGTGCATGGCCCCGGCGCGCCAATTCCCGGAACTAACCTTGGTGGTGGCCCACTGCGGCGGTGGTGTGTTTGTCCAGGAAGCTGTGCTGGCCGCCCTCTTCTGTCCCAATATCTCTCTGGAACTTTCTAGTCTGATGCCCCACCAAGTCCTGGAGGTGCTCGCCAAAGTCCCCCCGGACCGCCTCATGATCGGCTCAGACCTGCCCGAAAACACAGAGGTCGAAATCGGCAAGATCCTGGGTCTGCCCGTGCCGGACGCCGACAAGCGCTTCATCCTGAGCGGCACTGCCTACCGCGTCTTCGGGCAAGAACCATGACCCGTTACGGAGTGGTGTTCTTCCTGTTTGTCCTGTCGATGATCACCTATATCGACCGGGCCTGCATCGCCGCCGCCAAAGACCCAATCGCCAGGGACCTGGCTCTCTCCGATCAAGCCATGGGCATGGTCTTCAGCGCGTTCGCCCTGGGGTACGCGCTGGCGCAAATCCCCTCGGGCTGGTTCGCTGACCGGTTCGGTCCGCGCCTGGCCCTGACCTCGATCGTGACCGCCTGGAGCATGTTGACCGCACTTACGGGCGCCGCCTGGAACACCGCCTCGATGGTCGCCATTCGATTCTGGTTCGGAGTCGGCGAGGCAGGCGCGTTCCCCGGCAGTGCGCGCGCCATCCGCAATTGGCTGCCCGCCGGAGAACGAGGGCGAGCCAACGGGCTGTTGTTTGCCGGCTCGCGGCTGGGCGCGGCGTTCTCCTTCCCGCTTTTGGCCTGGATGCTGGCCGCTTGGCCTTGGCGAACGGCCTTTCTTCTCCTGGGTCTCCTCGGAGTGACGTGGGCCGCGCTGTGGTTGCTTTGGTTCCGTAACCATCCTCCTCACCCGTTGCCGCCCGAGCCGGTTTCCTCTCACCCTCCCGTCGCCTTGAGCCGGGTCTTCCGGTCCAAAGCGACGATCCTGGCCATGACGCAGTACTTCGCCGGCAACTTCACCTTTTTCATCTGCCTCTCATGGATGCTGCCTTACTTGAAGAAGCAGTACCAACTGGGAGATGCCGAAGCGGCCAGACTGGCCATGGCGCCTTTGTTGCTGGGCTCGGTTTCGCAATGGGTCGCCGGCTGGATGGTGGACCGCTTGTACTATTCTCCCTGGCGGACCTGGTCGCGCCGCATTCCTGCAATGTTCGGCTTCGCTGTTGCCGCCGCGGGAGTCTTGGGGATTACGCAAGCCTCCACGGCGGGCTTGGCTGTACTTTGCTTCACGCTGGCGGCCTTCGGCGCCGACATGACCATCAGCCCGAGCTGGGTTTATTGCGCCGATATCGCCGGCAAAGACACCGGCGGCGTTTCGGGAGCGATGAATCATGGTGGGGGACCTCGGGTCGTTTGTCAGCGCGAACGCTTTTCCGTACTTGCAAGGACTGACCGGAAGCGCCTCGGCTTATTTCTTCACCGCTGCGGCGCTAAACTTGGTTGGAGTGCTTTGCTGGTCCCGCATGCGGTCCCTCAAGCGGGAGTGAAATCATGAATCGACTGAAAGGGGTTGGGATTGGCGCCGGCTATTTCGCGCGCTTTCAATACGAAGCCTGGAGCCGAATCCCGGAGGTGGAAATCGCGGCTATCTGCGACCTCAGCGAGCAAAAAGCGCGCCCCATCATGCGCCAGTTCAGGATTCCCCGCTTTTACCGGGACTGGCGCGAAATGATCGAGCGCGAACGGCCGGACTTCGTGGACATCATCACGCCCCCCGATACCCACGAGGAGATGACCGCTTTCGCCGCCCAGCGGGGGATCCACATCATCTGCCAGAAGCCGCTCGCCCCCACCTTGGAGGCCGGCCGCAGAATGGTTGATGCCGCCCGCGCCGCCGGAGTCCGCTTCATGGTGCATGAAAACTGGCGCTGGCAGCCCTGGTACCGCGAAATCAAACGCATCCAGCAGTCGGGACAGATCGGCGAGTTCACCCATCTCCTCTTCCTCATGCGCATGGGCGACGGCTGGGGCCCAATGCCTACCTGGACCGGCAGCCTTTCTTCCGCGAATACCCCTGCTTGCTCGTCTACGAAACAGGCGTTCACTTCATCGACACCTTCCGCTACCTGCTGGGAGAGGTGACACGTGTCTACGCCCATCTGCGGCAGCTCAATCCGGTCATCCGGGGAGAGGACTGCGGGCAGGTGTTCTTTCACTTTGTGGGCGGCGCTACCGCGATCTGGGACGCCAACCGCTTCAATGAAGTGGAGTCCTCTTCCCCGCGCTATACCTTTGGGCAAATGCGCATCGACGCCACTGGCGGGCACATCACCCTCGACACAGAAGCCAACCTCCGCGTGAAACCCTTAGGCCGGCCCGGCTTCGGCGTGCAGTATCCTCACCAGGACATCAACTTCGCCGGCGATAGCGTCTACGCCCTCCAGCGCCACTTCGTGGAATGCATGCGGTCGGGGGCGGAATTCGAGAGCCACGGCGAGGATTACCTGAAAACGCTGGCCGTGGTGGAAGCAGTGTACGAGTCCGCCCGGCGGAAGGAGGTGGTGGAGCTGTGAACAGCCGCCGCCCTCAGCGCCGGCTTGCTGCTTTTCCCTCTTAGGCCTTCCTCACCCACTAAACAGCTGTTGGAGCAACAGCTTCCCCACACGTCCCCATGGCCGGACTGGGTTGGCGCCCTTGACAACTTCTTACCCCCTCCGCAATCATGCCGCGCGCCTTCAACCTGGGCTGGGTAGGATCGTACAACTCTTTCGGTAGATCCGTTCTATCTTCCGGGAACGGAATCACCATACAACCCTACCCATCAGGGTTGTACCGCGTTGCCCTGTTGGCGTAATGAAGTGGCCAGGCGGAGCGGTGTTGGAGACGCCACGACAGTGGCCTCCACCCGTCAGGCGATCAGACCGCCGTTGTAGAGCGGTTGAGACTGCATCCTTGATGACCAGTACAACATCGAGACGTTCTCCAGCCGTGGGGGCACGGCGCTGCTCAACCAGATGGATTATGCAGTTTACTCCGTTCCTTTCCATGTCGTGCCGCGCGGCGGCAAATCGCCCGCAGAGAGTCGGCCCGTCCCAAAGTGTGAAGAAGGAATGCTTCACGCTAAACGTTCAATTACATGCTTGATCGACAAAGGAGAAGACTTGGCTATGCAGCATAGTCGAAGTGTCCAACATCTCAGTCTTGCCGGTGTGGCTTCGCTGCCGCTTGGACCGTTCAGGCGAGCAGTGAGATCCATACTGGCGTTCTGCGTGCTAGCCCCGCTCCTTACGGCGCTGTTGTGGGGACAAGAGTACCGTGGGAGAATCCAGGGGACCGTGAAAGACCAAAGCAACGCCGTCGTGGTCGGCGCGACGGTCACCCTGCGAAACGTTAAAACCGGAGTGGAAACCATAACAAAGTCCAACGAAACGGGCAATTATCTGTTTCCTCTCGTGGAGCCCGGCTTGTATACCGTCACCGTCGAGCTGACCGGTTTCGCCCGCTTCGTGCAAGAGAACATCTCGTTGGGCACGCGCGGAGATATTACAGTCGATGCCGTCCTTCAACCC
>JAIMAR010000218.1 GCA_023511855.1 Bryobacteraceae bacterium
CCACGGTCCCGGAGTGCTTGCACAAAGTACTCGTACAGTTGCCGGGCGGTTTGGGGATCGGCAGCCATTTCAAAACCGGGACGGCGTCCCCGGCTTACGTCCGCGTAGAGCGTAAATTGAGAAACGACCAAGATGCCGCCTCCCGTCTCCGCCACGCTGCGGTTCATGCGGCCATCCTGATCTGGGAAGATGCGGAGTCCGGCCACTTTGTCCGCAAGGTAATCCGCATCCCGCCGGGTGTCGGACTTGGCGACCCCCAAAAACACCAGAAGGCCGGGACCAATCTCGGCCACGCTCCGGCCGTCCACTTCCACGCGGGCCACGCCCACTCTTTGGATCAATGCTCGCATCGGACCTTAGTATGGCAGAATAGGAGCGGTCTGCCATGATCGAGACCTATGCTTACGCGCGCGCGGGTTTGCTCGGCAACCCGAGCGACGGTTATTTCGGAAAGACAATCGCGCTTTCGGTGCGGAACTTCCGGGCGCGCGTTCTGCTGTACCCCTCGGCGCGGCTGGAGATCAAGCCGTCCAAGGCGGACATGCCTGTCTTTGAAGACCTGGAGGATCTTTACCGGACCACGCGTTGGCGGGGATACTACGGCGGAATCCGCATCCTCCAGGCGTTGTTGGTGCGACTCATGGATTACTGCCGGGAGCAAGGCGTGCCGCTCGAGAACCGGAATTTCACCATAGAGTATGAGTCCACCATCCCGCTGCGGTTGGGGCTGGGCGGATCGAGCGCCATCATCATCGCCGCGTTGAGGGCGCTGTGCGAGTATTTCCATCTGGAGATTTCACCTCCCATCCAGGCCAAACTGGCGCTGGAGACGGAGACCAAGGAACTGGGCGTCCCGGCGGGCCCGCAAGACCGGGTCATCCAGGCTTACGAAGGTCTGGTTTATATGGACTTCCGGAGGGAACTCATGGAGTCCCGGGGTTATGGCGAATATGAGCGGCTGGACCCATCGCTTCTGCCGGATTTGTATGTGGCCTACCGGACCTCGCTGAGCGAAGGCACGGAGGTTTTCCATAGCAACGTGCGTCAGCGCTGGCTGGCAGGCGAACCGAAGGTTGTGAAGGCCATGCGGCAGTGGGCGGAGTATGCCGAGCTAGGCAGGGCGGCGCTGTTGGCGGGCGACCGGGAGACGCTGAAGCGGCTGATCGATCTCAACTTTGACTTGAGAGCCAGCATTTACGACATCAGCCGGGAGAACCTCGAGATGATCCGCGCGGCGCGGAGCGTGGGCGCCACTGCCAACTTCGCCGGTTCGGGTGGAGCGATCGTGGGCACCTACGAGGATCAGGACATGTTCGCAGCGCTCGAAGCGGTGATGAAACCACTGGGGGTGGCTGTCATCCGGCCGAAAGTAATCGCCTAGGCGCGTGTTAGAATTAAGACGTTTCCGATCAAAGGATGCCTTCCGTATGAAACTTTTTCTTGCCTTTCTGATGGTCGCCCTAGCCGCGACCGCACAGAGCGCGCCGCCCGCCGAAGGCGGCACTCCGCCGGCGGCCCCGCAAGCTCCGCAGCTGATGTTTTTCCCCCCAGATACGGTGGTGGCCACCCTGGACGGAGAGAAGATCTACGCCAGCGAGTTGCAGGCGGTGTTGTCCACCATCTCCGAGCAGCAGCGCCAGATGGCGCTGGCCGACCCCAAGAGCCTGCTCGAACAGATCGGCCTGCTGCGGCGGCTTTCGGCGCTCGCCGAGAAGAACGGTTTGGATCAGAAGAGTCCCCTCAAAGAACAGCTCGCTTACAACCGGATGCTCACCCTGGCCAACGCTCAGTTGAACCAGATGGCCAACTACTCGGAGGTAACCCCGGAGGAAGCCAAGCGCTTCTATGAGCAGAATCTGGACGTTTACACCCAGGCGCGGGTCAAGCTGATTTACATCCCCTTCAGCCCGAATGCGCCCTCGGGAGGCGCGGCCGGTGACAAGAAGGCGCTGAGCGAGAGCGAGGCCAAGGCCAAGGCGGAAAAGATCTACGCAGAATTACAGAAGGGCGCGGACTTCGTGAAGATGGTCCGGGAGCATTCGGGTGATCCGACCTCGGCCTCCAAGGACGGGGACTTTATGCCGATCCGCAAATCGGACCAGCTTCCGCAAGAGATCAAGGACGCGGTGTTCGCCTTGAAGCCGGGGCAAATCAGCAAGCCGGTGCGCCAGCCCAACGGTTACTACATACTGCGTCTGGAGTCGCTCGATGTGGAGCCGTTTGAGGCCGTGCAAGGAAAGCTGATGATTGAGCTGCGGCAGTCGCACGTCAACGAGTTCATTGAGAAGACTCGTAGCAGCCTCCAGATCAAGATCGAGCGGCCGGAGGCGTTTTCGAGCATGCCGGTCTCCACGCCGAAACCTTAGAACCTCACTTGCCCCGGAGAACCGAGCCAGACCCGATCCGCATCGAGTTCCGGCCGGAGCTGCATGCCCGGGGTCACGAACTGGTCTCGGGCGGCTGCGCCGGCCTGGAGGTACATGCCGGGTCCTTTTTGCGCCAGAGGCGCATCGTGTTGGACAGCGCGCTGCTGGATCAGCCGAGGGAACTGGCCCGGATTCTAGTCCACGAGGTCTATCATTTTGTCTGGCGCCGCTTGGGCAACGCCGTCCGACGCTCCTATGAGGAACTTTTGCGGTCGGAGGTACGCCAGCGGAGGCGCGGCGAGCTGGGGGACTCCTCCGAGCGGCGCAAGAGCGGCCTCACCCGGGAGGATATCCTGAAGCGAAGCCGGCGCTGGCGCGAGTACGTCTGTGAGAGTTTCTGTGATACGGCGGCTTGGTTGGCCGCCGGCGGTCGTCACTCAGAATTCACTCTCGATCCGGAGGCGCGGCGCAAACGGCGGACCTGGTTCGGTGACGTAAGGGTTCGATTCCGCATCCAATTATAATGAAGGAAAGCGAGAGATTCCCTTCATGAAATTTACGAGCCGCAGTCTGCGGTTGGCGTTGGCCATGCTGATCCTGGCGGCTGCCGCTTGCAGTCCTACCCAATCGGGAGCTGCCCGCAAGGTCAAGCAGCAGGGGGACCGCAAGCTGGCGCCGGACTTTGCGCTGAAGGACGTCAACGGCGCGACGGTCCGCCTGTCGGACTACCGCGGCAAGGTAGTGCTACTGAACTTCTGGGCCACCTGGTGCGGTCCCTGCAAGATCGAGATCCCCTGGTTCATCGAGTTTGAGCAGAAACATAAGGACCGCGGCTTCGCTGTGCTGGGCATCTCGATGGATGACGGCGGCTGGGAGGTGGTGCGGCCTTTTTTAGCCCGGATGAAGGTCAACTACCGCACCCTGATGGGCGACGAAACCGTGGCGGAACTCTATGGGGGGGTAGCCTCGCTGCCCACCAGTTTCCTGATCGACCGCGAGGGGAGGATCGCCTCGGCGCACCTGGGTCTGGTCAGCAAGAGCGTCTATGAGAACGAGATCGAACAACTGCTGGCGGCGCCGGTCGCTCAGGACTCTGCCGCTGATTCTGCTGTGCGCCTGGCCGGCGGCGGCGCAAATCAGCCAGGTGCTCAGCGTTAAGGCCCCGCCGAAGGCCGTGGCGCCCAGAGGTCAGTCCTTGACCGTGCCGGTGGAGATTGTCCTGACCCCTGGCTATCACGTCAACAGCCACGCTCCGGCGGACGACTATCTGATTCCGCTGCGGCTGAGCTGGGATGAGACGCTTCTCAAGGTCGAAGAAGTCATTTACCCCAAGCCGGAGTCGAGGAAATACCCTTTTTCCGAGAAGCCCATCCAGGTCTACACCGGGGATTTCACCATCCATACGCGCTTTCATGTGCCGCCACAGGCCGCGCCGGGCCTGAAGGTGGTGACCGGAAAACTACGGTATCAGGCTTGCAACGATAGGATGTGCCTGCCGCCGCGCGTGGCGGAGATCCGGCTGCCGGTCGAAGTCCGGGCTAAGTAGCGTGCGGCAATTGCTCATCCGGCCCGGGGCGATCGGCGATTTCCTGTTGTCGCTGCCGGCGATGGAGCTGTTGTGCGAGGGAGACTGCGAGGTTTGGGCCGCGCGCCGCAACGTCCCTCTGGTGCGATTCGCGCCGGCGCGGGCGATCCAGGACACGGGGCTGGATTGGATCGGCATCCCGGATGTGGCGACGCCAAGGCCGTTGGCCGATCAACTGCGCGGTTTCGGCCGCATCGTGTCCTGGTACGGGGCCAATCGGCCTGAATTTCGCCAGGCCGTTCGGGAACTCGGGCTGCCCTTCGTATTCCTGGAGGCGCTGCCGTCCTCCGCCGGCGGCCGGCACGCGGCCGACTTCTACATGGACCAAGCGTACGGCCTCACCGGCAAACGCTCGGCAGCCGTCCCCCGGCTTTCCTGCCCCCGGCGCGAGGGCGGATTCATCGCGATCCACCCGTTTTCTGGAAGCCCGGCGAAGAACTGGCCTCTGGAGCGGTACCGCGAGCTTACCAAGCAGCTCGAAAAGCACTCGCCGGTTTATTGGGTCATGGAGCCCGGCGGCGCGGCGCCGGACGGAGTTTCGGTTCTTCCTCACACCGAGGACCTGTTCGAACTGGCCTGCCGCCTGGCCTCCGCCCGGCTCTACATCGGCAACGACTCCGGGATCACCCACCTGGCGGCAGCCGCAGGAGCGCCGGTGCTGGCCCTGTTTGGCCCCACAGATCCCGCGGTTTGGGGTCCCCGGGGCGAGAACCGGGTGGTGGTAATCCAAAGCCCTGCTGCGGACGGCGAGATAGCGGCAATTTCGCTCGGGCATGTGCTGGAGGTCGCCGAACAGCTCTTGGGCCGCCGCCCCGAACGCTGAGCGGAACCAGCTCCGGATAGCGTATACTACTGCCTTTGGGGAGTACCTTCATTTCGCCGGGAGCGGGCCATGGCTGCTGTCAGACCCATTGACTTCCTCCAAGCTCCGTCCGGCGCTTCCGCTGGGACTGATGCGGAGGCCGGACTTGCGTTCCGCGCGCTGCATTACATGGTGTTGATGCGCGAGGTGGAAGATCGTATCGAGCGCAAGCTCTACCGCCAGGGCAAGATCGTAGGGGGTGTCTATGTGGGGCGCGGGCAGGAGGCGATCGCCGTCGGCGTGGGGCTGGCCACCGAGCCGGAAGACGTGCTGTTCCCCTGTCACCGGGACCTGGCTTTGTACTTCATCCGCGGCGTGCACCCCCGGCAGGTCTTCGCCCAATATATGGGCCGCGTGGGTGGGCTGACGCGCGGCAAAGACGGCAACATGCACATGGGCGATCTGAAGCTGAAGATCGTGGCCATCATCAGCGCCATGGCGGCCTCCGTGCCGGTGGCTGCGGGCGCGGCCCTGGGCATCAAGTATAAAGGCCTGCCGCATGCCGCGTTCGTATTTTTCGGCGACGGCGCCACCAGCCGCGGCGACTGGCACGAAGGCATCAATCTGGCGGCGGTGCAGAAGCTGCCTCTGGTGTTGGTCTGCAACAACAACCAATGGGCTTACTCGACGCCGCTGGAGAAGCAGATGGCGTGCAAGAACGTGGCCGACCGCGGACCCGGCTACGGCATTCCGGCCGAGATCGTCGACGGCAACGACGTTTTTGCCGTCTACCACGCCGCGCAACGGGCCGCCGCGCACGCGCGCTCCGGGCTGGGTCCTTATCTGATTGAGTGCAAGACGTTCCGGATGACCGGGCACGCCGCCCACGACCAGGCGCTGTATGTGCCGAAGCACCTGTTCGAAGAGTGGGCAAAGAAGGATCCCATCGACCGGCTGGAGCGCCACATGCTCCGTAAGGGCTGGGCTTCGCAGGAGGAAATTGACCGGCTGCACCGGGAGATTCTGCAATTGGTCGATGAATCGGTCGCCTGGGCCGAGCAGAGCCCGTATCCAGACCCCTCCGAACTCTACGACAACGTCTACGAGACGCCTTCCGGCCAGGGCAGCGAGGTGTGAGCTATGGAGGTCACCTACCTGGAAGCGATCCGGCAAGGCATCTGGGAAGAGATGGAGCGCGACCCCAATGTGTTCCTGATCGGCGAGGATATCGGGGTCTACGGCGGCGCCTTCAAGATCACGGCCGGGATGCTGGAGCATTTCGGCGAGCGGCGGGTGATCGACACGCCGATTTGCGAGTCGGCGATTGTTGGGGCGGCGATCGGGGCATCCTTCATGGGCCTGCGGCCGGTGGCCGAGATGCAGTTTGCGGACTTCATCAGTTGCGCCTTCGACCAGGTGGTGAACTTTGCCGCCAAGTGCCGCTACCGATGGGGCGCTCCCGTTCCGATTGTCGTCCGCGCCCCTTCCGGAGGAGGCAATCGGGGTGGCCCGTTCCACTCCCAGAATCCGGAGGCTTGGTTCGTGCATGTGCCGGGGCTGAAGGTGGTCACGCCGGCCACCGCCTATGACGCCAAGGGGCTGATCAAATCGGCGATCCGCGACAATGACCCGGTGATCTTCTTCGAGCATAAGGGCCTGTACCGGAGGATCAAAGAGGACATCCCGGAGGGCGACTACACCGTGCCCATCGGGAAGGCCAGGGTGTTC
>JAIMAR010000219.1 GCA_023511855.1 Bryobacteraceae bacterium
CCTCTCACCCCACTTCGATAAGGGGCAGTATGAGGCGCCCAATCGGTCTTTTGATCTGCTTTGTGCTCGCCGCTGCGGGGTTGCCGGCGCAGGCCCGTCTTCATTTCAAGGTCACCATTCCGGAGCAGGCTCAGTCGTCAGTGGATTCCCTGCTGCCCCGAAGGAGTGAGCCTGTCCGCCGAACGGTGAGCGGGCGGGAACACCTGCTCGTCGAGTTTGAGGCGGAGGTCACCCAGGAGGAGATTCAAGGCCTGATTGACCGGGGCGTGCAATTCGTGCAGTACGTCCCGGATGGCGGCTACGTCGTATCGGCGCGTCCGGGCCAGGATTGGGGCGGAGTCCGCTTGCGGGCCCGCCGCTTCCAGCCTCGCGAGAAGATCAGCCGCGCGCTGGCACCGTTGGAAGCCGCCCCTAGCCAAGAGGCTGAGTTTGTGGCCGAGTTCTTCCCCGACGTGGACCGCTTTGACGCCATGCGCCTTGTCGGCGAGGAGGGTTTCCGGCTGATCGGGAGGGGGGACTTGCTCCCCAACCACGTGCTTGTCCGGGGTCCTGCGGCCCGGCTGGAGCGGCTCGCGGCCCGTGACGAGGTTGCCTATCTGTTCCCCGCTAGCCGCGAGTTGGCCGAGGGCGTTCCGCTGATTGCTTGCCCTGGAGCTCTCACGACCGCCGGTCCCGTGGGGCAGTACGTGGCGTTTGTGGGCGAGGGTTGGGATGGCCCGGGCAAGGGCAAGGCCGCGCTGGGCTACTACTTCCAGCGCCTCACCCAGAAGCTGCCCGCCGCTCAGGTCTCCTCGGAGATCCTGAGAGCCTTCCAGGAGTGGGCCAAATACGTTGAGATCTCTTTCGCTGCGGTCCCCGGATCCAACTACTCGAGAACCGTTAACCTCCTGTTCGCTGCCGGCTCCCACGGGGATATGTACCCCTTCGACGGGCCCGGCCGGGTGCTGGCGCACACGTTCTACCCCTCGCCGCCCAACCCCGAGACCATCGCGGGCGACATGCACCTCGATGACGATGAGTTGTGGACGGTAGACCCAAACCAAGGCTATCCCGCTGTGGATGTCTTTTCGGTCGTCCTCCATGAACTGGGCCATGCGCTTGGCCTCGGGCATTCTGACGTCCCCGGCTCGGTCATGTACCCCTATTACCGGAGCGCGACCGGCCTCACGCCGGAGGACATCCGTGCGATCCGCGAGCTGTACGCGGCGCGGACCACCCCGGACGATCCGCCGTCCGGGCCCGGAACGCCCCCAACGGATCCCCCTCCGGCCACGCCCGATCCGCTGGCGATCACGATCCAATCCCCTGCGACACTGCCGTACTCCACCACCGCGTCCTTTGTCACTGTGTCGGGAACCGTTACGGGCGGCAGCGGCAACGTGAGGGTGTCCTGGACGAATCAGCAGGGAGGCTCCGGGACAGCTTCCGGAGGGCGCTCCTTCACGATCTCGGCTCTTCCGCTCAGCGTCGGCGTCAACTCAATCATCTTGACTGCGACGGATGATCGCGGGGCCACGGTCCAGCGGTCGTTCCAGGTCACCCGCACGGCGCTCGGCGACAACGTTCCACCAACCTTGAAGATCCTCAGCCCGTCCACAACCACCGTGTTCACATCTTCCTCCAGCATCCGCATCTCCGGCACGGCTTCCGACAACGTGGGGGTCGCTTCGGTCACCTGGTCGACTTCGGGAGGCAAATCCGGCGTCGCCTCGGGAACGGCGTCGTGGAGCGCGGAGGCGCCGCTGCTGCCCGGGTCGAACACGATCATTATCCGCGCCTACGACGCGGCCGGCAACTCGAGTTGGCGTTCGCTTTCGGTCACCCGGCGCTGAACTGCGCCGCAATTTGGGCCAGCCTATTCGCTCGCCGCGGGTAAGCGCAGGTCTGGAGACATAGGCCGCCGGTAGTGGCGTTGGCTTCGGCCCGCGCGGGCTGTGTTAGCCTGATGTTTTCCGCCTCAGGAGCCCCTGCATGCCCGGCACTGCACCCGTCGCTTTCATCACGGGCGCTTCCAGCGGCATTGGCGCCGAATTCGCCCGCCGCCTGGCCGCCCGGCAGTACTCGCTCGTGCTGGTTGCTCGCCGCAAGGAGCGCCTGGAGCAATTGGCTGGCGAATTGCGGGCTGCGGGCGCGGCCCACGCTGAGATTCTGGCCACCGATCTGGCGACCGACGCGGGGCTGGAAGCTGCTGAGGATCGCATCCGCCGTGAGCCCAACCTCGAGCTATTGATCAACAACGCGGGTTTTGGCACACGCGGCTTCTTCCACGAGGCGGACGGCCCCACGCAGGAGCGGATGCATCGCCTGCACGTTCTCGCCACGGCGCGGCTCACGCACGCCGCGCTAGGCGGCATGGTTGCCCGCAGGCGCGGCGGCATCATCAATGTCTCCTCCGTCGCCGCTTTCAACGCTACCCCCAGCAACGTGAGCTATTGCGCCACCAAGGCCTGGATGAACCGCTTCACGGAAGGCTTGGCCTTGGAGCTGAGCACGATCGGCTCACCGGTCAAGGTTCAGGCCCTGTGCCCAGGTTTCACCCGCACGGAGTTTCACGAAGTTCTGGGCATTGGGCATGATTTCATCGGTCCCGGCTGGTGGATGTCCGCTGGAGACGTGGTCGCGGCTTCGCTTGACGGCTTGGCTAAGGGCAAGGTCATCGTCATCCCCGGGCTGCGTTATAAGATCCTTGTTTTGCTATCGAGACTTACGCCCGGGTTCATCCAGAAGGCCGCCATTCTGCGCTATGCGCGGCGCACGGGACGGCTCCCGGGAGCTTCCCAATGAGCGTCCCGGTGGCTTTAACGATCGCCGGATCGGATCCCAGCGGCGGCGCGGGGCTTCAGGCCGATCTCAAGACGTTCCACCAGTTCGGCGTTTATGGCGAGGCCGTGGTCACCCTGATCACGGTTCAAAACACGACGGGCGTGGAGGCAGTCGAGTGCCTCGACGCAGGGCTTGTGCAGCGGCAAATCCGGGCCGTGCTTTCCGACATTCCTCCGGCGGCGGCCAAGACCGGCGCTCTTGGAAACGCCCCGGTCGTCGAGGCGGTGGCCCAGATGGCCTCCGGATTCGGTTTCCCGTTGGTGGTCGATCCAGTGCTGATCAGCAAGCACGGCGCGCCATTGCTCTCCGAGGACGCCCGCGAGGCGCTCATCCACCGCTTGCTTCCCCATGCATTCTTGGTGACACCCAACCTCGCCGAGGCGGCCGCGTTGTCTGTGGTGGCGGTGCAGTCGGTCGAGGACATGAAGCTAGCGGCCGGACGGATACTGGCTCTAGGCCCCAGGGCGGTCTTGGTGAAAGGCGGGCACCTGGTGGGCACGGCCACGGACGTGTTGTTGTTTGAAGGCCGGTTATTGGAGCTCGGCGGCGAACGGATCGAGACTCCTCACACGCACGGCACAGGCTGCACCTACTCGGCTGCCATCACAGCCTTGCTGGCCTGCGGACTGGAATTGCCGCAGGCAGTCCGGCGCGCCAAACGGTTCATCACGGAGGCGATCCGAACCAACCCCGGGCTTGGACATGGCGCGGGCCCGGTCAATCACCATGCGCCGGCGGATGCCGGTCCGGATGAACCGGAGAGCGGCCTGTAGACCCCAGAGGGGTCACTCGAGCAAGCCGCCGTGTCCCAAGCCGGCGATCTCCCAGCCGCTCAGCCGGTAGCGAGCCAGCAATGGACAAAGCAGCAGGTCGAGCACGTTCGGCTTCGTGGAACGCCAGCACCCTGGGGCCGCCACCACCGGGATGTCGTCCTTGTATCCCAACAGAAGCAGGCTTCCCGGTTCCACGGGCGCCATGAAACGCTCGATCCGGCAACCTGCTTCCACCATCGCCCAGCCCACTGCATCGGAGGGGCCGGCCGGCGCGGTCGTCGAGGCGACCAGCACCACCGTCGGCCTAGCCCTCAGCAAGTGCTCGAGCGAGCGCACCAGCGCCCGGGGCTGCTCCGTGCTCGCCAAACTGAGGCTGACGGACGCTCCAAACCGCTCCAGCCGTTGCCGCATGACACCGTCGAACAATTGCCGTGCTTTGTCCGCTGAAATAGGGTCCGTATAGAGCACGGCCACCACTGGGTTGCGGATGGGCCGCGCCTGCAAAACCGGTCCGCGCTCCCTCAGGATCGCCACGACGGCCTCGAGGTCCTGACGGGGCACCGCGAACGGTGTGCTTTTGACTACGGCGACACGCTGCCCGGCCGCGGCATAGGTGAAGTTCGCCAAGGTTGCCACCGCCGCACCGCTGATGCAGTTGACCTGTCTCAGCAGATCCTCATCCACCAGCACACAGCAGTTCTCGGCCGCCACCAGATTGGCCTTGCCTCCGGGCGCGGGCCGGATTTCCAGCGATCCGCAGCCGACTTCCGCCGCGATCCGCATGGCCGCTTCGTCCTCGCCGATCTCGCCCTCTTCCAGCTCGGTGACCCAGACTTGGGTCATGCCCTCCGAGCGCAAGAGCTCCACGTCCTCTTCCCGGATCAAGCGGCCCTTGGCCAGAAGTTTTTTGCCGCAGGCGCGAAACACCGTGGAACAAAGAATCTTTCCTGCTGCTTGCTTGACGTCGACCGACTGTGCTTTCATGCCGCCACAGAAAGTAGTGGGCGGCGCGGGCGGGAGTTCTCAGGTTTGCTTTGGGTTTGGGTGTAACAATCCGGCAGGCTCAGCGCGGCATGGCCGCGGGCTTCACCGTTGGAACGATGAGGAAGCCGTTGCCGGCGTCCCCCGCTTCTTGACCTTGCAGGGCTTCATCCGCTCTGAGGCCGGCCGCCAGCACCTTCTGCATGGCGATCTCATCGCAGCACTGGAGCTTCGGGCAGCGCAGGCAGTCCTTCCAGACCTTCGAAGGAAGCCTCCGGCGGTCGACCTCGGCGAAGCCGAGCCGGGCGAAGAAATCGGGAATGTAAGTGAACGCGAAGAGCGATTCGATGCCGTGATCCCGGGCCTCCGCTTCCAGTGCCTGTACTAACTTCCGGCCCAGCCCGTGGCCCTTCCATTGTGGGTGCACCGCCAGCGAACGCACCTCGGCCGAGCGGGGGCCATAGAAGTGCAGCGCGCCGCAGCCTGCCAACTCTGAGCCCACCGCGGCGACAGTGAAGTCGCGGATGTTTTCGGCCAGCTCGAACTCGGTGCGGGGCAGCATGATACCTTGTTCGGCGTAGCCGTTGATGAGCTTCAGCAGCGGCCCCACATCTGTCAATAAGGCTTTGCGGATCAATGGGGTAGAGATCTCAGACACCGGCCGGCCCTCCACTCAGGCGTGTTCCCAGCGGCTCGGCAGCCAGCACCCGACCAATCACGCCGGGTTCCTTGCCCGGCGCGATGACGACCTGAGGGATCCCCGCCTCCAGCGCTTCCGCAGCCGCCCGGAGTTTGGCCAACATGCCTCCCTTGGCGACGCCGCCCGAAATCAGCTCCTGCATCCCCTCCCGGTCCAGTTGGGGAATCCGCTTCCCTTCCGCGTCCAACACCCCTTCCACGTCGGTCAGGAACAGCAGCAGGTCGGGCCGGAAGCCCACCGCGCAAGCTACCGCCATCTGGTCCGCATTGACATTAAAGATGCGCCCGTCCCGGCTGCCTGCCACGCAGGCCACGACCGGCACAAAGCCGGCTCCCAAAAGGCAATTCAGCAGCGCCGGGTTCGACCGGACGGGCTTGCCCACATGACCTAGTTCCTCTTTCAAAAGTTCGGCCTCTACGAGCGGCCCGTCGATCCCTGAAAGCCCCACTGCCGCCACACCCGTCTCGATGAGGCTTGAGACCAGCAGCTTGTTGACCGAGCCCGCGAACACCTTCAGCACCGCGTCGAGCGTCTCGTCGGTCGTCACCCGCAACCCCTCGACAAACCGGCTCTCCACGCCCATTTGGCTCAGAAATCGAGTCATCTGGCGCCCGCCGCCGTGGACCGCCACCAGCGTGTGGCCCGCCCGGACCGCCGCGGCGATGCTCTGACAAACCTGGCGGCGCAGGTCCGGTTCGTCGAGCAGCGTGCCGCCCAACTTGACCAGAGCCTTCATGCGCGACCTGCCCGTACTGTTAGTTTATTCATCATGATGAATAAATATAACACAGCGCGGCAGGGCCGCAACCAAACAGCGATGGCGGTTGTGATGTCGCCGGCAAATCGCGCCCGTGGCGGCATGAAAATCTTCGCCCGCGGGGAAGATTTCAGGGGTTAGGAGTCCGGAGAAGGCAAACCACGGAGGACACGGAGAAGGAAAACCACAGCGCGGCAGGGCCGCAACCAAACGGTGAAGGCGTTTCTGCTTTCGTTAGGATGGATTGGTTAGTCCAAGACCATTCACCCAAGGAGAAGCCGAAACGCCATGCACCAGTTTATCGCGAAACACCAGGACCAGATCACGGGGACGCT
>JAIMAR010000220.1 GCA_023511855.1 Bryobacteraceae bacterium
CCTTGGGTGAATGGTCTTGGACTAACCAATCCATCCTAACGAAAGCAGAAACGCCTTCACCGTTTGGTTGCGGCCCTACCGCGCTGTGGTTTTCCTTCTCCGTGTCCTCGGTGGTTTGCTTTCTCTGGGCTACTAACTCCTGAAATCTTCCCTGCGGGCGAAGATTTTCACGCCGCCACGGGCGCGAGTGGCCGGCCAGACCAGCACCGCCACCCCTGTTTGGTTGCGGCCCTGCCGTGCTGTGAGCTTTGTGCCCCCACGGCTCGCCCTCCCGCGCACCGCCTCAGCGCCCCAGATGTTCCTCCGTCCGCAGGCAGTAAACGTCTGTCCGCCCGCGGAACCCCCCCGGGTTTTCAACCCCGTCGATTCGGATCATCTGCTTGTTCAGCCGCAGCTTCAGCGCCATCTCCGCCGCCTGCATCCCCACCGGGAAACAGTGAACATGGACCGGCCCCGAAACTTTTTCGGCAAACGCGATCAGATCTTCCGTGTCCGCGGCCCGCTCCACATATTGCCGCTGCTTCCAGATCCACAGGTACAGATACTGATGCCCGACGATCACAGCACCCAACGCAGCCACCGCCCACCTGCGCCGGCTCCAGCGCTCTTGCAAGCACGCAAACGCAGCCCCTACGATCAACGCCTCCCCCGCGCTCGCAAAGTACGTGTGGCGGCTCGGAACAAACGGCATGTAGGTCAGGAAGCAATACGGCAACAGCGCCAGCGCCGTCCAGGCCCCCGTAGCCAACAAGAATTTCCGCATTCCCGCAGGACGCCAAACCGCCAGTGCGATCCCCGCGACGAGCCCCCAAATCCAAAACAGCCGCCACTGACTGTACAGCCACGTCCGCCAAAACGGGGCACTAAGCGAAAACGTCCCCGCATCGTGAAAATGCCCGTGCTCGGGAGCGGCGGCAAATATTAGCACCATGTAAACTAGCGCCAGAAAGCCGTGCGGCGCCAGCGCCGCGGCCAACCTCCGCGCGCTTCGCCCCTCCGCCAACCCGAACACCGCCAGAATCGGCACAATCGCCACAGCCGACTCCTTCGAAATCAACGCCAGCACCAAGAAAACCAGACTGGCTCCGTAGAACCGCACCTTCCCTCCACGCAGCCATAGCAGCCATGCGTGCGCCGCCAGCAGCGCGAACAGCATTTGCAGCAGCTCCGGAACCGCTGCAAACCAAATCACCGCCTCCTGCGGCGCAATCTGTATCCCGAAAAACGCCGCCCCAAACGCCGCCGCCCTCCAGCCAATCACCGGCCACCAGCCGAGCGCAAACACCAGCCACACGTTCACGACGTGCAGGCTTAGGCTGGCTGCGTGAAAGGCCAAAGGGTTCAACCCGAAAAACCCGTCGATCCAATAGGCCAGCACGTTCGAGCTCGCCCGGCACCGGTACAATGGGTCCGCCAGCAGCTCCGGCCAACCGTGCACGGGCCCGTACTGCCGCGCAAGGTGAATATGCAGATAATCGTCCGAGATGAAGGGAATTTTCTGCGCGGGAAGGTACGCCAAAACCGTCAGCCCCGCCAGTCCGAGGCAGACCCAAAGCCATCGTTCGCGGGTCCTCGCAATCGCCGATTTCGTGCTTGACATGAGATTAAAAACTCTTAGTATAATCGTTGGACAAAAATTTTAACGGGAGGTTCGGCCCGGCTCTCCCGCAGGCAAAGCTCCGAGCCCGAAGGGAACGAAGTGAACAACATATTACGCTGCTACCAGGGAAAGCGAACCCTCGTCACCGGCGGCTTGGGCTTCATCGGCAGTAGCCTCGCCATCCGCCTGGTCGAGCTTGGCGCCCGCGTCACCGTCGTCGACTCCTCCGTCCCCGGCTGCGGAGCCGACGAGGCCAACCTCAAACCGGTCCGTGACTCGGTCGCGGTCCTCTACCGCGATATCGCCGACACGTCTGCGTTGGAAAACCATATCCGCAGCGCGGATCTCGTCTTCAACCTGGCGGGCGAGGTCAGCCACACCCATAGCATGAAGTGGCCACGCCGGGATGCTGAGTTGAACGCCTTGGCTCAGCTTCGGTTCTTGGAATCTTGCGCCCGTCTTCGACCGGGCATCCGGATTGTCTACGCCGGAACCCGTCAGGTGTACGGTAGGCCCCGCTACCTGCCCGTCGATGAGAACCACCCCTTCTGCCCCGTAGACTTCAACGGCATCCACAAGGCCGTGGCGATCCAATATCACCTGCTTTACGCCGAGCTCGGAAAACTGGACGCCGTAGTGCTCAACCTCACCAACATCTACGGTCCCCGCATGGCGTTATGGGAGCCATGCCAGGGTTTCCTCAGCGTGTTTCTGCGCCGGATGCTTCAGCGGCAGCAGTTGCAGATCTTCGGCGACGGCTCCCAGCTCCGCGATCCGCTCTACGTGGACGACGCCGTGGAGGCGTTCCTGTTGGCCGGCGCCGTCCCCCAGTTGCCGTCGCGGCTTTACAACCTCGGAGGCCCCCAGGCGCTGGGCCTCATACAGATCGCGGAAACTTGCTCCCGCATTGCCGGTGGTCCGCCCCCCGCCTTGCGGCCGTTTCCCCCAGACCACAAGCAGATCGATATCGGCAACTACCGCGCCGATTGGACACGCATCCGCACCGAGCTGGGCTGGCAGCCGCGCACGCTTTTCTCCGAAGGAATCTCTCGGGCTCTCCTCTTTTACCAGGCCGAGCCGCGCTACCATCTGCGCCTGGATGATCCCGGCCCAGCCTGCGGCGTGCGGGACGAGTTGCAGGATCCTCTGAATCTGAGGCGGGCTGCGTCATGATGCCTCCGCCCGAATATGCCAATCTCGCCTCGGCCGAGAACACCTTCTGGTGGTTCTGCGGCATGCGGCAGATCACTTTCGCGGTTGCCGGTCCGCACCTCACGGGCGGCTCAAACTGGCGGGTTCTCGAGGCTGGCTGCGGCACCGGATACTTCGCCCGGTGCCTGGAGCGGGAACGCGGCTGGCGGCTCTTCCCCGTGGATCTGTCCCCCGCAGGCATCCGTTACGCGCGCGCCCAAGGACTGCAAAGCGCCCTGCTCGCCGATATCGCGAAGCTCCCTTTCGCCAGCCTGTCCTTCGACGCCGCTTTTTGCCTGGACGTGTTGGTCCACGCGCCCCGCGGCCAAGAAGCGGCGGTGTTGGCGGAGTTGCACCGCGTCCTCGTCCCTGGTGGCCTGTTGATCCTCCGCGTGGCGGCGCTCCGCATTTTGCGCAGCCGCCACTCCCAGTTCGTCGGCGAACAGCAGCGTTTCACCCGGCGGCGCCTGGCGCTGGCCCTCAAGCAGTCCGGCTTTCGGATCCTGCGCTGCACCTATGCCAACAGCCTCTTGCTCCCCATCGCGCTGTTCAAGTTCCGCCTCTGGGAACCTTTGATGCGGCGCCCACCTGCCAGCGGCCTGACGCCCCTTCCCGGCCGGCTCAACCGCTTACTCCTCGGTTGCCTGCGCGCCGAGGCCCGCTGGCTCGCCCGGGGCCGCAATTTGCCCCTGGGCCAATCGCTGATCCTGATCGCAGAAAAGGCTACGTCATGACCCCACAATGCTCCGCTTCCATCAGCGTCTTCTTTCCGGCTTACAACGACGCGCCCTCGTTGCCGGACCTGATCGCGCGCACCTTCCGCACCCTCCAAGCGTGCGCCGACGACTACGAGGTCATCGTCGTCAACGACGGCAGCCGGGATCACACCGCCGAGGTTCTCCACAGCCTCCAGGCCCAGTTCGGCCCGCGCTTCCGGGTCGTCACTCACCCCCAGAACCTCGGCTACGGTGCCGCCCTGCGCAGCGGCTTCGCCGCCGCTTCCAAAGAGTTGGTCTTTTACACGGATGGCGACGGCCAGTACGACGTCGGAGAGTTGCCGCGCTTGCTGGCGCGTCTTGACCACCGGACCGGTTTCGTCAACGGCTACAAGCTCGAACGCCGCGACCCCCGGAGCCGGATTTGGATCGGCAAAATCTACAACCGCTTTGCCGCCTGGATGTTCGGCATCCAGATCCGGGACATCGACTGCGACTTCCGCCTCATCCGCCGTCAACTCCTGGACCAAATCCAACTGCAATCGACCAGCGGCGCCGTCTGCGTCGAGCTGGTGCGCAAGCTCGAGATGAGCGGCTGGGAATTTGAGGAAGTCGGCGTCCATCACTATCCAAGGCTGCATGGCCTCTCCCAGTTTTTCCGCCTCCGCTCGCTGGCCACGACTGCTGGCCAACTGCTCCGTCTGTGGTTTACCTTGGTGGCTGTGCCCGCACTCATTCGCCGCGAGCCCCGAACCGCATGAGGATCCCACTGACCGACCTCCGCCCCCAACTCGAGGCCACTCAATCCCGCTGGCGCCCGGCGCTCGACCGGCTGCTCGCTCGCGCCCAATTCGTTCTCGGCCGGGAAGGCGAAGCGTTTGAACGTGAATTCGCCCGAGCCACCGGCGCGGCCTGGGTCGTCGGCGTGGGCTCGGGTACGGTCGCATTGGAGCTTTGCCTTAGAACGGCCATCCCGAACAAACCTCGCAAAGAAGTCCTCGTGCCCGCCCTCACCTCTCTGTTTACCGCTCAAGCCGTCCTGGCGGCCGGTTGCGTACCCCGGTTCGCGGACGTGGACCCCGAAACCTTGCTGCTCGATCCCGGGGACGCACGAGACCGCATCCGCTCCAAAACCGCCGCCATTGTGGCCGTCCATCTCTACGGCCAGCCGTGCGATCTCCGCGCGCTGGCCGCCCTGTCCCGCCGTCACGGCCTCGCCCTCATCCAGGATGCCTGCCAGGCCCACGGCGCGCAGTTCCAGGGCCATCCCCTCACCGCGTATTCCCGCTGGGTGGCCTACAGCTTCTATCCGACCAAGAACCTGGGATGCCTGGGCGATGGCGGCGCGGTGGCCACTGATTCCTCAGTCATCGCCCGTCGCATTCGGCTCCTGCGCGACGGCGGCCGCCAGGGCGGTCAGGTGAGCCGCCTCCAAAGCACCCATTCGCGCCTGGACGAGATTCAAGCCTGCTTCTTGAGGAGTTTCTTACCCCAGCTTCCGCGCTGGAACGCCGCCCGCCGCCGGCTGGCTTCGCTCTACGACGAAGCGTTGGCGGGTTGCGAAGAGATCCGGCCCGTGCGGCGCTCCGCTGACTCGGTCAACCACCTCTACGTCATCCGCGCCCGCCGCCGGGACGCTCTGCGAGAACATCTGCGGCAAAACGGCATCGTCACGGGCATTCACTATCCTGTGCCGCTCCACCTCCAGCCCGCCTTCCGCGAATTCGGCCCCCCGCGCGGCTCGCTGCCCAACGCCGAAAAAGCCTGCCGCGAGATCCTCTCCCTGCCTCTGTGGCCGTTTCTGAAGGAAGATCAAATCCTGCGGGTCGCAGAAACCATCCGGCGATTCTACTTGTGAGCGAGCGTTTGTTTGGTTCCGCAACCGCTGCCTTAATCCCGCCGCCGCGCCTGACAACCCGCGCTCTTAGCAATAGGAATCCGTTGGCGACGGATTCAGTCACGCCGGATTCGCAAAAACGATAGAACCCTGTCGAGCGTTCCCCGCTCCGGCTGCTTGAAAAACCACAGCCAGAAGTACTGTTCCCCAGCCCCAACGCGGAAGCGCGCATCAAAACCCGTAGCGCGCGCCATCTCCACCGCCTCTTCCTCCGTAATCGGGACGCCTAACCAAGTGTCGTCCGGCCGGGATTCTACGCCTGGGTAGCCCTGAACCTGGAACTTAAACAACGCCCCAGGAGCCAGCCGCCGGTGAACCTCGCGTAGGTAATTAATTATAACCTCCTTGCTGGGGATGTGTTGAAAAACGATGTAGGAGAAGGCAAAATCGAATTTCACGCGACGTAGAACTTTAAGGTCCATCCCGTTGTTCTTGTAAAACCGGACATTCTTGATCCCGGCGGCTTCGGCCAGCGCCCGAGCTCTCCGAATCATTTCTCCGCTTACGTCCACACCGTAGACCTCCCCGAATACTTCCGCCAGCGCCAAGGTCATCCTCCCGATACCGCAGCCGATCTCCAGAACCCTCATGCGGCGCGGATCCTTGCCCTGGCAGATGTTGGCTCTATCGGCAAGAATCATTTCTTCGACGTGTACTCGCCCAGACCTAAAGAACTCCTCTTTGCTCCATCCTTCCGGCCTCGTTGCTATGTAATACTCCGCATTCTCCCTGGCACGATTGTCCCAATCGGCCTCCATCTTTTTCAACAAAGGATTGAACTTCTCTAAGAGCTGGGGGGATCGTCTGCCGTCAAGAAGACCCATTGAGAAACCTCCCGAGAATCGCTAAGTCCAAGGAGGAGCTACTGC
>JAIMAR010000221.1 GCA_023511855.1 Bryobacteraceae bacterium
GGCCAGCAGGTCACATTCGGGCAGCGGCTCCGGGAACTGCGGAAGGCGAAGAACCTCACGCAGCGTCAACTGGCTGACAAGGTGGCGGCGCGCCTGCGGAAGGAGGGCCGAAGCTTCGACTTCACCTACTTGAGCAAGATCGAGAACGACAAGACCGAGCCGCCATCTGTGGCGCTGATTACCGAGTTGGCTCACGTGCTTGACGCGGACCCCAACGAGTTGATTACGCTTGCGGGCAAGGTCCCGCCTGGGCTCCAAAAGACTCTGAAGGAGAGCGAGCCGGCACGCGCGTTTTTCCGCTCGGCCTTCGACAGGGACTTGACGGAAGAAGATTGGAACAGACTTTTGCAGGAATTGAAGCGTAGGAAGAAGGCCGGTGAGAATCCTCCGAAATCAGGAGATTGAAGACATCGCGGCGTCACGGCTCGCCGAACTCGAGCGCCTGCTTGGGCGACCGTTTTCGCCGCCGATCCCCATCGATCTCATCGCCGAGAAAGTTCTCGGGCTCGATTTCCTCTGGGAGCCGATCGATGAACTGCCCGGCGAGCAGATCCTCGGTGGGCTCATCGCCAAGAAGCGCCTGATCGTCCTTAACGAGAACCGCAAGGCACTTTTCACGGACAAGCCGGGGCTGGAGCGCTCGACAAAGGGCCATGAGATGGGCCATTGGGACCTTTTCATCGACAAGAGCTCGCTGGACCATCCCACGCTGTTCGATGTCGAAGGCGACAGTCCCTTCGCTTACAGGAGCTCCCCGGTGGGCGAGGTGGCCGTCATCAAGGCGCTCTCGAACGACCCGGAAGGCCGGGAGCTCTTGCGAAAGATCCAAGCCCGTGCCGACGAGCCCGACGAGGCGAGAGCTGTCAATCGTTACGCGGCGGCCCTCTCGATGCCCGCGGAGATGATCCGGGCGGACGCGATGAAGATCGAGCGCAGGCACTGGCCGAATCTGTACCGGCTGGCGGAGAAGTACGAGGTCACGATTTCCGCGCTCCGCGTCCGGCTTGAGCAACTGGGGCTGCTTTACATGGACAAGGACGGCAAGCTCTACGAATCGAGAGATGCCGCTTCGGGACAAGGGAGACTTGGGTTTTGATTGCGGGCCGCGTTTTTTTTGGATCTATGTGTTGAGTTGAAAGTCAACGCAATGCTTTAGCAAGGAGACGACACCGTGACGAATGATTACGCACCGAGGCAGTTCCTCCGGCAGGTGCTGAATGCACTCCTGCGGGAGTACTTCGCCCATCGCAATGTGCTGGGCGACGTCGATTGGGACAACTTGAAGGAGACGGAGATCGAACCGCTCTACGAGAAGTGGCGCAACTTGCCGGAGCCGATTCGGAAGGGGATCGAGAGCGACTTCCGTTCCATCCACGCGATGGGTGTGCCGGAGGGGACGCGCACTCTCATCGAAGAGGGGCGCTTTCATCAACTGGACCTGGCGCGGGACCTGGACCGATTGGACGGACATCTGAACAAAGCGTTCTGGGTTTTCATCCACCACAATCAGGTCTTCGAGGTGGCCGCGCGGCTCCATCGGGCTGACCAACTGGGCGACCGGTATTGGCGCAAGCGGAAGGACATCCCGAAGAAGCAGCCGGACGTTTCCCCAGGTGCGTTGGAAGAGCTGGCCAATGCCATTTCTGCCTATTACTGGGAGCACCAGGGCCGTGGCAGCCCTTGCCGTGCTGAGGCGTACTTGCGCGCGGGCCGCTACCACTACGTCTTCGTCTACCCCAAAGACTATTCAGATACCTTCATCGGCTACGATGACAACGGCCATTTTGAACGACGGCCCCAGAACCCGGCCTTCGAGGTCATCTACGTCTACGATCCCGAAGACGGGACTCTGGAGCTTTATGTCCGGGGCGACAAGAAGATCGTGAGCGATCTTCAGGAACTATTCGGGCGCGCGATTCTCCACGAGGAACTGAGCCAGGAGGTGCGGAACGCCGTCGCCTATGAACTGGATGGACTCAAGCGCCGGGACTTTTCCTTCCCGACGCACCCGGCAGACCGCGTCCAAGAGGTCAAGATCAGCGCGCTCAAAGTGTCGCTGGTCGGCAATCACAAGAAGAGGATCACGTTCGAGGTTGACCCCAAGGGGGCCAAAGATGACATCCACGATCTCATCGAAACAGCGTTGCACGAGCGGCGCCTGCCAATGTCCATGATCCGCGTGAACTCTGTTGTGATCAGAATGGTCTTCGACAATACGGACGGCCACGGGCGTGCTTCCAAGGCGCTCTCGTTTCGCGTGTCTCATCCCAACTCCTGCAACTTGAAGGACTCGCCGGAGGAACTGATCGCGAAGAAATACCTGAAGGAGTGGAAGATTGAGCGAGCCTGATCCACTGGCGCAGATCTGGGCCTGCGCGGATGCCCAGCAAGCGCGGTTTTCGGGTGCTGAGGTCGCCGCCTGGCCGGAAGGGCACGCGGAAATGCTGGCCGCCGCTGCGGTTCTCCGGCGGGATGACAACGCCACAACGGTTGTGTGCGACGCCTGCCCCGAGGGGCACGTTGAGGATGTCGTATTCATCGAGAGCCCTCCGGGATCTCACATTCGTTCGTACATTCACTGCCCCGAAGCTGGGCGCGTCAATGTTCCTATGGACAGGCTCAAGCAGTGGGCCGTGGATTTCCATGGCCTGGCCAGGGCTGCGGCGATAGGCCTGGACCTCGCGGGGGAGGTTGAAGAAATCGTGCGAGCACGCCTCTGGTTCTTGGGCAAGACGACCATCGGCGGCAGGTCGCGGGAGGTCTTCCTCGCCAGAGGGGCCACCTGGATCGATGCGCCCGGCCTCTTCGGTGCATGCGAGCGACTGAGTGCCTCCAAGGGCGCCCTCGTTCTGGTGCCTGGCGAAGTGCCGCCGCAGGACGCCTGGACCGGCGAACCGCCGGCTGTAGTGGCGCTCAAACTCGTCGCTCGCCTGGAAGAGGATCGCCTCAGGTTTGATCGGAATCACCTGGAGGGCCTGCTCGCGGGCGGCCGAAGAAAGGCGCCGATTAAGGCGCAAGAGTCGTTCCCGACGCCGCCAGGCACGCGGTGGGAAGAGGTTCTGGTCTGGGTGACGGAGTCCGCGATCACCGTTGAAGCCAAGCGCCGAAGCCGGGACTTCTCGTTCCAGGCGGCCGGGTTCGAAGAGAAACGGAAGCGCGGAGTGCCGGACTCCATCTGGGCTCTCCTCAAGGTGTTTGCCATGCGCGGAGGCGAGATCCCGTTCAATGGGGCGGGCCTGGACCATAAGACCCGGGCGAACCTGAAGCAGTACGTGAGCGTGCTCCGGCAGCGGCTGCAAGCCTTGATCCCCGGCATCGACGGCGACCCTGTGCCCCACATCAAGAGCGAGCGCTGCTATAGGATGGCCTTTAAAATCGCCGGTCAGGACGGCATCGCTTTCCCGGTGCCGGGTGGAGCCAGATGGCCGGACGTAACCATCTCCCTGCTGCGCTCTGGCGCAATCCGCATCTCCGTTCCAATAACAGAGCGGTTCGCGGCCTCGGCCTATGTCGAGGCGGGGGACGGCGAAGTACACCAGTGGGAGGCGGCTGAACGCGTGTCCGAGCTGGCGCGCGAGTACGATTTGCGGATGCTGGGACTGACTGACGAGAGTGGCCGACCAGACGCCAAGGGCGCGGCGCTTATCGACGTCCTCCGCGCCGGCGGCACCCTGAAACGGTCGCCAAATGATGAGGCCATGCTCGGACTTTGCGGCATGCTCTCGAAGCTAATGGCGGCGATCGCTGGTTCGCCTTTTGATTTCGCCCCCGGCAGCCAGCAGTGGGTCGCGCTGTTCCAGACCTCCTGCGAACAGTAGCCCTGGGTCATTTCTGACCGGCCGTATCCGCCTGCTTCCTTCCGATCCTCATTCCCGAAGGCAAGCTCGCAGCCTCTTGAGATTCCAGACGTTACGGACACGTTCCCTGCCGCGTGCCCCGCCCGTAAAGCCTTCACGGTGATTTCTGACCCGAGCGCTTCATGCGCTCGGAAAGAAATGACCGTGAACAACTCGAACACGAACTCCGTGGCGGCGCCTACCAGGCGCTCCTCCACAAATTGCAGGGAACGCAACTCTTCTTCCGCCGCTTCCGCACCTGGGCCGACGTCATCGCCTTCATGCGGGACGGCACCTCGACCGACCCGCGCAAGGACGAGATCCTCCGCCCGATCTTCGAGGCCCACGCCAACGATGCAGATCCGCGCTGGCGCACGATTCTTCTGGTGATCTTCTGGCCCGGTCTGGAGTCGATCCACTTCCAAAAGCGAGGCTGGGACCCGGACGCAGACGAGCGGTGGCAGAACATCATCTGGACCTTTCTCCAGGTCCTCTGCCGAATTGACGTGAGGCGGCGGCCCGGCCGTTTGGTGCAGAAAGTCTACAACGACACGGTCCACCGCCTCCACGACGAGTACCGGCGCGCCTGGCAACGCGCTGACCGAGAGGTCGCCGCCGACCCCGAGGAGATCGAGGCGCTTGCCGGCGGCACGGAGGGCATCGACACCTCCGGCATCGAGCTGCGCGAGGCGCAGGAGAAGGCGATCGAGCGCCTGCGGCAGCACATGGAGGCGGGTCGCATCTCTGAGGCGGACTTCTTGCTCCTCGCCGGCACCCGCGTCTACGGCCAGTCCGTCGCAGACTATGCTCGCGGCGCCGGGCTCGACTACCAGGTCGCCAAGAAGCGCCGCCAGCGGGCAGAGGCAATCATTCGCCGGTTTGAAGGGGTGGGCCGGCGGCGACATGCTATATGACGGGAATGCCCTCTTCGCGTCGCCCACGGCGCAGTCTATTATGTTGCAGCCGTTGATCTCACCCCAGCACGGTAGCTACGGAGACACGAAAACCGTCGGCCTCATTGGCCAGTTGCGTGGTGCGCGAAAAGAGGAATTGATGCACTTTCCTTCCATGTGAAGCGTGACACGCATACGTGGACCAAGGGTGATGCGGTATTCGCGTACAGTGGCCAGATACTGTTGCGGCCATCCCGGCCCGGTTGAGGTGCCTTCGAAAATGCTACCCTTCGGAATCATAACTTCGACCGAGTTATCGGTGTCGTTCCGCAAGGTCACGTCGATCGCGAACATGATCTTCGGGCCCTCCTATAGCCCGCTCGACAACGAGCCGTTTGGCAAGCAGGTGGTCTATAAGAGCGTTAGGAACTCCGGCTGTGCCGTAGTGCCTAACGCCGACCGCTGGCGCATTCAGAAATATGAACACATCAGGGCGGCCCTCTGGGACGCGCCTTCGGCCGGGATCGGGATGATCCTCCCTATGTGGCTCAAACGGCGGGTGGCCGCATTCCATGGCTGAGTGGAAAAGCAACACGTTCCGCCCTCCGACGCCATTGTACTGCTCGCTACCATCCGGAACGTCCCCATAAGCAATCGCGGCATAATCAGCGGGGCTTTTTTGAGGCGAGAGACACACCTCCATCCGCTGCGGTTCCAGCCGATCGTTTGGAGAACGCGTCACATTCCGCATGCTCCGCAAGCTCTCCGAGGGATCAACGGACTCCTCCCGCCGGCGTTGTCCTCTGCTCCACAAGCCGAGGTGCATTTCTCGTAGCCTTGGACCCAAGGGGTGGTCCCAATGCAGATCGAGGTCGTTACCTGTAATGCGTTCGTCAAGGACAACCTCACCGCGTAATGTTGGGAGGATGTCGAGAGGAATACAGCTTGGTTCAGAGACTCCAGCCAGCGCCCACGAGCTTTTTCGGGTTTGAGGGAGCGAGCCGACGAGGTCGGCGAGCATCCCTGCGGAACATGGAGCGTCGACGGTCCAGGCGGAAGCGCCTGGACCCAGGCGCAAAGCCTCGGCAAGGTCGACTCTTGTCCAGTGAAGTCTCTCCCAGATCCTTCGTACCTGTTGTTCCGACTCTGGATCGCACCAGAGTACCAGCCATGCAGTCGGCATTACTACTCCCTCCGCTGTTCTTCGTTCGGCCGCCAGACCATCCCTGAGCCGTCAGGGGCGAAGCTGGCGCTATCCGATAACTCGGTCTGCCCGCGTTGTACCCGCCTGATCTGAAATTTCGGTATCGCCGATGCTCCCTCCCGGCAAAGACTCGAGAGATATCGCACGTTGTCAAGCGGCAGTACAACGCTTAGGCTCCCTTGTTCCCCGATCAGTACGGTGCGTTCTGCTTTCGTTTCAGCCAGTCCGGCCAGGGTTTCTGCCATCGACCGACACCGGCGTCCGATCGCTTCAAAAGC
>JAIMAR010000222.1 GCA_023511855.1 Bryobacteraceae bacterium
ACACGGAGAAGGCAAACCACAGAGGGCACGGAGGACACAGAGAAACACGGAGATGGGAAGAGAGAGCGCGGAGACGCCGGGGCAGCATCTACAGAGCGCAAGATTTCGCGGAACGGAGAGCAGTGGGTAAAGGGAACCCAGGCCGGCAGGAATGCCGGCCGACAGGCTAGAAAGCCTGCCCCACAAAACCAGCTTGGCCCACAAAAGGAGGCGCGAGGTGCCGGCCCGACACGCCTCGCAGGCTGGCAGCCTGCGCCACGGGGGCGTCAGCGGCGATGAAGTCCCAAGGCGCGCATGCGCTTGTGGAGGTTGGTCCGTTCCATGCCGAGGGCGCGGGCGGCGGCCGAGACGTTCCAGCCGTGCTCTTCGAGCGCGCGCTCCAGACATTGCCGCTCGGCGGACTCGCGCGCTTGGCGCAGCGCGGACGGGGGCCTCTCGGTGGAGGGGGACCGCAGCTCCAGCGGTACGGACTCCGGGCCGATCAGCGGTCCCGGCGACAGGATGGCCATACGTTCAATCACGTTGCGCAGCTCCCGCGCGTTGCCGGGCCAGCCGTAACCTGCCAGCAGCGGAAACACAGCTCCGTCTAAGCGCTTTGGTTTGAAATTGTTGCGCGTGCAGAAATCGTCCAGGAAGTATTCGGCCAGCGGGCGGATGTCCTCGGGGCGCTCGCGCAGCGGCGGCACGCGGATGGGAACCACGCTCAAGCGGTAATAAAGATCCTCCCGAAATTGCCGGCGCGCGGCGAGTCCGGCCAAGTCGCGGTTGGTGGCCGAGATGACGCGCACGCTCACACGGATGGTGCGCTCGCCTCCCACCCGATGGAACTCGCCCTCTTGCAGGACGCGCAGAAGCTTGGCCTGGCTGGCGGGGTGGAGGTCGCCCACCTCGTCGAGGAAGATCGTCCCCCCATCGGCCAGCTCGAACTTTCCACGGCGCAGGGCGGCCGCGCCAGTGAAGGCGCCCTTCTCATGTCCAAACAGCTCGCTCTCCAATAATTCCGTGGGTATGGCGGCGCAGTTCACCTTGATGAACGGCCCGGAGGCGAAGGGGCTCAACTCATGGATATGTGCGGCGAGCAGTTCCTTGCCGGTGCCGGATTCGCCGGTGAGCAACACGCGGGCGTCGGAGCGCGCCGCCAGTTCCGCCTGCTCGACCGCGGACCGCCAGGCTGCGCTGACGCCGACCATTTTCGGAGCGGCGCCGGCCAGCTCGCGCAGCCGGGCGTTCTCTTCGCGCAGGCTGGCTTGCTCGACGGCGTTCTTGATGGCCAGCAGCACCCGGTCCCGTCCGAGCGGCTTTTCCAGAAAATCGAACGCGCCCGCCCGCGTGGCCTCGACTGCCTCGGCGATGGTGCCGTGACCGGAGATCATGATGACGGGCGCCGGATGGCCCGAGGCGCGCAGTTCGCGGAGCAGGTCAATGCCGTTGACGTCCGGCAGGCGCAGATCCAGAAGGATCACGTCTACCGGCGCGCCTTGCACTTCGGCGCGGAACTCCTGGGCGCTGCGGCAGGTGGTCACGCGGTAGCCTTCGCGCTCCAAGATCAGGCGCAGCGAGCGCCCGATGTTTTCCTCGTCATCAACGATCAGGACTCGGTTGTGAGACATGGCTTGGCAATACGACCCGGAATCCGGCGCCGCCCAGCTCTCCCTCCACCAGCAGGATATCGCCTCCACACAACAGCGCGCTCTTGCGGGCAATGGAGAGGCCGAGGCCCATGCCGGTTTTCTTAAAGGAAATGGTGGGTTCGAACAGCGTTTGCCGCGCGTGTTCGCTGAGGCCCGGCCCCGAATCGTGAACCTCCAAGATGATTTTTCCATCCGCCGGCTTGCCCGTAACGAGCACACGCCCGCCCGGTCCGGCGGCCTCGGCGGCATTCTCAAGAAGGTTGGTGAGGATTCCCCGCACCAGGTCGGGATCGGCCCAAGCGGGGGGAAGTTCCCCGGCCAGACGCAGTTCGTAGCTGACCTCGGGGTGTCCATTGCTGAGCAGCCGGACCCGCTCTTCGACTATCGCCCGCAGATCCAGAGCCTCGGGCCGCACCGGCGGCTCGGCGGCGAACTGAGAGAAGGCGCGCACGCGCCGCTCCAGTGCAGCCACCTCCTCGGCGACGATCTCAGCCGCTTGCCGGGTGAACTCTCCGCCCGCCTGATCCTGACGGGCCAGCAGCTCTTCCATGGTGAGGCGGATGGGCGTCAGCGAGTTCTTGAGCTCGTGGGCCATCTTCCGCGCCAGGGTTTGCCAGCTTGCCAATTGGGTCAAGTAGACAAGGCGGGATCGCTGTTGCTCCAGCTCTTCGGCCATGTGGTTGAAAGCGCGGATCGCCTGGCCCACCTCGTCCCGGCGCTCGATGCCGATGCGGACGCCTTGCCGGCCCGATGCGACCTGGGTGAGAGCTTCGGTCAGCGCGTGAATGGGCCGGCTCACGCGGGTGGCGAAGTAAACGAGCAGGGCTAGGGGCGCCGCCCAGGTGGTCAGCACCAGCAGCAGGAACAGCAGCGTAAAGCCCCGCCGCAAACCGCGGGCGCTAGCGGCCTCGGCCGTGCGGCGCGCCTGGCGGATTTGTTCGGCGATCTCTTCCATTGCCACGGGTTCCAGGGAACTGGACCACACCAGGACTTCGCCAGCGTGCCGCTGCATGTATTCCAGGCGGCTGCCCTTAGGGCTGGCGGTGCGGAAGCGCTCCGGCTGTGCACTGTCCCAAAACTCCAGCACAGCCTCAGGCCAGCCGGCCCGCTCAGAGGCGCGATACCGTTGCGGCGCAAGGCGGCCGGCGACGGCATCGCTTTTCAGTGACTCGCGGGAACGCTGGTAGAACTCCCTTCCCACCCGCTCGAGTGTGCGGGAAGTCGCGTCCAGATCCGCAGCCGCCGAGTAGCGGAGGCTCAGCTCCAGCAGCGAGGCGGCCCACCAGACGGTGGCTGCCAGAGGCAGTAGGGTAGCGGCCAGCAACAACACAATCAGCTGATTGCGCAACCTTGCCATGCGCCTGGAAGAACCCTCCGCTGCGGCTACCGCAACTCCTTGAGCCGGAACGGGCCGGCTTCGATTCGCCGGTGCTGGTCCGGGCTGGAGAGCGGCTGGCTGAACAGCTCGACGAGGCGCGCCAGACCGGCTCTGACGTCGCCGCTGGGCGGCTCACGGTCCCCAGTCAGTTCCGGCTGCACGTCCAATCTTATCCAAAAGGGGGAATCGGGCGAGAGGGCAGGCACGGGCAGCCGCAGTTCGGACAGGCACCAGGCCTCGGCCTCCGGCGCTGTAAGATGGCTGACGCTTTTGGGGCTGGGCCCAAGGCGGGTGATAGCGTAGCGTTCTTCCCAAAGGTCGTAGCTGAGAGCGAAGCGAGCGGAAGTGCGACTGTGAAGTGGCCCCCGGGCGCTGCTCAACAGCGCCAGCTCGAGCGTAACTCGGACCGTCGCGCCGTCGTGCAGGCGCTCCAGCACCGCTCCCTGCAACACGACGGCCCGGTTGGCCTTGACGGACAGGCCGCCGGAAGCCAACTGCGGCGCCAGGGTCTGCGCGCACAGGGCCGCGACGCAGGCCAGCCCAGCGGCTGCGGCCCGCACGCAGCGAACCCATGGGAAACGCTTGACCATTAGAACGCCACGCCGGTCATGAACATCGGGGTCGCCCGGCCATCCCGGATGGGGAAGGCGAGCGCCAGGAAGAATCCGTCCCTGCTGCCGAAGCCGATTCCGATCGAATGCCGCACCACGGCGTCGCTCCCTTTGTCCCACGCGCTTCCGGTGTCGTAGAAGATCTGAAAGATCCGGTACTGATAGCCGAGCGAACCGTGGGCCATGCGCGTGGCGCCGAGCGGGTTGATCTCGAGCTTATCCCAGCCACGGAGAGTTGCGGCGTTGCCAATAGAGAACCGTTCGAACAGCGGGGCTCGGCCCGAGATCAAGCCCGCGTCGAAGGCCACATCCACTTTCTGCCGCCGCCAGCGGTAGGCGTACTCCGCGCGGATGGCATGCCGGGAATAGACGTAATCCGAATCAAAGGCGTTGGTGGCCGCGCGCAGGTTGTAGCCTGCCTCGATCTGGTGCTGGTTGCCCTCCTGATCCTCCAAACGCCGCGCGTAGCGCAGAGTTGTCGTCACGGCGTTGGCGGCTTCCGTATGCGCGGCCGGGAACTGGGTTTGAAAACGCTGGAAGGAGACGCCCGCCGAAACGGTGAGCGGCTCGGCGAGCACAACGGTGATTTCCGGGGCGAAGTCCTGACGAGTGCGGTAGATGCCCGGCACATCCGGAGAACTCTCCAAGGCTTGCAGAGTGCGCGGATGCCACTGCTGGTGGTAGCTCCCAAACTGAAACTTGAGCCGGACGCGTTCCGTGCCCACGCGCGTGTGTTCATAACCGGCGCGCACACCGGCGAAGCGCTCCGGCAGAGCGTCGCCGTCGCTGACCAAGCCGGCGCTAAAGATGCTGTCGCCGGCGTTGATCTTGGCCTCAAGGATTCCGCTCCAGCCCTGGCGGGAGTGATAGATGCCCTTGGGGAGGGAGAGATTGAAGCGGTCGACCGGCTCGCGTCCCTTGACTTCGAACAGAACGGAGACCTGCTCGGGCTGGGAGCCTTTGGTGATCTTGGGCGAGACCACGCGGGCGTTCAACTCCCGCTTGAGGCGGCGCGCGAGGCGGTCCAGCGTTTCCTGGCTGAAGGTCTGCCCGACGAGCGATTCCAGATCCGCGCGGAGTCCGCGGCTGATCTCGGTCTTGCTGCCGCCGCTGATCTCGACGCTCTCGATGCGGTATTTCGAGTTGACGTTCAGAGCCGTCTGGGCCAGCAGTGCGGCTGGGAGCAGCGTCACCAGCCAAAGCAAGGTTCGAACACGCATACGCCAAAGGAAGGGCAACTCGGTTGCCAAATCCAAGTAGTTGATTCTTCAAGCTTCAGACGCGCGGAGGTGTGAAACCGTTTCACAGGCGTGAATCAGCGGCACGCTCACGGTGCCGCATGGGCGGGCGGCGTTCAGGCGTCCTCGCCGCCGCGCCGGATCTTTTGCGCGAAATCGCCCGCTAGTTCGAACTCTCCGGCAATTCTTTCGCCTGTGAGCGATGCTCGGATCTGGCGCAGCTCTTCGATGTAGGCGTCCAGCGCGGCTTCGATCGGCTCGCGGTTGGTTTCCAGGATGTCCCGCCAGATTTCGTGCGGGCTCATGGCCAGCCGGGTCATGTCGATCAGGCCGGGTCCGGCTACAGCGCGATGCCGTTCTGCGGAGAGGCGGCGCGCCAGGGTTGCCGCCAGCGCGGTGGAGGCCAGTTGGGGCAGGTGGGAGGTGAGCGAGACCACTTTGTCGTGCTCGGCGGGCTCCAGTACCACAGGCACGCCGCCGATGCGGCGGATCCACTCAAGGAACTGCTCGGCGGCGGGAGTCTCCAGGTCGCGCGGGCCATCCGGCGTCAGAACATAGGTCCTGCCGGCGAACAGGTCCGCATCGGCGATTTCGACGCCACGCTTTTCTTTGCCCGCCATGGGATGTCCGCCCAGGAACTGTGCTTTGCGGATATGACGGCGCGCGGTCTCGACAATCTGGGCCTTGGTGCTCCCGGCGTCGGTGACGAGGGCCTCGGGGCGGAGCAAGGGGTCTAATTGCGTAAGCGTTTCGAGAATCCGGCGGATGGGCTGCGCCAGGTAGACGAGGTCGGCTTCGGCAGCGGCTTGCTCGAGGCTGGCGGGCTCGTCAATGACGCCGCGCTCGAGGGCGGCGGCGATGGCCGGGGCTGAGCTGACGCCGAGGATCCGCCCCGCAAATCCCGCTTTGCGCAAAGCGAGCGCAAAAGAGCCTCCGATCAGGCCGACACCGACGATGGCGACAGTCTTCATGAAAGAATCATCCTTCTACGGGCGGTGCTGCGGAAACCGGGCGCAAGAAGACCGGTCCCGGCGTGCGTAGGGTTCATGGGATTGAGCGTCCCACCACCGGCGCGATGGCGCGGAGCTGGCGCATCAGCTCGGAAAGTTGGTCGGGATAGAGGCTCTGCGCGCCGTCGCTGAGGGCGCGGTCGGGATCGGGATGCATCTCCACCAGCAGTCCGTCCGCTCCGGCGGCCACGGCCGCGCGCGCCAAAGGCAGCACGTGGTCGCGGCGTCCGGTTCCGTGCGAAGGATCGGCCAGGATGGGCAAGTGTGAGGCTTTCTTGACGACCGGGATAGCCGAGATGTCCATGGTGTTT
>JAIMAR010000223.1 GCA_023511855.1 Bryobacteraceae bacterium
CCATGGTGTTCCGTCCCACGTTGCCGAAAGTAAAGGCCTCCGGGTACCGGAAGAAGTCCATCGAGTGGATGAGCTTGTTCTGGTTGGCCCGCGTCCAGCGGTCGCCGCCGATGTCCGCCCAGCCGTCCCGCAGGCGGGCCCGGTCGCCGGTGCTGTTGGGACGTCCGCTCCTGTAAGCGATGTTCGTAGTGGGCATGTAGCTGTAAGGACTGCCGCTGAAGCCGAACGTCAGCGGGTTGCCGCTCGAGATGCGGTAGATGAACACCATATCGTAGCCGCCGAAGATGGCATCCCAGATGCCGCTCCGGTTCAGCCACTTGCGGCCCTTGCCGAAGGGCAGCTCGTAGTTCATGCTGCCGGTGTACTGATGGGTCCGGTCAAAGCTGCTCCGCGCCCGGTCCAAACTCCTTGGAATCAGCCGGTTGCCCGTGCTGCTGTCGATGCTCTTGGCGTAGGTGTAATAGGTCAGGAACGAGAGTCCGTAGGAGTAGCGCTTCTCCAGCTTGACCGTGCCGGAGTGATAGACCGAGTTGGCTCCGTTGGTCAGGAAGTTGATCGTGCCGAAGTTCGTGAAGGGCCGGAAGGCCTGCGGGTTGCCGCGCATGGTGTTGAACAGCGTCAGGTTGGTCTGATACAGATTCCAGGCCCAGTCGTACGGCCAGTGGTTGATCTGCATGGACTCGAATCCGTTCACGCTGCGGTTGCCGGTGTAGGTCAACTCCAGCAGGTAATTGGTGGTGAAGTTGTACTGGATGTTAAAGTTCCAGTTCATGCTGTAGGGGCTTTTCCGGTTCGGGTCCACCCAACTCGCCGTACGGCTGCCGTAGTTGGTCCCCACGAACGGAATCGTCCCGTTGGAGCGCACCACCGGCCATTGCAGCGGCAGGATCGGACCGGCGCTCAACTGGAACCTCGGGCGGTAATCGCCGGAGGGCGTGTCGATTCGTGCCGTTATGGAGCCGTACTCTTCGGTCGGCGGGTTGGGCAACCGCTCGTCCACCGTGGAGAGGCCGAATCCAGCCCGCACCACCATATTCCGCCGCGCCTGCCAAGCCACGCCCAGCCGCGGCTGGAAGTTGTTCCAGTCCTTGTTGTGCAGCTTCGCGGGGTGCGTGATTACGCCCATCGCGCCCGCCACGACGTTGTCCGGCGCATTCGGATCGAAGCTAGACTGCTGCCCGTACTTGTTGTTCATCACGCTCTGCACCTGCCAGCGCACGCCCAGGTTGAGCGTAACGCTCGGGCGGATCTTCCAGTCGTCCTGGAAATACAGGCCGTGGATCCAGTTGCGCGGCAGAGTGCTCAGCAGGTTGACCGTGAACGTGGCCGAGGAAACGGCGCCCGTCAACAGCCGGGTCAGGTCCTTACCGCCCGTATTGGGGATGGCGGAGCCGTTGGTGTAGAGGCCGTTGGTGGTGGCCAGCGTGAAGGAGCCGGCGTTGTTGGTGATAGTGTAGTTGTTCCGCCGGACGCGCAGCAGGTCGTAGCCCATCTTGAAGGCGTGCTTGCCGTAGAGCTTGCTGACATCCTCGCGGAAATTGAAGTGCTCCTGGACGTCCACAGCCGGGTTGCCCACGTAGGGCACACCAGTAATCGACGGCATGCTGCCCGCCTCGACGTTGGGAATGCCGAACAGACCGGCCCAGTTCTTGCCGTACACCGGTGAGGAGGTGTCCGCCTTGAACCGGTAGTAGGTCAACCGCGCCTCGCTAATCAGCGTCGGAGTAATGGTGTAAGTGGCGCCGATGCCCATCGTAGTCTGAGCGTTCTTGGTGGTCCGCCGCGTGGAGTCGAAATCCGCGTTGGCGATGCTCATATCCGGCAGCCGCTCCCAGCGGTCGTTGTAGCTCCAGTTAAAGAAGGACTTCAAACTCTGGCTGAGCTGGTGATCCAGGCGCAGCGAGTAGTTGTTCCAGAACACCTTCTTGTAGGGCATCGCCATGAAGTTGTCGATGTAGCCGGTGGAGGTCGCCGTCCCGGTGCGGTTGGGCGGCACCCAGATGTTTAGATCCAGGATCTTTTTCGCCACCGGATCCCAGGTGCTTTTCGGGATGATATTGCCCGGGAAGGGATCGCGGTACCACAGGCCGTTCTCCAGCCGGGTCGTCCGCGGGTCATAGATCTGGTAGGGCGTGATGCCCGACCCCGCCATGCTGAAGTCTCCATTGAGCTCGGCGGCCGTCGGCACCGTGTAGATCCGCTGCTGGGACTGCTTCTCGATCAGCTTCTGCCAGGCAAACAGGAAGAAGCTCCGGTTGCGCCCGTCATATACTTTGGGGATGTAAACCGGGCCGCTGATGTTTGCATCGGGCTGCATAAACAGCAGGTGCACGCCCTGCTGCTTGAAGGTTTCCAACTGGAAGAACCGCCGATGCTGCATGGCATCCACCCGCACGAGGTTCGAAGCCAGACCGTGCAGTTCGTTGGTGCCGCTCTTTTTCACCACCACCAGCGCCCCACCCGCCGAGTGGCCGTATTCGGCCGGAAGCGCGGTGGTAATCACCTTCAACTCATCGATCGTGTTCTGGATCGTGTCCGTGGTCCAACCTCCGGTGGGCCGCACTCCGTACATTCCGTCTTCGAAGTAGCCGATCCGGTCGGACGATTCGCCATTGATTTGGAAGCCGCCCAGCTCCCCGCCCCAGCCGAAACCGCTTACCGTCACGCCCGGGGTGAGATACAGAATCGACCGCACGTGGCGCTGGTACAGCGGCATCCGGTAGAAGTAGTCGCCTTTCACCAGCGTGCCTGTGGATGATGTCTCCGTCTCCAACAGCGGGAGCGCGGTCCGAACCTCCACGGTTTCCGTGACCGTGCCGATCTCCAGGCTTGCGTTAACCGGCACCGTGGTCCCTACGCTTAGGGTCACGTTGTCCCGCACGAACCGCTTGAAGCCCGCTGCCGAAATGGTCACCCGATACGTGCCCGGACGCAGGAACGGCACCCGGTAAATGCCTTCGGCGTTGGTCTCGGTGACGGTTTCAATGTTGGTCGCAACATTGGTTACGGTTACCTGCGCCCCCACTACGACTGCCCCTGTGGGGTCGGTGACCGTACCGGTCAGCGTTGCCGTATCCTGCCCGTAAACTGGCAACGCGAACAGACACACGAGGGTCGCCAGACCCAAGATCCATCGCTTGAGCATAGGTTCACCTCATCTGGTCGTTACGGATGCCCCTGGAGATGGACTGCTCTCATCTTTGGTCCGGCAGCCCGTCTCCCCTGAACCCAGGGCTTCCGCCGAACGAAAGATTTAACCCCCGTCGCCGCCTCTTTCGAGCAGCGACACCCTTATTGTAACGCTCAGCTCCCTGAGCTTTCAAGGGAAGACCGCTGCAAGTAATAGAAATTAAACGAGATCAGGCGCCTCAGCCAGGCTTTTGGCCCGGCTCTGGCGGCGCGCAAGGTAGCTCCACAGCAACAGCGCCGCATAGCAGATGGCTAAGGCGCTGTAGTTCAGAATCATGAACCACTGCTGGCCCCAGGAGATCCCGTCGAAGCGGTAGTCTGACAGCGGCCAAAGGAAGGGCGTCCCGAAGCGTCCGGCGCGGTGGGTGGGAATGTCCATAAGGACATGCAGAGCCCATGGAAGCAGGACCAGGGCTGTGCGCCGCCTCATCAACCAGGTTGCGCCGAGCACCACGCCAAACACCACCAGGCTATGACTCAGGAGGTAGAGATTTTGAGGTTGCAGAAACTCCGGCAACAACTCGCGAACACCGCGGCCAAAGCGGCTGAGCGGCGCGGGTGGGTTGCCGAACCAGTGCAGCCAGAACATGAGGACAAATGTCGGGCTGAATGCGAACAGATCCGGGAATAAACCCCACCACACGATCCAAGGCATTGGAAGCCGCTTGGCGAGTTTCCGGTTGGCGGCGGCGCCCGCCGCGCCGGCCCAGAGCCCGTGCGCGAAAATGTCCATTGGTCAACTCCTGGAAGGGTCCGGCGCGCAGCTTTCCACCTTGGCCCAGCCCCAGCGGACCGCACTGCCTCTCCGGCTTCGCGGAACGTTGCCGCCTCTACCCTCGTAAAGACCATTGTAAGATGACCTCTTCGGAGAATTCTTGAGCCATGGCCTTTTGTACCTATTGCGGAACCCAACTGAAGGACGATGCCCGCTTCTGCTCCGCCTGCGGCAAGGCGGTGGCCGCCGCGCCAGTGCCGTCCCTTGCAGTCGAACCCCTTGAGTACACCATTCAGGGCGACAACCTCCAGGTGGCGCGCCTGAAGCTGAAACCGGGCCAGGAGGTTTACGCCGAAGCGGGAAAGATGCTCTACAAGACCGCCAACGTCTCCTGGGAAAGCCGGATGTCCGGCGATGGCCTGGGCGCGAAGCTGCTCGGCGCGCTCAAGCGGAAGCTGATGGGCGAGTCTTTGTTCTGGACCTACTTCCGCTCGGCAGGCGACGGCGAAGTTGGGTTCGCCGGCAGCTATCCCGGACGCATCCAGGCCTTCGAGCTGGCCCCCGGCCAGAGCTTCATCGTGCAGCGCGACAGCTTCGTGTGCGCCCAGTCCAGCGTCCAGATCAACATCGAGTTCGTGAAGCGCATCGGCGCGGGATTTCTGGGCGGGGAAGGATTCATTTTGGAGAAGCTGACCGGTCCCGGAGTAGCCTTCATTCACGGCGGCGGCGACTTCATCGAATTCGATCTGAAGCCCGGCGAGACCCTCCAAATCGACACTGGCTGCGTGGTGGGCTTCGATCCCTCTGTCAGCTACGATGTCCAGCTAGCCGGGGGCATTAAGACCATGATCTTCGGCGGCGAAGGACTGTTTGTCGCCACGTTGACTGGCCCGGGACGCGCCATCATCCAAAGCATGACGCTGGAGAAGATGCGCCGCGAGCTGGCGCCCATGCGGACCGGCGGCGATGAACGAGGCCCCCTGGAAGCCATCACCAACATCTTCGGCAGCGAAGACCGCTGAGGAGCTCGCCTTCCTAAAGTCTGCGGATCTTCTTTCCGATCAAGCTTACGACGGGAGATCCGCGGTTGGCCGCACAAGACATTGGCAAGCAAGATCCGACCCTGCCGGCGCCAGATTGGAAAGCGCAGTTTCTTGCAGGCCTCAGCTACGAGGTCCGCACGCCGCTCAGCGGCGCAGTAGGCATGACCGACCTGCTATTGGAGACGCCGCTCAGCGCCGAGCAGCGCGATTACGTGCTCACCGCGCGAGCCTGCCTGGATGAGCTGGTGTCGCTTCTGGACCAGTCGCTGGAATTGGCGGATCTAAGTCTGAGTCCGGGCGCCGCCGCCCCGCAGGAGTTCCATTTAAGGGAGGCCCTTCGCGCGGCGCTTCCCGCCTGCGTTGAACTGCACTTGTCGAGAGGCGTTTCTGTTGAGGCTTGGATGGCGCCGGACTTGCCCGAAACGGCCTCGGGCGATGCCGTCCGGCTGCGCGAGTTGCTCTCGGAATTGATTCGCGAGGCGGCGGCGACGTGCGTTCACGGGCAGGTTTCGGTCCGAATCTGGGGCGAACCCGCGGAGGGATTCCTGCGACTTAATCTGCAAACCAAAGTCATCCCTCAGCCGTCTGCCGATTCCTCCCAGACCGGCTTGCCGGGTTCCTCCTGTGACAAGCGGGGATCGAGGCTCGGGGGACGCCGCAACGGCCTGCACCTGAGCTGGTCACTGGCCTACGAGTTGACCCGGCTGCTGAACGGGTCCTTTTGGTTCGGCTCGGAACCCGGCGAAGGCTGCGTATGCAAGTGCATTATCCCCCTGGCCCTATCCGTCCCAGGCCGGCAAGAACTCGAAATGCCGCTGGGCGCTCCTGAGCGGAACGTCATCCTGGTGGTCGAGGACAACGAGGTCGCCCGCCGCGTGGTGACGCACATTCTGAATCGTTACGCCTACCAGGTTGACTGCGCCAAAGACTGGCGCGAGGCGATCGAAAAAGCTAGCGCCCGCAAATATGACCTTGTCCTGATGGATCTCCAATTGCCGGAAGTGGACGGCTTCGGGGTCTCCCGCCAGTTGCGCGCTCTGCCTGGCTATTCCGGCATCCCTATTCTGGCCTTGACGGCCAATGTCACGCCCGAGTACCGCAGCCTCTGCCTGCGCCACGGCATGGCGGGGTATCTTGCCAAACCTGTTCAGCCGTCCGAACTTCTGGAGGCTGTCGAACAAGTCTTGAAGCGATAGCGTCCCACCGCCCAGGCCGAGCCGGGG
>JAIMAR010000224.1 GCA_023511855.1 Bryobacteraceae bacterium
GCTTCTGCGAGGTGGCGGCATTGTCCAAATAGATGAGCGGCTTTCCATGCACCGTCTGCGCCAGGGCGGGGAAATCCTTCCGCACCCGCTCGGCCAGAGATTCGGTGGCGGTGCTCACGCTGCGGTCCCCTCCATAGCCCGGCTTAGGATTTCGTGTAGCTCCGCAGTCAGACGTTCCTTCAGGGGTTCCCATCGCATTTCATCCAAAACTTCACCGGCGAACGCCAGGGTGAGCATCTCCCGCGCAGCTGCGGCCGGGATGCCCCGGGAGCGAAGATAAAACAACGCCTCGCGGTCCATCTGGCCCACCGTCGCCCCGTGCGTGCAGCGCACATCATCGGCGAAGATCTCCAGTTGCGGCTTGGTGTTGATCACCGCATCCGAGCTCAGCAGCAGGTTACGGTTGCTCTGGATCGCATTGGTCTTCTGGGCGTCCTTGCGGACGATGATCTTGCCGTTGAAGACTCCCACCCCGCGTCCGTCCAAAATGCCTTTGTACAGCTCATGGCTGGCGCAGTGGGGCTTGGCGTGATCGAGAAGGGTGTGGAAATCAGCGTGCCGATCGCCGTCCACCAGGAACAGCCCGTTGAGCACGCCCTCGGCGCCCTCGGCGTCGAGCACGGAGTTGATGTCATTGCGGGACAGAGCCGCCCCGAACGCGACATTATGGGAGCGCAGGAGGCTGTCCCGGTCTTGAACGGCCTGAAACGTGGCGACATGGTAGGCTTGGGCGCTCTCGTCCTGGATTCGGTAGTGGTCTAGCACTGCCCCCGGCCCCAGAACGGCTTCCGTTACGGCGTTGGTGAAGTAGCGTGTGCCGGGCGCACCGAGGTAGTGCTCGATGACCGAGGACTGCGAGCCGCGCGCCGCCAAGATGAGGATCCGGGGATGGACCGCCACGGGCGCATCGCCGGCTGAGGTCCAAAAGACCAGATGCACAGGCCTTTCGGGCGCGGCATCCTTGCCGATCTCCACCAGCGCCCCGTCTTCGGCCATAGCGGTGTTGAGGGCCACGAAAGCCTGCTTTTCAAAGGAAGCATAGCGGGCCAGATGGGCCTCCACGGCTGGGTGGCCGTCGGTCAGGGCCGCCGCCAGGCTCTGCACGCGGACACCGCTCGCCGGCTCCAGCGTGGAAAGCTCGGGCGCGAATCTTCCGTTGACAAACACCAGCCGCACGGCGCAGCCCAAATCCGGAAGATCCTGGCGCCGCGGGCGGAATCCGTCCAGCGGGGCGCGGACGAACTGGGTCTTGGCGATGGGGCTGACGTTGGTGTACTTCCACTCCTCATCTTTGGTGGAGGGGAAGCCCAGGGCCGAGAAACGCTCATAGGCCTGGCGGCGCAGTCGTCCGAGCCACTCCGGGCCGCTCGTCAGGATCGGTTCCAACTCAGTCAGGGTCGTCATCGCACCAGCTCACTCACCGCCAGGTCGTCCATCTCCGAATAGCCCCTCTGCTCCAGCTCCAGGGCCAGGCTCTTGTCACCGGAACGGACGATTTTCCCGTTCGCCATGACGTGCACAAAGTCGGGCACAATGTGATTCAGCAGCCTCTGATAGTGGGTCACCACGATGAAGGCGCGCTCGGGGCTGCGGAGCGCGTTGACGCCGCGCGCCACCGCCTTCAGCGCGTCGATGTCCAGGCCGGAGTCGGTCTCGTCCAAAATGGCTAGCTTAGGCTCCAGAATGGCGAGCTGGAGAATCTCGTTGCGCTTCTTTTCGCCGCCCGAAAAGCCGGCGTTGACGCTGCGCTTCATCAGCTCCTCGTCCATGTCGAGGAGCTTCATCTTCTCGCGGGCCAGAGCGGAAAAATCGAATGCGTCGATCTCCGGCAGCCCGCGGTGCTTGCGAATGCTGTTCAGCGCCGACCGCAGGAAGTAGGGGTTGCTGACGCCCGGGATCTCCACCGGGTACTGAAACGCCAGAAAGACGCCTTCGGCAGCCCGCTCCTCGGGCTTCATCTCCAGCAGGTCCCGGCCTTCATAGAGAACTTGCCCCTCAGTGACCTCGTAGATCTCGCGTCCGGCCAGCACTTGGGCCAGCGTGCTCTTGCCGCTGCCGTTGGGGCCCATGATGGCGTGCACTTCGCCCGCCTTGACTTCCAGGTCGATCCCTTTGAGGATCTCCTTGTCTCCGACTTTCGCGTGTAAATTGATGATTTTCAGCATCCCGAATTACCCTACGCTTCCTTCCAAACTGATTCCCAGCAGTTTTTGAGCTTCGACCGCGAACTCCATGGGCAGCTCGCGGAAAACCTCTTTGCAAAATCCGTTGACGATCATCGAAACCGCGTCTTCGGCCGACAGGCCGCGTTGCTTGCAATAGAAGATCTGGTCCTCGCCGATCTTGGACGTGGTCGCTTCGTGCTCCACCTGGGCCGTGCTGTTGCGGACCTCCAGATAGGGGAAGGTGTGCGCGCCGCACTGATCGCCGATGAGCAGCGAATCGCACTGCGAGAAGTTGCGCGCGCCCTCGGCGCTCTTGAGGATCTTCACCATCCCGCGGTAGGTGTTCTGGCCGTGTCCGGCCGAGATGCCCTTGGAGACGATGGTGCTCCGGGTGTTCTTGCCGATGTGGATCATCTTGGTGCCGGTGTCGGCTTGCTGGCGGTTGTTGGTCACCGCCACCGAGTAGAACTCGCCCACCGAGTTTTCGCCCATCAGCAGGCAGCTCGGATACTTCCAGGTGATGGCGGATCCGGTCTCAAGCTGCGTCCAGGAGATCTTGGAGTTCACGCCCAGGCACTTGCCGCGCTTGGTGACGAAGTTGTAGATTCCGCCCCGGCCCTCCTTGTCGCCCGGGTACCAGTTCTGCACCGTGGAGTATTTGATCTGCGCGTGGTCCAGCGCCACCAACTCCACCACGGCGGCGTGCAACTGGTTGCTGTCGCGGATCGGGGCCGTGCATCCCTCCAGGTAGCTGACGTAGCTGCCTTCGTCGGCGATGATCAGCGTCCGCTCGAACTGGCCGGTGTCCTTGGCGTTGATACGGAAGTAGGTCGAAAGCTCCATCGGGCAGCGCACGCCTTTGGGCACATAACAGAACGAGCCGTCGCTGAAGACCGCGGAGTTCAGAGCGGCGAAGAAATTGTCCGTGTAAGGAACTACCGAGCCAAGGTACTTCTCCACCAGATCCGGGTGCTCCTGGACCGCCTCGGAGAACGAACAGAAGATGATGCCCAGCTCCTTGAGCTTGTCGCGGAAGGTGGTGGCCACCGAAACGCTGTCGAAGACCGCGTCGACCGCCACTCCCGCCAGCATCTGCTGCTCCCGCAGAGGGATCCCCAGCTTCTCGTAGGTTTCAATCAGCTTGGGATCCACCTCGTCGAGGCTCTTGGGCCGGTTCTTGGCCGATTTCGGACTGGAATAGTAGACGATCTTCTGGTAATCGATGGGCGGGTAATGGACGTTGGCCCACCGCGGTTCGCTCATCGTGAGCCAGTGGCGGTAGGCCTTCAGCCGCCATTCCAGCAGGAACTCCGGCTCCCCTTTTTTGGCCGAAATTAGCCGGATGACGTCCTCGTTCAGACCGGGCGGAACGGAGTCCACCTCAATGTCTGTGTAAAAACCGTACTTGTACTCCTGGTTGGTTAGGGCCGCAATGTCGGTCGTGCTGCTCATGGAAGCTCCCAGTTCATTGGATCTACACTCATTCTATTTAAATCTGTACGAAAATGTCAAGATTCAACGAAACACAAAAAAGAGGGCGGGCCGAGCCGCCCTCGGAGTTGGTCTATTTATTGCCGTGACATTTGTTGCAATGTCCAACACTCGCGAAGGCAGTCCCCCCCGCCACGTGGCATGCGGCGCAGGAAGTCTTGCTCTTCTCAGCGGCTTTATGCATCGCCGCAGCATAGTTCAACGGGGCCTTTGCCGACTGGGGCCAGAGCTTGTCGTGGCACACCTTGCAATCGCCCTTAACGCGTTCGACGTGCTTGGCGTGATGGAACATCACGTCCTTCATTTTGGTCTTAAAGACCAGCGACTCCGGTCCCGTATCGGCCGCAACGGCCACGAGGGCGAGAGCCGAAAGAATCACCACAGAAAACGAAAAAAACTTGCGCATCCTTCCTCCTGAATTTTTCAACCTGGGTATTTACCTGCAATATAACTGCTCAACTGCTGGATCGTCTCCGCCTGGGCGCTGATGATCGAGTTTACGAGGTCGCCGATCGAGATGACGCCAACCAGCTTTTCGCCTTCCACGACCGGCAGATGGCGGATCCGGTGACGGGTCATCATCTGCATGCACTCGTTGACGGTTTGATCGGGTGTCACCGTCACCACAGGGCTGGTCATGACTTCCCGGACCAGCGTTTCCCGGCTCGTCTTCCCGTGAAGGATCACCTTCCGGGCGTAGTCCCGCTCGGAAAACATCCCCGCAATTCTGCCCCCCGAGACGACCACCAGCGCGCCCACATCCTTCTCTGCCATGAGCGACAACGCGTCGTAGACTGTGCTGTCCGGCGGCACAGACCAGACCTCTGCCCCTTTGACGTTGAGCACGGACCGAACGGTTTCTTTGAAGGCCATAGGCGTTGATCCCCAGTTAATGCTAAATCTACTGTTTCATAGCCGCCGGATGGCGTCAAGTCCGGACGGCGGTCTCACAGGCTGCGTACGGGGAGCCCAACGACGTCGTCCACCAGCATTACTTCTTTCACCACGAAAGGCTCGGCGTAGCGGACTCCGGCCAGATTGCCGTAGAAGCGGGCCACCGCCGACAGGCGCTCCCGGATTTCACTCTCGGTTGGGAACAGCGCGGCGCCTTCTTCGCCGCCTCCGTACTGAGAGCGGTAACACAGCAGGGCTTCCATGCGCCGCTCAAACTGGTCACTGATGTCGACCACAAAGGACGGCTTCACGTTGGCGTAGGCGCAGGCGTAGAGGATCTTGGAGGGCCGGTGCGGCGGCTCGCCCAGATCCAGCTTCTTCAAGCCCGCCAGGAAACAAGCATCGTAGCCGATTTCGCAAGCCCGGTAGTGGTCTGGATGTCTGCCTTCCCAATAGGGCAGGATCACCACCCGCGGCCGGACTTGGCGGATCTTGGCCGCCAGCGTCATCCGCGCGGCCAGTGTGTTTTCCAGCCGTGCATCGGCAAAGCGTAAGTTTTCGCGCCAGCTCAACCTGAGGACTCGGGCCGCGGCCCTGGCTTCGGCCAGGCGGGTTTCGGGGTCGCCCCGCGTGCCCATCTCGCCCGCCGTGAGATCCAGAACTCCGGTCCGGCATCCCCGCTCGGCCTCCCGCAGCAGCGTGCCTCCGCAGGTCTGCTCGACGTCATCCGGGTGCGCGGCGATGGCGAGGATATCCAGGGGGCGAAGGCTCCCGCCGCGGTCTACCAATGCAGATCCTCCCGGCGCCGGTAGCGCGGGCGTGGGCGCAGCGCGCCGATCAGCAGCATGCCGGCCAAAAAGCCGCCCGCATGCGCGAACCACGCTACGCCTCCCTGCGAGGCGGTGGAGTAGGCCAGCGAGCCCACGCCGCTGAAGATCTGGATCACAAACCAGTAGATGAGTATGATGCTGGCGGGAATCTCGATCATGGTCAGGAAGAAGAAAATCGGCACAAGCGTGACAATCCGGGAATGTGGGAATTTCACCATGTAGGCGCCCATGACTCCGGCGATGGCCCCGCTGGCGCCGATGGTGGGAATCCGGGAATCGGGGTTAAACGCCACGTGGACCAGAGCCGCCGCCACGCCGCAAGCCAGGTAGAAAAACAGGTACTTGGCGGGACCCAGGATGTCCTCCACATTGTCGCCGTAAATCCACAGGAACCACATATTGCCGATCAGGTGCAGCCAGCCGCCATGCAGAAACATGGAGGTGAGGAGGGTCAACCATGCCGCAGGTGTTGCCAACAGGTGGGCTGGAATCAAGGCATAGCGCTCGATCCAGAACTCTGCGTGCGGCCCGCTGAGCAGCGCAAAGAAAACAAGCACGTTGAGGGCGATCAACGTCCAATTCATCAGCGGCAGCGAGCGAGCCTGCACGGTGTCTCGCAACGGGAACATAAGTCCTCCTTGAAGTGTTTTCTTTTCAAGATTGAGTCTGCGAAAAGGCACATGATGAAGGGCAGAGCAAGTTAAAGCGCCTGCCCGCGGTGCCACTCCACGCCTGTCAGCAGCGGTGCATACAGGTCGTCTT
>JAIMAR010000225.1 GCA_023511855.1 Bryobacteraceae bacterium
GTGGCTCCACCAGCTCCAGGTTGCGCACTGTCACCGCATCCAGCACCATCGCCTGGCTGCGCTCAAAGAAAACCGGCGCTTCCAGATGGGCCAACGAAGCCTTCTGTGTCTCGTTGAGATAGTGCAGCACCGCTCCGGCGGCGCTGACGGCCAGGGGCCGTCCGGCCAGGCCGCACCCGTCCAGCGTCAACAGCCGGAAGTGCTCCAGCAACGTCCTCTCCGCCTGATCGGGGCTGAAGACCCACGCGTCCAACTCCGTGCGCAGCGGCCCGCCGGTTGGCTGAGCGGAGGCAAGCGGCGCACCGGAGGCCGTCAGCACCTCGCGCGCGCCGATTTGCTCCAGCACGGCGGTCGCCTCCGGCGCATCCACCTCCGTCGCCCGGAACTCGCCCGTGGATACGTCCACATAAGCCAGCCCCGCCCGCGTCCCGGAGTAGTGCACAGCCGCCAAATAGTTGTTCTCGCGGCTGCGCAGCAAAGCGGAGTCCGTGGCGGTGCCGGGCGTCACCACGCGGGTGATCTCCCGCTTGACCAGCTTCTTGGCGAAGCGCGGGTCCTCCATCTGGTCGCAGATCGCCACCCGGTAACCGCGCTGAATCAGGCGGGCGATATACCCTTCCGCGGAATGATAGGGGACGCCGCACATCGGAATGGGCTGCCCCTTCTCCTTGTTGCGGCTGGTCAAGGTGATCCCCAGCTCGCGTGCGGCGGTCACGGCGTCGTCATAGAACAGCTCGTAGAAGTCACCCAGCCGGAACAGCAGCAGCGCGCCGGGGACCTGCCGCTTGATGGCGTGATACTGCCGCATCAGCGGCGTGGAGGCTTCCGAACTCATGCGTAAATGCCGCGCAGCTTGATGGCGAAGGCGACCCGGTCAATGGCCAGCATGTAGGCGGCGATCCGGTTGTTGACCGAATGCTTGTCCGCGTAGGAGACCACCTGGTGGAAGTTCGAGACCATGAGCTCTTCCAGCCGCGTATTGACCAGCTCCTCGTTCCAGAAAAAGCCCTGCCGGTCCTGCACCCATTCGAAGTAGGACACGGTCACGCCCCCGGCGTTGGCCAAGATGTCGGGAATGACGAACACGCCCTTCTCGGCCAAAATTCCATCGGCGAGAGGCGTGGTCGGCCCGTTCGCCCCTTCGCAAAGGATCTTGGCGCGGATGCGCGAGGCGTTCTGGCTGGTGATGACGTTCTCTTTGGCCGCCGGCAGCAGGACTTCGCATTCCAAAAACATGGCTTCGTCGCGGCCGATCGGCTCCGCCTCCGGAAACTCGGTGATGGACCCGGTCTGCCGCCGGTGCTCCATCAGTTTCGGAATATCGATGCCCTTCGGGTTGTAAATGGCGCCGTCCACCTCGATCACCGCAATGATCTTGAAGCCGCGCTCGTGCATAAGCCGCGCCGCCATCCCCCCTACGTTTCCGAATCCCTGGATCACCACCCGCGCCGAAGAAGGATCCAGCCCCAAATGCTGAAGCGCCTCCCGGGAAACAATCATGCAACCCCGGCCCGTAGCCTCCGTGCGGCCACGCGAGCCGCCCAAATCCAGAGGCTTGCCGGTGACCACCGCGGTGACCGTGTGCCGCAGGTGCATCGAATAGGTGTCCATCACCCAGGCCATGGTCTGCTCGTTGGTGTTCATGTCCGGTGCGGGCACATCCCGCTCCGGCCCCAAAAAATCGATCAGCTCCGCCGTGTAGCGCCGGGTAATGCGCTCCAGTTCCCCTTCGGAAAGCAATGAAGGATCGCAAATCACGCCGCCCTTGCCGCCGCCGAAAGGAATATTGACCACCGCGCATTTCCAGGTCATCCAGGCAGCCAGCGCTCTCACTTCATCCAGCGTCACATCCGGCGCGAAGCGGATGCCGCCTTTGGCCGGTCCCCGCGCGATGGAGTGCTGCACGCGGTAGCCGGTGAACACCTCCAGGCGCCCGTCGTCGAGCTGCACGGGAATGTGTACCGTGATCTCCTTGGACGGCAGCCGCAGGATCTTGCACAGCCCGTTGTCGAGACCAAGCCGGGCGGCTGCTTCATCAAAGCGGGCTTCCGCCGCCAGCCAGGGGTTCAATTCCTGTTCGAGAGTCAGCTTTGCGGGCACGGCGCAATTCTCCTCCGCTCTTGATTATGGCAGTGTATCGGCGGACTGCCAACCGCCGGAGCGATGAGCGCCGTCAGCCTGCTCCCTGCACCCCCTCGTGGTTGTGCCTCGGCCGCGACCGGCCGGTTCGTCTGCCTGCGGCGGGGTCTATTTCATTCGGCTGCCGTCAAGAAACAATTCTGCCGCGGCAGAGACCATTGGCGGCCTGCCGCGGCAGCCGAGAGCACCGATGTCAGCGCCCAGGAAAGCCCGGAAGCGCTTAGTTGGGCAACAGAACCGCGTCGATCACATGAATCACGCCGTTGCTGGTCACGATGTCCGTCTGGATCACCTTGGCGTTGTCCACGTACACGCCATTGCTGTTGATGATTTTGATCGTTCCGCCCTGAACCGTCTTGGCAGCGGTCAACTTGACCACGTCCTTGGCCATCACTTTGCCCGGAACGACGTGATAGGTCAGGATCGCCTGAAGCTTCGCCTTGTTCTCCGGCTTCAGAAGCTCTTGAACCGTGCCCTGCGGCAAGCGGGCAAATGCCGCGTCCGTCGGCGCAAACACCGTGAACGGACCGCTGCCGCGCAACGCGCTTTCCAGTCCCGCAGCCTGCACGGCGGCCACGAGCGTCTTGAAGGACCCGGCTCCAATCGCCGTATCCACGATATCCTTGTCCGACGCCGAGGCGGCTCCCGCCAGGCTCAGCGCAAACACAAACACTGCCAACGACTTCATCCAACCCCTCTGGTTCGACTTCATCTTTGCTTCCTCCTTGAACTGTTGCCGGGGTCTGTCTCCCGGCCGAGCACCGTTCTGTGCTCCCAACCGTAGGACTGGTCCGCGCCACGGCCGGATTCAATATCTGCAAAACTGTCTTCAGTAGTCTTCAAATTCGAGGCGCGGTTTTCAAAGACACTGAACTGGAAGGCAGCCACATGGAAACCAGTGAGCAAACCATCCGGCGGGTCCTTTCCCGCTATGAGCTGGGCAGCAAGCTGCGCGAGTTAAGGCTGCGCAAGAAGTTGGGCTTGAAGGAGCTGGGCAACCATACGGGGCTTTCTCCGAGCCTGCTATCGCAGATTGAGAACGGGAAGCTCGTGCCCACGCTGCCTACGCTGGCGCGCATCGCCATGGTCTTCGACGTTGGATTAGAGCACTTTTTCGCCGGGCGGCGGTCTGAGAAGATGTTCGTCATCGTCCACGCCGCCGAGCGGGTGCGCCTGCCGGAGGCGCCTGCGGCCGAAGAGCCTTCCTACTTTTTTGAGAACCTGGCCTTCCCCGCAGTGGGCAAGTACGGGGAAGCCTACTTTGCCGAATTCCCCATGCGAACCAAACCGGGCCTCCCTCACGTTCACGACGGGCACGAGTTTCTCTATGTGTTAAGGGGCACGCTGATCATCCGGCACGGAGGCGAGGACCGCACGCTTAGTGCCGGCGACAGCGCCTACTTCGATTCGTCGGAACCGCACTCTTACCTCGGCGCAAGCGAGCCGCCCGCGCAGGCGATCGTCGTGGCCATTCACTGCCGACGATGAATTCCCTGGCCCGCCGTCACATGAACCAGCCTGCGCTGCGGTGAACCGCCTCGCCGAACTCCCGCATAAAGCACATTTCCTCTCCGCTCAACGGCCCTTGTTCGACCGCCTTCAAATCTTGTTCTAACTCCTTGCGATTGGAAGGCGCCATCAGGCACACGTCCACGGCGGGATTCGATAGCACGAATCGGTAGCACATCTCGGCCGTGGGAACCGGCCCCTCCCGCGGCCAGCCTTTGGGACGCCGCAGCAGGCGCCCCCAGCGGGTTGCGGTGTAGCTGACGAGGGAGGGACCGTCCGCGCCAACGAACGGAAAGATCTCCTTCTCGGCGCCGGGGTGCGCCGCGTTGTAGCGAACCATGAGCAGGTCGAGCGCCCGCGCCGCGGCCAGCTCGCCGGCAAAACGGCGGTGATGACAGGAGATGCCCACCGCCCGCACCCGGCCGTCTTCCTTCAGCCGCCTCAGTTCATCTTGAACCGGGGGTGGGAATTGCTCCGGCTTCATCACTCCGAGAAACAGGAACACGTCGAGGTAATCGGTGCGCAACTGGCGCAAGCGTTTGTCGAGCGTTTTGCGCACGTCCTGGCGGGTCCAAATCAGGTTGTAGGCGCCGGTCGAGATCACACACCGCTCGCGCTGGGAGGGGCTCATCTCGCGGATGACCCGCGTCATGTGCGTGTCGAAGCCGTAGCAGAAGAGGTAATTCACGCCGGCGTCGAGAGCGCGGCGGATCACTTCGACCCCAGGCCGGTAGGTCGCCGAGAGGCCCAGGCGGAAGACCGCGGGGCCGTTTGGTCCCAGCCGGGCTTGGGCGAAGCTGGTTTGCATGACACCTTCATGGTAGCGGTTCTGTTGCTCTTCATTGACACACCGCCGGCGTGTAGGCTAGCATGTTGCCCTACATGTTTCATTTGGCTTCCCGCTCCCGTTGGTGCGTTTCGGCAAGCAGGGGCGCAAGACCAAGGACCAAGAGTGCGAGGTGATTCACGTCAGCGGCGGCAAAAATTGGAGGGCTCCGCAAGCCTGACCCAACCGGGAAGGTGCGGTTCATGGACGAGGAATTCCAACGGCGCATGTTCGACGTGCAGGTTATGTAGGAGACGGCGCTATGCAAACGGCAGGCATTCATAAGCCGGTGGGCGCCGTCCATATTAACGGCTGGCATTCATAGCGGCGAGCGAACAGTCCATGTTAACGCCAGAGATTAATATGGAGGGCCGGAGCAGCCATATTAACGGCAGGAGCCAATATGGAAGGTCCTGAGATGAAAAGCATCGGCCGAGCAGGCCGGTACGTTCAACAGGCGACCGGCAACCGGGCCTTTCTGCCAGCGCCGCTTCCCCCCGACCCACCCCTCCGGATGGAGGACCTCCAGGGGCCGCTTGCGGAAGCCAGCCTCGCGCTGGGCCGGCTGGATGGCTCAGTGCTTACCCTGCCTAACCCGGATCTCTTCGTGCTGATGTACGTGCGAAAGGAAGCCGTGCTCTCCAGCCAGATCGAGGGGACACAAAGCTCGCTCCAGGACCTATTGGAGGCCGAGGCGCGCATCTTTTCGCCGGACCGTCCCGCCGACGTGCGCGAGGTCATCAACTACGTCCATGCAATGAACTACGGGCTGGAGCGGCTGAATACGCTGCCGGTCTCCGTACGATTGATCCGGGAAATCCATGAGCGCCTGCTCAAGGGCGTGCGGGGCCACAAGCTCACACCCGGTGAGTTGCGCCGGAGTCAGAACTGGATCGGGCCCGGGGGCTGCACCTTGAACGAGGCGACGTTCGTGCCCCCGCCGCCGGATGCCGTCCCGCAGGCACTGGGCGATCTCGAACGTTTCCTCCACAAGAGGGACGATCTGCCGGTCCTGGTCAAGGTTGGGCTTGCTCATGCCCAGTTCGAGACGATTCATCCGTTTCTTGACGGCAACGGCCGTGTGGGCCGCCTGCTCATCACGTTCCTGCTGTGCGAATGTGGTGTGCTCCACAAGCCCGTGCTGTACCTTTCGCACTACTTCAAGCGCTACCGACAAGAGTATTACGAGCGGCTGCAAGCCGTGCGCGACGCCGGCGATTGGGAAGGCTGGTTGGCTTTTTTCCTGCGTGGCGTCATTGAGGTCAGCGCCCAAGCTACCGAGACTGCACGGCGCATCCTGGCGCTGCGCGAGCAACGCCGTGAGCAAATCACGCAATCGTTTGGCCGGGCCGCGGGCAACGGCCTCAAGGTTTTGGAAGAACTCTTCCGCACTCCGATCGTCTCTGTCAACAATGTTCAAACGATTACGAAAACGGAGTTTCCCGCTGCGAACAAGTTGGTGCAGCGCCTGGTACAGCTTGGCGTCCTGAAAGAAATCACCGGTCAGACTCGTAACCGCCGCTTTCGTTTTGAAGAATACGTGCGGCTGTTTGAAGACTAGATGGAGCAGCCGCAAAGCAGTTCTTAGACGCTCTGATCTGCGCCTCAACGAGGGGCCGCAGATCACCCAGCCCTTC
>JAIMAR010000226.1 GCA_023511855.1 Bryobacteraceae bacterium
CCTTGTGGCGGCTGGGCAGCAGGATCCCCCGGATGGTCGGATCGAGCGTAGCGAACAGCCGGGCATCGGCGGTGACTCCGGCGCCGGTGAGCCGGTTGAACAGCGTCGATTTGCCCGCGTTGGTGTATCCCACCAGAGCGGCCGTGGCCAGGGGCACCGATTGCCGCTGCCGGCGTTGCACCGCGCGGTGCTGCCGCACGTGCCGCAGCTCCTCGCGGATTTTGCGGATCCGGCGAAGGATGCGGCGCCGGTCCGTTTCCAACTGGGTTTCGCCGGGGCCGCGTGTGCCGATGCCGCCGCCCAGGCGGGACATCTCCACGCCCCGTCCCGTCAGCCGCGGCAAAAGATACTGCAACTGCGCCAGCTCCACCTGAAGCTGGCCTTCGCGGGTCCGCGCCCGCTGCGCGAAGATGTCCAGGATGAGCTGCGTGCGGCCGATCACCCGGCAACCCAGTTCGCGTTCCAGGTTCCGTTGTTGGGTTGGGGTCAGGTCGTGGTCGAAAAGGACCAGTTCGGCGCCCGTAGCCTTCACCAGCTCCGCCAGTTCGCGGACTTTTCCGGCCCCGATCAGGGTTGCCGCATCCGGCGCCGGACGGTGCTGTACGATCTGGCCGGCGATCTCGGCTCCGGCCGTGGCTGCCAGAGCGGCCAATTCCTCTGCGTGCTCGGCCGCCGGCGCGGAATGCGCATCCCCTCTCTGCGCGCCGCCTCTTGGGAAGGCTACCGACGCGAGGATAACCCGCTCTTTAGACTCCTGAATCAGACTGCTGCCTATCCCTCCACCGGTCCGGAAGCCGCCCCCGCAGAAGCCGCTTGGCCAGGCGCTGCACCGGGCGTCCCGGGCGCGTGTCCCGCCGGGCTCGCGTGGCCGGCCTTCGATACGACGACGGTTGAGATCGCGTGCTTGAAAATCAGCTGCTCCTGGCTGTTAGTCTCGAGAACCAACGAATACTTGTCGAAACTCTTGATCCGCCCGGAGAGTTTAACCCCGCTCATCAGGTAAATAGTCAAGAAGGTCTTTTCCCTGCGCGCATTGTTTAGGAACGCCTCTTGTATGTTTTGCGCTGTCTTCTCCATCCGATTGTCCTCATGGCCGGTGCGGGCCGCTCCACTCACATCCGGCATGCACAGAATTGTAGCACCAAAAAGCGGCCCAACGTTTCCCCTCACTCTTGCTATCCTTCAGGAGTGGCCGCTCTTTACAGTCTCGGCAAGCGCGTCGCCTTGATCAGCATCGCCGCCAGCGGCTTGCTGGCGCTGGCGAAGGTCATTGTCGGGGTCCTGGCAGGCTCCACCGCCGTCGTCGCGGACGGGATTGAGTCCGCCGGCGACGTTGTCGCCAGCGCTATCGTGCTGTTCGGTCTTATGGTTGCTTCTAAACCGGCCGACGACCGCCATCCTTATGGGCACGGGCGCTTCGAAACCCTCACCGGTCTGGCCGTAGGCATCATTCTCGCGGGAGCCGGCGTCACCATCTGCGTCCGCTCCTTGGCCGGACTCGATCAGATCCGCCCCGCCCCGGCGAATTACGCAATTTGGCCGCTGGTGGTTTCCATCCTCTTCAAAGGCACGCTCTCCCCCATTAAGTTTCATTACGGCAAAAAGGTGCGCAGCTCCGCCCTGGTGGCCGATGCCTGGAATGACCTCGTGGACGTCCTTTCCGGCTGCGCCGCCCTGGTGGGAGTGGGCTTGGCCATTTACGATCCATCGCGGTTCCTGGCGGCCGATCATTACGGCGGCTTTGCCGTAGGGCTGATTGTGATCTTCCTGGGCCTGCGCGTCATCCGGGATACGTCCCTGCAACTGATGGACACGATGCCGGCCGAGGACCTGATGCAGGAGATCCGCCGGGTCGCCATGAGCGTGCCCGGCGTGATGGGAGTCGAAAAGTGTTTCGCCCGCAACACCGGGCTCAAGCACCATGTGGATCTGCACCTTGAAGTGGACCCCTCTTTGACCGTGCGGGCCTCGCATGACATCGCCATGCAGGTGCGCGACCAGATCGTCGCCGATCTGGACTGGGTCGCCGACGTGCTCGTTCACGTTGAACCGTACCCGCCGTTGTTGGAGCAACCCGCCCGGGTTGAGTAGTGCGCCATGGAGAACAAAGCTTACGCCCGTTTGCTCGCCGAGACGGCGGACCTCATGGAGATTGCCTCCGAGGATCCCTTCCGCATACGGAGTTACCGCAACGCCGCCGCCGCGATCGAGAACTACCCGGAGCGAATCGAGGACATCCTCAAAGACCCCAAACGCTCCGTCACCGAAATCCCGGGCATCGGCAAGGGCATTGCCGCGGCGCTGAAAGAGATCGCCGAGCGGGGATCCTTCGAGCGGCGCGACCAACTTTTGGAGAAGTACCCCCCCACGGCGCTTGAATTCCTCAAGATTCAGGGGCTCGGCCCCAAGAGCATCGCTCAGATCTGGGAACACTACCGCGTCAGCACCATCGACGACCTGGAGCGCCTCTGCCGCGAGCAAAAGCTGCGCCTGCTGCCCCGCATGGGCGCCAAGCTCGAGGAGAAAGTGCTGCGCTCCATCGCCGCTTACCGCCAGAGCGCGGGCCGCTTTCTGCTCAGCTTCGCCGACGAGCTGGCCGGCCAGTTGACCGCCTGGCTGGCCGCCGAGGAAGGCGTCGAGAAGGTCACTCCTGCCGGAAGCCTCCGCCGCGGCAAGGAAACCGTCGGAGATCTCGACCTGCTGGTCACCGGCCCCCGCGCCGGCGCCGCGCTCGACCGCTTCGCCGCCCACCCCGAGGTGAAGGAGATCCTCGGCAGGGGCGAGAACAAGGCGAGCGCGCGGGTGGGAGAGCAAGGCATCCAAGTGGATGTGCGCGCCCTGCCGGCGAAAAGCTTTGGCGCCGCGCTCCAATACTTCACCGGCAGCAAAGAACACAATGTCGCCCTGCGCACCCGCGCCGTCAAGATGGGCCTCAAGCTCAGCGAGTACGGCCTGTTCCGGGCCTCCGACGACAAGCCGCTGGCCTCCGCCGCCGAAGAGGAGATCTATTCCGCTCTTGGCCTGGCCTGGATCCCGCCCGAGCTCCGGGAAAACTGGGGCGAGATCGAAGCCGCCGCCGAACGCCGGCTGCCGGTCCTAGTCGAGACCACCGACATCCGCGGCGACTTGCACATGCACACCACCTCGAGCGATGGCCGGGCCACCTTGGAAGAAATGGCCGGCGCCGCCAAGGCCCTGGGCTACGAGTACATCGCCATCACCGATCACTCCAAAGCGCTGGCCATGGCCAACGGTCTCGATGAAAAGCGGGTTCTCGAATTCGCCGCCCGGGTCCGGGCCCTCGATCACCAGGCGCTCGGCATCCGCGTGCTCTCGGGCATCGAGTGCGACATCCGCCGCGACGGATCGATGGACCTGGACGATGAGGCGCTGGCCGCGCTCGATATCGTCGTCGGCAGCGTCCATAGCTACATGAACCTGGACTACTCCGAGATGACCGACCGCCTGCTGCGCGCTCTGGAGTCCCCCTACCTCCGCGTGCTCGGACATCCCACCGGGCGGCTGCTTTTACAGCGCGAGGCCTTCCCGTTCGACTTCGAGCGCGTCGCCGAGGAGGCGGCCCGGCGCGGGGTCCTGTTTGAGATCAACGCCAGCCCGGAGCGCTTGGACCTTCATCCCACCCTGCTGCGCGCCGCCAAACAGCGCGGCGTGAAGTTCGTGATCTCCACCGACGCGCACCACCCCAAACACCTCCCGAACATGCGCTACGGCGTCATCACCGCCCGCCGGGGCTGGCTCGAGAAGACCGACGTAATCAACACCCTGCCCTTGCCAGAATTCCTGGCAATCTTGAAACGCGGAACACAGCGCTGATCCCCTTGCGCGAGGACGCCTTCTAGTAATACCAGTCCCGCACCCGCACCTCGATCCCGCTTCCCTCCAGCGCCTTTTGTAAGGCTGCTAGATCCGAACCCCGGTAGTGGTACGGATAAATGATCCTCGGCATAATTATGCGCGCCGCCTCCGCCACCTCCTCCGGCGTCATGGTGTAAGGGAGATTCATCGGCAGGAAAGCCACGTCTATGTCTTTCAGCTCCTTCATCTCCGGGATAGCTTCCGTGTCTCCGGCGATGTAAGCCCGAATGCCACCGAAGCTCAGCACGTATCCGTTGCCTTCTCCCTTCGGGTGGTAAAACGTGCCCGGCGAAGGTCCCCGCTTGAGGTTGTAAGCCGGCACGGCTTCGATCGACCAGACGCCGAACTCCTTCTTCTCCCCGTTGCGGATCACCGTCACCCCCTCTAACTTCCGGGCCACGGCCTCCGGCGCCAGGATTATCGTCCCTTCCTTGCGCAGCCGCGCAACCGCCGCCGGATCGGTGTGATCGCCGTGCGCGTGCGTGATCAGAATCAGATCCGCGGCCGGCAAGCCCTCGTACCGCTTCGGCCCCACCGGATCCACGTGGATGACCTTGCCGCCGCCCTCGATCATCATGCTGGCATGATTGACGACCGTCAGCCTCACCGGTCCTAAGTCTGTCATTCCCTCATCCACCGGCCGCTTCACCTGGCCCCAGGCGGCCGCCGCTATCATCACAGTGAGCACCATTCGCCTCCTCACGCTGGTCGTCCTCCTTGGAGAATCACGCCTTCAGAGCTGCGTGGGAGAGGAGTCCGAAAGGGTCTGCCCGAATCGCCTCCTCCCGCCGATTCATCATACTCAAGAAAGGGGGGGCGCTGAAGGCGGCCCCCCAGACATGCTAGCGTAGAGATGAGAGGGTCAGCGGCATGCTGCCGGAAGAGGATGTGGCCATCCGGGCGGAGAATCTGGGCAAGAGGTACCGCTCGGGAGCCCAAGAGCTGGTGGTCTTTGAGGGGCTCCGGCTCCAAGTGCGGCGCGGCGAGCGCCTGGCCGTGATCGGACAAAGCGGGGCAGGAAAATCCACCTTGTTGCACCTTCTTGGCGGCCTGGACCGTCCCAGCGAAGGCCGGATTTTTATCGGCTCGCAGGAGTTGACCGCGTTGGACGAAGCGCGGTTGGCTGAGCTTCGCAACCGCACCGTCGGCTTCGTCTGGCAGGCTCATTGCCTGCTGCCGGAGTTCACCGCCTTGGAGAACGCCGCCATGCCTCTGCTGATCCGGGGCGCCGCCCGGCAGGATGCTCTTGCCGCCGCGATGCGTTCGCTCGAGGAAGTGGGTTTGGGCAACCGCGCCACTCACCGCGCCGGGGAACTCTCGGGCGGGGAGCAGCAGCGTGTCGCTCTAGCCCGGGCGCTGGCCGGTAGGCCAAAGGTTCTGCTCGCCGACGAGCCGACCGGCAACCTGGACGCCGCCACGGGCGACATGATCATTGGAATGCTTGAGGACCTGCACCAGTCGCATGGGCTCACTTCCGTCTACGTGACCCACAATGCCTCGTTTGCCAGGCGCTGCGACCGTGTGCTCAAACTGGAGGCAGGCGAGCTGAAGCCGTGCTCGCCGGAGGACGCGAAGTCGTATGTTTGAACGTTACACCGAGAAAGCCCGTAGGGTGATCTTTTTCGCCAGGTACGAAGCCAGCCAGTTCGGCAGCCAGTACATTGAGACCGAGCACCTGCTGCTCGGCCTGTTGCGCGAGGACAAAGCCCTCGCAAACCGCTTTCTGCGTTCTCCCGCGGCCATCGAGTCGGTGCGGAAACAGATCGAGGCTCACACGACCATCCGGGAAAAAGTCTCCACTTCGGTAGACCTGCCCCTTAGCCACGAATGCAAGCGCGTTCTGGCTTACGGCGCCGAGGAAGCCGAGCGTCTCAATCACAAGCACATCGGAACGGAACACTTGCTGCTGGGTCTGCTGCGCGAGGAAAAGTGCCTTGCCGCGGAGATCCTTCACGAGCGGGGTCTGCGGCTGTCGACCGTCCGGGAGGAGATCGCCCGCTCCGCCTCGGAAAAACTGACCGCCAGCCGCCCCAAAGAGAGCTCGCTGCTGTCTGAGTTCAGCCGCGACCTCACGCAGGCGGCCGCCGACGGCCTTCTCGACCC